>JAGPLK010000016.1 GCA_018053445.1 Bacteroidales bacterium | reverse complement strand
AGCAGAACAGCAATATCTGCCTTGAATTCATACATGCCCTCCAGCTGGAAGCTGCTAAGTTCCAGCACATAGTAGTCATGCTTTTTCGTAGCCACCTGGAATGCATAGCTTTGACCGATATTTCCGGCTAAACCAACATTTAGACCGGCATTTTTCATCAGAAAGTATATAATAGATGTTGTGGTAGTCTTTCCGTTACTTCCGGTGATACATATTTTTTTGGAGCTGTCATACCTTCCGGCAAATTCTATTTCTGAAATTACCGGAATTCCCACAGAGAAAATTTCGTCCATAATAGGAACTGTATCAGGAATCCCCGGGCTTTTAATAACCTCATCGGCATCAAGGATCCTCTCTCTGGTGTGACCACCCTCTTCATAAGGGATGTTAAAACGCTCAAGCATTGCTTTAGCATCGTCCTGCAGCATATTGCAGTCAGAAAGGAATGTTTCGTGTCCCTTAACTATTGCTAATACAGCTGCTCCAACACCACTCTCTCCTCCGCCAAGAACTACTACTTTTGACATATCTATCTAATTTTCAAAGTTACTATTGATAAAACAGCAAGAATTATTGCAATAATCCAGAAGCGGGCAACAATTTTTGCCTCAGGAAGTGCTCTTCTTGGTCTCTGGATCAGAGCAGGTACACCCTCTTTCTGAAAGTGGTGGTGCAAAGGAGCCATCCTGAAAATTCTTACGCCCTCTCCGTATTTAATTCTTGTATATTTGAAGTAGAGCCTCTGTACTATTACAGAGATGCTCTCAACAAAGAAAATTCCGCAAAGAACAGGAATCAGAAGTTCCTTTCTTATCATTATTGCCGCTACAGCAATGATTCCACCTATTGCAAGTGAGCCTGTATCTCCCATAAAAACCTGAGCAGGATAGGAGTTATACCATAAAAAGCCTACGAGCGCGCCAATAAATGCGGCAAGAACCACAACAAGCTCTCCTGTATTTGGTATATACATTATATTGAGATAATTGGCATAAATTATATTACCTGACAGATAGGCAAGAATTGCCAGAGTTACTCCAACAATTGCAGATATTCCAGTTGTGAGCCCGTCCATCCCGTCTGTCAAATTGGTGCCATTTGAAACAGCTGTTACAATGAAAATGACCATTAGAACATAGATAACCCAGCCCACTTTCTGTCCTATTTCTCCCTTCACCGGAGAGAGCCAGGCATAATCAAACTCGTTGTCTTTAACGAAAGGAATTGTAGTTTTGGTGCTTTTTTCATCTTTGAAATACTCAACCTTGTCTGTAAACCCCTCCTGTGAAATTACCTCAGCATGAGCCTCCTTTACCAATTCACTTGAAGGGACCCTAACAACAGCCTGATCACTCAGGTAGAGGCTTACTCCCACTATAAGACCAAGTCCTACCTGCCCGAATATTTTAAATTTTCCCTGCAGCCCCTCTTTATTCTTTTTAAATACTTTTATGTAGTCGTCCATAAATCCGATGAAGCCGAGCCATACGGCTGTAAGAATCATCAGCTGAACATAAATATTTGTAAGATCACCCAGAAGAACAGCAGGAATAAGAAGAGAGACAAGTATTATAATACCCCCCATTGTTGGAGTTCCCTTCTTTGACATTTGACCCTCCAGTCCCAGGTCCCGGATACTTTCGCCAATCTGCCTTTTTGCAAGTTTGTTTATAATCCTTTTTCCAACAAACAGTGCAATAAGCATAGAAAGAATTACTGCAGATATAGCTCTGAATGAAATATACCTAAACAAACCCAAGCCGGGGAAATCAACAGATTCTTGCAAATAATCAAACAAATTGTAAATCATCTTCTAACTTTTTTGATTGAATAGGTTATTAATCTCCTCCTTATCGTCAAAATGGTGCTTCACACCCTTGACATCCTGGTAGTTTTCATGCCCCTTACCGGCTATCAGTACAATACTGCCCGGCTTAGCCATTATCAAAGCTGTTCTTATAGCCTCTCTTCTGTCAGTTATGAATAGAGTCTTTCCCATATCTTTTACAGAGAATCCTTTTCTTATATCATCAATAATGGCTTCAGGCTCCTCAAATCTTGGATTGTCAGAAGTAACAACTACTCTGTCAGAGTATCTTGCCGAGACCTCTGCCATCTCTGGCCTTTTAGTTTTGTCTCTGTTTCCTCCACATCCAAATACAGTTACAATCTCTTTGCCTTCAGCGCAATCTTTTAATGTTTTAAGAACATTTTCAAGTGCATCAGGTGTGTGGGCATAGTCTACAACAGCAGTAATCTCTTCACCCCCCTTGAGATATTCGAGTCTTCCTGCAACGCTGGAGAGATTGCTAATCTCAACAAGGAGTTCATCCTCCTTTGCTCCCAGCAGAATGGCTGCTGAGTATACTGCCAGAATATTGTAAGCATTGTGACCGCCTATGAATCTTGTCCAGACCTCTTTACCGCCAATATTCAAAAGCATTCCGTCCAGTGTGCTTTCAATTATTCTGCAGTTAAAATTTGCCGGAGATTGACATGAGTATGTATATTTTGATGCTGCAGAGTTCTGAAGCATTACCATACCATTTTTGTCATCAATGTTAGTCAATGCAAAGGAATTTGGACTAAGATTATCAAAGAAACTCTTCTTAACTCTGATGTATTCAGCAAAGGTTTTATGATAGTCAAGATGGTCGTGTGTAATGTTAGAAAAGAGGCCTCCCGCAAATTCAATACCTGCCACCCTCTTCTGATCAAGGGAGTGAGAACTCACCTCCATAAAACAGAATTCACAACCCTCAAATGCCATCTCTGCCATTAATCTGTTTAGCTGTACAGGATCAGGAGTTGTATGAGTTGCACTCACCTCTCTCTCTTCAATATAATTTGCTATTGTAGAGAGAAGCCCGCATTTATATCCAAGAGCTCTGAATACTCTGAATAAAAGAGTTGCTGTTGTGGTTTTGCCATTTGTTCCTGTAATACCGACAACTTTCATCTTCTCTGAAGGTCTGTCATAGAAATTTGAAGATGCAATACCCAGAGCAGAGTGAGTATCTTTAATTTTTATAACAACTCCATTGGATCTCTCTGATGGCATCTCTTCGCACAAAACAGCAGCAGCGCCACTCTCAAGTGCTGCGTTAATGAACAGATGTCCGTCAGATGCAGAGCCTCTCTGAGCAATGAAAAGTGAACCAGGTGTACAACATCTTGAATCAAAGCATATACCTGTAATTTCACACATCTCAGGTGAACCTCCGGTAACTTCAATTAGATCAATGCCATTTAATATATTACTCAGTTTCATACCTCTCAGAAAGTTCTATGTTAATTATTCCGTTTTTTTCCAGGCCGCTTCCCGGAAGTGGGTTTTGAGTAATTACTCTTCCCTTTCCGGAGAATTTTACTCTGTAACCCTTGTTCTCAAGCAGATAAAGAGCATCTTTTAACCCCATATTCAATACACTTGGAACACTATCTGCAACCTCCCTTAACTCCCTGGCAACAACTCTTTCAAGCGAGTCTTTTTCAATATTGACCCACTCTCCGGGGAGTGCGAAATTTACTTTGGTTGAAGGGATTTGTTTTGCAATTTTCTTAATCTCTTCACTATTTCCAGACAAAACCTTTGCGTATGATGGAGTACTTTTCCCATCACCTTTAACGGGCTCTCCCCATTGAGGATTGTTAACGAATATTCTGTCAGAAATTTGTTTGAATACAGGAGCAGCCCAAGAACCTCCGTAAAAGTTTGCCCTAGTTTTATTTGTGTAGAGGACCACTATTGCAGAGTATTTTGGGTCATCACTTGGAAAGAATCCGGCAAATGAGGCCTGATGCTTTCTGTATCCCTGGGAATCTATGTATCTTCCGTCAAAAGCTATTTGCGCAGTACCTGTTTTTCCTGAGATTTTATATCTTGGATCATTAATCCCTTTTCCTGTGCCATGCTCAACAACTCCTCTCAGGGCTTCATGTACAAGCTTAATTGTAGATTGAGAGCAAATTGAACCACTCATCTCCTGAGGCTCAAATATCTTTTCAACTTCACCATGTTTCTGTAAACTTTCCACAAAATATGGCTTCATCATTTTTCCCCCGTTAGCTATCGCATTGTAAAATGCCAGAGTGTGAAGAGGAGTAATAAGAGAGGCATAACCCATTGCCATCATCGGAAGGGTAAGCTTACTCCACATAGCATCTCCAGGTGAGTGAATAACCGATCTGCCTTCACCCATAATATCTAGATTGAATTTTTCTCCAATCTTCATATTGTGAAGTCTGTCCACATACTTCTTTTCGTTGTTTGCATAATATTCAACTGCAAGTTTGGCAAATGCAACATTGGATGATTTCTCAAAGGCCTTTCTTACATCTATCAGTCCGTAACCACCCTTTGTAACATCAGTAAACTCTTTTGTACTGTATTTCCATCTGCCGTTTCCTGCATCAACAGGAGTCTCAAGATTTACATAACCATCCTCTATAAGGGCTACCAGAGTTGCAAGCTTAAAAGTAGAACCCGGCTCAGTTGCCTGACTTATAGCATAGTTAAATGACTCATCAAACTCACCGTTGTCCATTTTTTTCATATTTGTAATTGCTCTGACAGCACCTGTCTTTACTTCAATAACTATTGCAGTAGCACCTTCAAAAACATCTGACAGTGAGAGCTGATTTCTCAGCGCATTTTCTGCAGCCTCCTGGATTTCAATGTCAATGGTAGTTCTGACATCCATGCCATCCTGAGGCATAATAGTCTCCTCCTCGTTTACAGGCATCCACTCACCTCCAAGTAGTCGCTGAACAGTCTGCTTTCCGGGTATCCCTTTAAGGTAGTAGTCGTAGCTACCCTCAATCCCCACACCAACACCATTTGAGTTTATAAAGCCGATGGTTCTGTATGCCAGTCTTCCGTAAGGATTATTTCTTTTATTTTTCTGTTCGCTGATAAATCCTCCTCTGTTGCTTCTCTCTCTAAACAAAGGAAACATCCGCACCTCCATCATTTCCGAGTAGTCAACAAGCCTGTTGCCTATTGCCTTGTATCTGTTTCCCTTTTTTCTTGCAGAGAGCAGGTCGCTTTTATACTGGGCTGCACTCTTATCCTTAAAGAAGCCGGAGAGAGCAATTGAAAGAGAATCAATATTGTTGTTAAAAAGTGTCTCCTCCGGGAAAACGCAATCCATCCTTATCTGATAATATGGTACAGAACTGGCCAGGGATCTGCCGTCCCTTGCAAGGATACTTCCTCTTACAGCCTCAATCTCCTCGGTTCTGAATGATATCTCCTCAGAACTTACAGGAAGATCTGCAAAAAACTGCAGATGTACTATCCGGCCAATTACAATCAGGCCAAACAGTACCATAAAGAAGTATATTACACCAAT
The DNA here is from genome assembly GCA_018053445.1 of Bacteroidales bacterium. Classification (GTDB taxonomy): domain Bacteria; phylum Bacteroidota; class Bacteroidia; order Bacteroidales; family UBA932; genus Bact-08. Next base: position 22,048 of record JAGPLK010000016.1, on the reverse strand, counting down.
CCTTGATATTATGTCCTTCATATTCAGTCAAGTTTGATATAAGCAGGTGGGTTAGACGGAGATTTCAACTCGGAGCCTGATTCTGTAAGCCTTCTCTCTATCTCGGTTTTTTTACTCATATAAAGCAGTCTGGCCCTTTTTCCTGTGTAATCTGCCTTAAGGTTTTTAAGTTCCCTCTGGTTATGTCTCTCAGTTATTAATTTGCTCTCAATGTTAAAATTGAGAGATATGTAAAAAATCACAAGCGCAAAGAGATATAATACAAAACCAAGCTGCTGCAGAATTCCGCTGTGAATAAGAATCTGACCACCCATTATCTCTGAAACCCATCTCTTTTTTGCCATTTCAGTTAATCTCCATCTTTTCTGCGACCCTCAGCTTTGCACTTCTTGCCCTTGTATTTCTTGAAATCTCCTCCTCTGCAGGCACCATCGGTTTTCTGAAAACTACTGTAAAAGGTGAACTCTGCTTTCCGTAAAAATCCTTTTCAATTTTTCCGGAGACATTCCCTGTCTTTAAAAAGTTCTTAACCATCCTGTCCTCTAGAGAGTGGTAGGTTATTACAACAAGTCTTCCTCCCGGTTTTAACACATTCAGAGAGCCTGAAAGAAAACCCTCCAGCGACTTCATCTCTCCGTTAACCTCAATTCTCAGAGCCTGGTATATTTTTGCCAGATATTTATGACCTCCTGTTCTGGGAGTTACAGGCTCCAGAATCTGATTAAGCCTTGTCGTAGTCTCAATTGGCTCAATCTCTCTCTCTCTGCATATAATCTTTGCAACCCGTCTGCTGTTGTCAACTTCACCATATAATCTGAATATCTTATCCAGTTCGTTCTCTGATCTGTTTGCAACTATTCCGTCTGCTCCCTCTCTTGTTAACGGATTCATTCTCATATCAAGTCTTGAATGGAATCTGAATGAGAAACCTCGCTCCTCTGTGTCAAACTGATGGGAGGATACTCCTAAATCTGCCAGGATGCTGTCAGCCTGTGATATGCCTAAATAATTCAGATGATTTTGAATAAACCTGAAATTATTATTTACAAAAATTATCCTCTTGTCTTCCGGTATATTTGCAATAGCATCGGGATCCCTGTCAAAAACAACAAGCTTTGAATTTTTCCCCATTCTTGAAAGAATCTCCCTGCTGTGTCCGCCTCCGCCGAATGTTGCATCAACATAGGTGCCTCCGTCACGAATAGCCATCGCGGATACACTCTCTTCTAGCAGAACCGGTGTATGATACTCACTCATATGCAACCCTCCCTATCCTAATATTTTTTCGGCGAGCGCCAGGTAGTCGTTGTCAGTGAGTTTGTGGGATTCATATGCCTCTCTTGCCCAGATCTCGATCTTATGCCCGTTTCCGGCAAATGTCACCTCTCTCTCTACCCCAATCTGCTCCAGCAGTTTTTTTGGAATTGTTATTCTTCCGAGTTTTTCATCCGGCTCTACGATAGCCCTCTCCCTCATATACTCTCTCCAGAAACTGGCATGCTCCCTGTTAAAGAAATTTAATCTGGATTTAACTTGTTCGCTCTCCTGAGTCCACTCTTCGTATGTGTACATCTCCAGACAATCAGAGAAGAGATCCTTTTTCAGGACCAGTCTCATGTCTCCTCCGGGTGTGATAGAAGCCTTGAATGAAGAGGGGAGAATAAGTCTTCCCTTGTCATCAACCTTAGCATTATATTCACCTATGAATTTGACCATTTTAAGAGCTTTTACAAGTCGCATTACAACCTATGCAAAAATATAAAATGTTTTCCACTTTGTTACATTATTTTACATTTTTTTCCACAATTTTATCAACACACAAATTTGAAATCCCTATCTTAGTGGTGAAAAAATGAATGGTATGAGATATTTGAAGCTATTTTTATTTCTTTTTCTGATAGTTGCATGTAAAAATGGGCGAACAGATTCTGTAGTAAACACAAATCAAAGGGACAGTCTTGAAGTAATAACTGAATTTGGGATACCAGTATCTGAATTTGATGTCAGGGAGGGGACAATCAGGAGAGGTCAGTTCTTTACAAATCTTCTGACAGATCTGGGTGCTGAAAATGCAGATATTTATGCTCTTACCCAGGCTGCAAGAACAGTTTTTGATTTGAAAAAAATGAGGATTGGGAATGGCTATAAAGCTTACTATACAATGGATGAAAATCCAAAACTAGCATATCTGGTCTATCAGGACACAAAGAGTTCGTTTGTTACATTTGGTGTTCACGACTCAATTTTTGTAGAGATCCACGAACTGAATGTAACCGTTAAAACCAGAGTGGGAGAGGCTACCATTAACTCTTCTCTCTGGAACGATTGTATCAATTCAGGAATGAGTCCTCTGATTGCAAACAGATTATCTGATATATACGCATGGACGATTGACTTCTTTGGATTACAAAAGGGAGACTCATTTATGGTTGTCTATGACGAGATTTATGCCGGTGATGAACTCCTGGATATTGGGACTATTCACGCTGCATATTTCAGGCACAATGGAGTGATGTATGAAGCCCACAGATTTGTACAGGATGAATCACCAAACTACTGGAATGAAAAGGGTGAAAATTTAAGGAAGGCTTTTTTAAAGGCTCCACTCAAATTTTCCAGAATATCATCTGGATTCAGTTATGCAAGGAGACACCCTGTTACCAGGGTGGTAAGGCCACATACAGGAGTTGATTATGCTGCTCCAACGGGGACACCTGTTATGAGCATTGGAGATGGGGTTGTCATACAGAGGGCTTACGCCGGAGGAGGGGGCAACACAGTTAAGATCAGACATAATTCAACTTACTCGTCAGCCTATCTGCACCTTTCAAAATTTGCGCCGGGGCTTAAGGTAGGAAAGAGGGTAAGACAGGGTGAGGTGATAGGATATGTTGGGAGTACAGGACTCTCCACCGGACCCCATTTGGATTTCCGTATTTGGCAAAACGGAAAGCCGATAAATCCGCTTAAGATGGAGGCACCGCCTGCAGATCCAATTAAGAAGGAGAATATGGAGGCCTATAGGGCTCAGCTTCTTAGATCGGCTGAGATCGCAGACTCTGTCAGGTCAGTGCAATATCTTGACTCTCTTGTTATAAAGCTTGGGGCAGGGAAATCTGATGTTTAATATTATCTTTGCCGCAAATTATAATAATTTATGGCAGACGAGAAGATAATATTTTCAATGAATGGTGTGGGAAAAATATTACCCACGAACAACAAGGCAATCCTTAAAAATATCTACCTCTCCTTTTTTTACGGAGCTAAGATAGGCATCATAGGTCTTAACGGATCAGGTAAATCAACTCTTTTAAAGATTATTGCAGGTGTTGAAAATGCTTACGACGGAGAGGTGGTATGGGCACCCGGTTACTCGGTTGGGTATCTGGAACAGGAGCCTCATCTTGATGATAATAAGACAGTTCTTGAAGTTGTTCAGGAGGGGGTTCACGAAGTGATGTCCCTGCTAAAGCAGTACGAAGAGGTTAATAATAAATTTCTAGAGCCTATGGATGACGATGAGATGGCAAAACTCATTGACCTCCAGGGCGAGCTTACCGAAAAAATAGAGCATGTAAACGGATGGGATATTGACTCCAAACTTGAAAGGGCTATGGATGCGCTTCAATGCCCGGAACCGGATGCTGTTGTAAAACACCTCTCCGGTGGTGAGCGCCGCAGGGTTGCTCTTTGCAGGCTTCTTCTCCGTGAACCAGATGTTCTCTTATTAGATGAGCCAACCAACCACCTGGATACTGAATCAATTCAGTGGCTGGAGGCGCACCTTCAGCAGTACAAGGGTACTGTAATTGCAGTTACTCACGACCGTTACTTCCTGGATAATGTTGCCGGATGGATTTTAGAGCTTGACAGAGGCGAGGGAATTCCTTGGAAGGGAAATTACTCCTCTTGGCTTGATCAGAAATCTACAAGACTGGCAACCGAAGAGAAGCAGGAGAGTAAAAGGCGTAAAACTCTGGAAAGAGAGCTTGAGTGGGTTAGGATGTCTCCCAAGGCCCGTCAGGCCAAATCAAAAGCCCGTCTCTCTGCTTACGAAAAGATGCTGAATGAGGATGGGAAGGTAAAAGAGGAGAAACTGGAGATCTTTATTCCGAATGGTCCCCGCCTGGGAGACAGGGTGATAGATGCTAAAGGAGTAACAAAAGGATTTGGTGATAAACTGTTATATGAAGGTCTGGAATTTAGCCTCCCGCCTGCAGGAATTGTGGGGATTATCGGCCCTAACGGAGCTGGAAAAACGACTCTCTTCCGCCTTATTATGGGACTCGAAAAACCGGATGCAGGCTCTTTTATGGTAGGGGAGACAGTTAAGGTTGCCTATGTTGATCAGCAGCACAGACACATTGATCCGGATAAAACCGTATATGAAACGATAGCTCAAAACTCGGATTTTGTAAAGCTTGGGAACAAAGAGGTAAATGCAAGGGCATATGTCTCCAGATTTAACTTTTCAGGAGCAGATCAGGAGAAAAAATGCGGAATTCTTTCAGGGGGTGAGAGAAACAGACTTCACCTGGCACTCACTTTGAAAGAGGAGGCAAATGTTCTGCTTCTTGACGAACCAACTAACGATGTGGATGTGAATACAATCAGAGCTCTGGAAGAGGGCCTGGAAAATTTTGCGGGGTGTGCGGTAATTATATCACACGACAGATGGTTCCTGGACAGGATTGCAACACATATACTGGCATTTGAGGGTGACTCAAAAGTGGTATTCTTTGAGGGAAGCTATTCAGAATATGAGGAGAACAAGAAGAAGAGACTTGGTGATTTAACTCCAAAAAGATTCAAGTATAAAAAACTTATGGAGTAAGCTCCAGCCATCGATCGCTGAGCCGGTCAATATTTGAAATAACTTCACCTATTCGCAATGAGTATTTTGTAAGCTCCTCAGGTGAAAGAGAACCTGATGAGAGGGCAGCTTCAAGGCTGCTCTTCTCTTTTTCAAGAGCATCTAGCTTCTCATCAATCTCCTCGAGCTCCCTCTGCTCTTTCCATGATAACTTTCCCGCAGTTTTTTTTTCGTCATTATTCTTAATGATGGCGGGTTCTTTTGTCTTTATCAGCTCTCTCTCTTTTGCAGCCTCAAGCTCTTTAACCATTTCCCGGTACTCACTGTATTTTCCAACATAATCTTTAATCAGGCCATCACCTTCAAATACAAAAATATGATCTGCAAGCTTGTCCAGAAAATATCTGTCGTGAGAGACTATAATGAGAGATCCGGGAAAAGCCAGGAGATACTCCTCAAGTACATTTAGACTGACTATATCAAGGTCGTTGGTAGGTTCGTCCAGTATAAGGAAGTTTGGGCTTTTCATAAGAACAGTTACCAGATACAGCCTTCTTCGCTCTCCTCCGCTAAGTTTCTCAATTTTAGTATTGTGAGATGAGTGCGGAAAGAGAAATCTGGAGAGAAATTGTGTCACCGGAATAGTTGATCCATCTGCAAGTGTTACTACCTCAGCAACCCTTCTGACAGCATCAATTACAGTCTCTTCAGGATCAAAACTGAGTCCATCCTGTCTGTAGTGGCCAATAACAAGAGTCTCACCTCTGTCAATTTCTCCTGTATATTTCTCAATCTCTCCTGTAAGCAGTTTAAGAAAAGTGCTTTTACCGGCACCATTAGCACCTACAATACCAACCTTTTCCCCTTTGGCAAAGTTGTATGTAAACTCCTTCACAGTGCAATAATCATCCCAGTAATGGGTGAGATTTCTGCAGTTTATTATCTTGGTTCCCAGTCTTGATGCACCTACATCTATCTTCATCTGTTTTTGAACCACTCTCTTATCTGCCCTCTCCTTTAATTCGTAAAAGGCATTTATTCTGTACTTTGCTTTTGTAGCTCTGGCCTGTGGCATTCTTCTCATCCAGTCTAATTCAGTTCGCAGGAGATTTCTTGCCCTCTCTGTCTCTGTATTAAAAATATCTACCCTTTCATCTCTTTTTTCAAGGAAGTAGGAGTAGTTCCCCTTGTAGGTATAAAGCACCCCATTATCAAGTTCCAGTATATGGTTGCATACCCTGTCAAGAAAGTAGCGGTCGTGAGTAACCATTAGCAGGGATGAAGCGGTTCTTTTTAAGTACTCCTCAAGCTGCTCGATTATTTCAAGATCAAGATGATTTGTGGGCTCGTCCAGCACAATAAGATCGGCCTCATTTATCATAATTGAAGCCAGAGCAACTCTCTTCCTCTCCCCCCCGGAAAGTGTGGAGATCTGCCTTTGCGAATTTGGAAGGTTGAGTCTGCTTAAAACCTGATTAATTTTCTGCTCATACTGCCAGGCGTTGTGAATATCCATGTCATGAACAGCATTTTCAACCCTTTTGTGGTCGTTTGCCGCAATAGCAGCTTCGTACTCCACAATAACTGAAGATAGAATCTCTGACGCTCTGAATACCTCCTGAAAAATTGTTTTATCAGGATCCAGTTCAGGATCCTGCTCCAGCCAGGCTACCTTTGCCCCCTGCATCAGCTTAACCGAGCCATCACCATCAGATGAATCTTTGCCTGCCAGAATTCTTAAGAGAGTACTCTTGCCACTTCCGTTTGGAGCTATAAGGGCAATTTTATCACCCTCATTTATGTTCATATATAAATTCTCAAACAGAGTTCTTACGCCGTATGATTTTGACAGTCCTGCTGCCTGTAGTATGCTTGCCATTGTGCAAATATACGAACTACTATTGTCATCCTGCGCCCACTCAGGAACTTTTCCTCCTCATCCGCTTCGCTACTTCCGGCGGAGGTTCCTTCGTGTCTCGGTTGACCGGGGAGGGATTGTGCTATCTTTTCACAGGGTAGTTTGCATGACTGAAGGAGCTCCGCTGAGATGTTCTGGTTTTTCTGACAGTCTTTTAGTGAAAATTTACTAACTCGCTAAAGAGGTATTGGTTAGTATAATAATACTTTGCTCATAATAGGAGTGAGAAATTAAGTTCTAAGTAAGTGAAAATTAAGGGAAAAATAAGGTTGGATAGCAGAATGTGCAATAAATTTGATTCAATGATAATACTTTATTTTAGATAGATTAACAACATTAAAAATGAATTTTATGAAAAAACGCTATTCTTACCTAGTAGTTATGTCCTTTGTACTTATGATTCTTGGGATATTATTGCAGTCATTTATATTAAAAGATACGCTTTTAATGGCTAATGTAGAAGCTCTAGCACAAAGTCCTGATGTCGATGACTCTGACTCATCATATCCAGATGGAGAACCAGGAGGAGGAGATCCTAATCTATGTATGAAACAAGGAGGTGGAGATATGATTCGTACAAAATTTTGTGTTGCAAGTGACTGTGAGAATAAAACAGCACAAAAAGGGAAACTTGTAAATAAAAAGAATTGCATAAATTGAAGCGAGATGTATGTTATAATAAGTTAAATATCAATAGATATGAAATGGTCTTATAGTCTGGCTATTATATATTTTGGTTTAGCAACCTCCTGTACATCATCCACTGTATTTCTGAAAAAGCAAACTTTATCACAAGAATTGATGCCATTGAAGGGCATAACTTATCCATGTTATATTGAGATTAAACATCCTTACCTGATTATTGAAAATTGTAATCGTAATGATAGTATTTTTCATATATATAATACTAATAATCATGTATTACAAAGCGTTTTTGGAGTTTACGGAAGAGGGCCGGGTGAATTTCTATCGCCGTATTTATTTAATACTCAAATGTCAAATTTGTTTATCGAAAATGGTGAGGATATTGTCTATGTTTTTGCTATTGACTCCGTTGGAAACCCTGTTTTTAAAGATAGCAGGCTCCCTAATTATATTGAAGGTGTTTTGGGAGCTGCATTAATAAATGACTCGTTATATGTCCGAGATGGAATGTTTACCGCTGCAGAGTTACAATTATTGACCTTTGGAGACGAGTTGCCAAGAAAATCTTGGCAATACAGAAATCCAAATATAAATAATTGCTTTATAGACCCCGATTATGGTCATATTTATGCTAATTCCAGCCTGATAGTTCTCTGTTATAATTTTAAGAAACAGATTGATTTTATGGATATTAACCTTCGCTTAATAAAAAGGGTAAAGTTTAAATACTCTTTTTCAGAGAATATCACAGAAGATAATCAATTTGATATTAAAGTTAGTTATAGTGCTGGTTATCTGGGTAAACGATATTTGTATGTGTTGTTCAGAGACGCATCATGGAATGAGTACAAAGAGTTGTCTCACAGAAAGAGTTCTCTTGAAGTATTTGATTTAGAGGGCAACCCGATTTGTATTTATGAATTTAATGGCGTTATTCCTCATCGTTTTGTGGTTGACGAAGAAAATTTCACGCTTTATGGCATAAGAGACGATGGTGAACCTGAAAACTATGTGATTGTATATAAATTAACAGGACTCTCTTAAGCTTATGATTTTATGTTTTTAATATTTAAGTTGAATAAATTAAGTATAAATTTATTTGTTGCATTAGCGATTCTTTTGATAATATCTCATGTGGTTATTATCTTAAATTCTTCTGATATTATTGCTACAGAAAAATTAATTTTTCAAAAACGATTTCGCTATTCTGTTTTTTACGATCTTGATGGCTCATTTGAGAGATTAAATCCACATCTTCCAAAAAATGAAAGATTTCACACTTTCCTTTTAGGAGAGAATGATGAAGTTTTATTGGTGGGTAATCCTGCTTTAAACATAGGATTAAAAAAAATATATCTTAACACACTGAATAAGCTACAAAAACGCGATTGGTAGTTTGTATAAACTTTTTAATTATCAGTTATCTGTATCAGCTAAGGAAAACTTTGGCTCCCTATATAATAAAAAAGGCTAACCAATTACTTTTTGGTAAGCCTCGTTTTATTTTATTGAATCGTGCAGTTAAATAGTAATCTTAACCGGTCTGATCATATGTTTAGGGTCAAGTATTTTGTCAAGTTGCTCTTTGGTAAGGATTCCTTTATCAAGTACAAGTTTGTAAACGCTTCCGCCTGTCTCAAGGGCCTCCTGGGCAATCTCGGTACACTTTGAGTAACCGATGAATGGTTTAAGAGCAGTAACGATACCTATTGAGTGTTCAACCATTTCGCGGCAGTGTTCAGGATTTGCCTCAATTCCATCAACGCATTCAACTCTTAGTGTATCCATTCCTCTGCGCATCCAGTCGGCTGACTCAATAAGGCTCTGTACAAGTACAGGCTCCATCACATTGAGTTCAAGCTGCGCAGCCTCAGATGCCATTGTAATTGCAAGGTCGTTTCCGATGACTTTAAAGCAAACCTGATTCATAACCTCTGGGATTACAGGATTAACTTTGCCCGGCATAATTGAAGATCCCGGTTGTTTTGGAGGCAGTTTTATCTCGGCAATACCTGTTCTCGGTCCTGATGAAAGGAAGCGGAGATCGTTACATATTTTTGAAACTCTGATTGCAAGAGACTTCAGTGCCGATGAGTATGCCACAAAGCAGGATGTGTCGTGGGTAGCCTCAACAAGATTGTAGGCTAGCTTCAGATCAAATCCTGTAATTTTTCTGATATGGTAGATACATGCCTCGGCATAACCTGGCTCTGCAGTGATACCTGTGCCAATTGCAGTAGCACCCATGTTTATGTAGAGCAGCTCGCGGGATGCCTTGTCCAGTCTGCGTCTCTCGTGTTTCATCGCTGAAGCAAAGGCACCAAAGCTCTGGCCTAGTGTCATTGGAACAGCATCCTGGAGCTGTGTTCTGCCCATCTTAATGATATTGGCGAACTCACGCTCTTTTACTTCAAATGATTCAATCAGTTTGTCAAGAGCCTCTCTTACTTCAAAGTGAGTTATGTACATTCCTATGTGCATTGCACTAGGGTAGGCGTCATTTGTGCTCTGAGCCATATTAACATGGTCGTTAGGGCTGCAGAACTGATACTCTCCGCGCTCTTTACCCATTATCTCCAGTGCTCTGTTTGCAATTACCTCATTTGCATTCATATTCACAGATGTGCCAGCTCCACCCTGCACCATATCTATTGGAAACTGCTCCAGATGTTTGCCATCCATCAGCTCCTGACATGCCTCTACTATAGCATTCTTAACATCATCCTTAATAAGACCAAGTTCATGATTAGCCAAAACTGCTCCCATCTTTACAATACCCAATGCTTTAATAAAGTGTGGAAACTGTGAAAGAGTCTGTCTGCTTATATCAAAATTCTCAATACACCTCAGTGTTTGAACTCCGTATAATGCCTCTGCAGGAACCTGTTTATCACCCAGTAAATCGTGTTCCAATCTGGTTTTTGCGCCCGATTTGATACTGTTTTTGCTCATAATCGCACTAATTTTTATGGTTTTTAAAATGTGGCGCAAAGGTAATAAATTATAATTTATTACACCATAAAAAGTAAAAATCTGTAATTAAAATGGAGTGTTATGCAAAAAACTTATTGACTTTTGCAAGGGCAGTTGGAAGCGCAAAAACCACAACTCTGTCGTATGGTTTAATCTCAGTATCGCCTAATGCAATGAAGCTGCTGGTGCCTCTGATAATTCCTCCAATTATCGCATCTTTGGGGAATCCTAGGTTCCTGAGTTTATCCTGGGTAATCTTACTGTTTGGATTAACTATGAATTCAAGAATTTCTGCATCTGATCCGTTAAGACATTTGATGGACTGTACTTTGTTTGACAGGGTAAAACGGAAAATACGGCTCGCTGTTATGAGTTTTTTATTAATAACAGCATCAACTCCCATCCCTTCTGCGAGTTTTATATAGTCAATATTCTCTACTTCTGCGATTGTTTTGGCGACCCCCATCTTTTTAGCCATAACGCAAGATAGAATATTTGTTTCTGAGCTGCTTGTAACTGCTACAAATGCATCAAAATCATTGACATCCTCTTCAATAAGAAGGTCGGTATTCCTTGCATCTCCGTTAATTACAAGGGTTTTTGTCAGGCTCTCATTAAGAACATCGCATCTCTCTCTTCTTCTTTCTATAAGCTTAATATAATCAACTGTTGGTTCAAGTTTTTTGGCTACCATCTCGCCAATTCTTCCGCCGCCAACAATCATAAGCCTTTTTACATCAATATTGTTTTTTCCGGAGTAGGTCATCACCTCCTGTGCCCCGCTTCTTCTGGAGATAACAAATACCAGATCTCTCTCCTTGAATTTAGTGGAGCCCCTTGGTATGATGGTATGTCCATCGCGGGCAATAGCAACCGCTCTGTAAAGAGGTTCAATCCCGGGAGTTGAATAGTCAGAAAGGGTTTTGTTGATTAAAGGGGCACCATCATCAAGCCGGAAAACAATAAGCTGTAGCTTGCCCCCGGAGAAGTCCATAAACTCAGAGGTGCCTGTCTGTTTAAGAAGATCAATAATTTCGTGAGATGCAATCTTCTCAGGATAGAACAACAGATCAATCCCCATCTCTGTAAAGAGGAGTTTGTTCTCGTTCTTCAGATATTCATCGTTGTTGATTCTTGCAGTAACCTTGCCGGCTCCCATTTTTTTGGCCAGCATAGCGCTGATAATGTTTACATCCTGCTCTTGTGCGGGACTTACAGCAATAAAAAGATCAGATCTCCTTACAGCTGCCTTTTCAAGTGTGGCAATTGAAGTAGGAGAACCGTATATGGGTATAATATCTGCAATCTCACCAACATGAGCAAGACGAGCCTCGTCGTTGTCAATAACGGTTAGTTCGTGATCTTCGTTTCCGAGCATCTTTGCGAGATGCGTACCCACATCACCCGCACCGGCGATGATAATCTTCATAAAGTATTAATTAATACTCCTCTTCGTTGAAAAAGAAGTCTTCCTTGCTTGGATAATCCGGCCAAATGTCCTCAATGCTATCGTAGATCTCTCCATCATCCTCCAGATCTTCGAGATTTTCAATAACCTCTAAGGGGGCTCCGGATCTGGTTGCGTAATCAATCAACTCCTCCTTGGTGGCCGGCCATGGAGCATCTTCGAGCTTGGAAGCAAGTTCAAGTGTCCAATACATAGTGTTAAAATGTTAAATATTAAGTACTTAAGATTCTCTTGCGAAAATTGTGTGCGAAGATAATCAATATATTTTAATTATAACACTATTGATACCAAAAATCATCTCCAATACCATTTTTAAAAGCTATATACCTTCCGTATACAAACAAGTAATCAGATAATCTGTTAAGGTATTTAACCACTTGCTCTACCCTTGGCTCCTCCATCAGAGATATACAAGACCTCTCAGCCCTGCGGCAAACTGTTCTTGCAATATGACACTGAGCTGCTGCACGGGGGCCTGCAGGAAGAATAAAAGCTATCTGTTCCGGAAGCTCTGCCACCATTAAATCTATTTGACTCTCAAGAAACTCAATCTCTTTATTGTCAAATTCTTTCAGCCTTTTAGCTCCGTGGTCGTCAGCTGCCAAATGGGCTGCTACATGCATTAGATTTGCCTGAACTCTTCTCAGGTTCTCATACAGAGGTTCTCCTGATGCATCAGCTCTTATCAGAGCTATGTGAGATATTAGTTCATCTACATTTCCATAGGCGTTAACCTTTGGATCATCTTTTCTTACTCTGGCCCCTCCAACAAGTGAGGTTGTCCCTTTGTCACCTGTTTTTGTATATATGTTCATCTCTTTCATCAGGAATATTTTACCGGATTATGATTTATTTCGTCAGACTCAATCTTACCATCCCTTAGTCTTATTATACGGTGTGCGTGTCTGGCTATATCCTCCTCGTGTGTAACAACAATAATAGTATTCCCTTTGTTGTGGATCTTTGCAAAGAGTTTCATAATGTCCACAGATGTTTTTGTATCAAGATTACCTGTAGGTTCGTCTGCAAGTATCATTGAAGGGTTATTTACAAGCGCTCTTGCAACAGCTACCCTTTGTCTCTGTCCACCGGAGAGCTCGTTTGGTTTGTGGTGCATTCTGTCTGTAAGGTCAACACTCTCCAGGGCCTCTTCTGCTCGCCGTTCTCTCTCTGTTCTGGTGTCACCTGAATAGATCAAAGGGAGGGCAACATTTTCCAGAGCAGAGTACCTTGGCAGGAGATTAAAGGATTGGAAGATAAAACCAATCTCTTTGTTTCTTACCTCTGCCAGCTGGGAGTCTGCCATTGAGGAGACATCTGTGCCATTGAGGATATATTGGCCTGATGAGGGGCTGTCGAGACAACCAAGTATGTTCATCATTGTAGACTTGCCGGAACCGGAGGGTCCCATAATTGCCACATATTCATTTCTTCCTATGTGAAGATCTACTCCGTCAAGTGCTCTTACCTCCTGGTTTCCCACTTTGTAGATTTTTTTGATATCCTTGATGTTAATGACCTCGTTGCTCATCTTTTATCTGTTTATGTGGAACAAAACTACTAAATAAAGAGTTTATCTCTGTAAATAATTTTTGAATCTGTCAGGGAGAGCCGTTTGAAAAGTTCATAGACAGCCTTTTCTCCCTCAATTCCAATCTCAAGAGTGTTTTCGTTTACAAAAAGTCCGATATGTTTGCGCTGAACCTCAATATCCATCTCCTGAGCGTTGCATGATACATACTCCCCTGAAAGACCCGGATTTTTCATTGCAAATAGTATGCTCCTTTTCAGAACTCTTCCTACTTTCCGGGCGATCTCCCTCTCAATCCTGTCAGATACTGCTATCCCCCCCAGCGGCACCGGTAAGGCCGATATATTATGCCAGTTTTCGCCTAAATCCATTATTAGGTGAAGTCCTCTCTCCCTGTAAGTAAAACGCCCTTCATGTATAAGAACACCGGCATCAAAATTTCCGGATATAACCTCATCTGCAATCTCAGAAAAGAGAACAGGAGTTGTCTCTCTCACCTCTGGGAAAGCTATTTTCAGAAGTAGAGCTCCTGTTGTCATATCTCCGGGAATTGCAATCTTACACTCTGAGAGAGCACTCTTTAACTCAGACCCGGATAATGCAGAGAGTTTGCTCCCCTCCGGAGTAACCAAAAGTGGTCCGTTATGGTATCCAAGTGCGCTTCCGCTTCTGAGCATTTTATATTTGTCCGCCATTTTAAAAAAGGCGTGATAACTCATTTTGCAGACATCAAAAGCATCTTTGGCGGCACCCTGATTAAGTTGTTCAACATCTCCAAGAGTGACTTCGAATTCAAGTCCTTCACAATCCACCAAACCATGCACCATGGCGTGAAATGCAAATGTGTCATTGGGACAGGGTGAGTAAGCCAGCTTTATACTCATTTTGCAATTGCCTCCATAAGATTCCTTACGGCATCTCTCAGAGATGAGAGTGCCAGCGGAATATTCCATTTCCCTCTGTCTCTCTCTCCAACCTCATTTGATACAGACCTTAACTCAGCAAAAGGGATCCTCTCCAGCAGACACACATAAAAAAATGCGGCTCCCTCCATACTCTCAATCTGAGGTTTGAAATCGTGCTGGAGCTGCACTTTTTTTTCCGGCAGTCCGCTGACTGTTTGTACTGTAACAGCGGCAGCACTTCCGTATTGTTTTAATACACTTTCGGCCTCAGCAGAGAGAGTTGGCGCAATCAGAGCTCCCCCTTTGTAGGGATATGTATCGGCATCGAGTATTTTGTAATCAAAAAGAGTCTGAAAACCCGAATATGTTTCAAATCCCAGGTCTCCAAAAAACTCCTTTTCAACTCTGGCGACACTCCCTATTGGGTATTCGTCACTAAAAGAGCCCGCTATCCCGATGTTCAAAGCCAGAGCAAAGGGGGGATTACTCTCAGTAAGCATTTTTGTAAGTCTGTAGCTTGTTGAGGTTGTGCCTATCCCTGTAAGCATATATGTGATATCCAGCGCGTTTTGCTCGCTTTTTGAGAGAGAGTTGAAGGCTTGTCTTGCTGTAATAAGCTCCTCCTCTTCGGCAGCTGTAATGAGTATTCTCATGTGTGGTTGGTGATTTTTTTGTAATATTGCACGAAATTAGAGAATTATTATGGCATATACAAAGATAGAGCAGTATGATGAGGAGGTAACTCAAGAGCTGGCAGCACTCTATAAAGGAGTACTTGCTAAAATTGGTGAGGACCCTGACAGGGAGGGGCTTGAGAAGACCCCCGTTAGGGTTGCCAGGTCTATTCAGTTTCTGACACAGGGATATGAGATGGATCCTGCAGCTATTCTTAATTCGGCAAAATTCAAGGAGGAGTATCAGCAGATTGTAATAGTTAAGGATATTGAGATGTACTCACTGTGCGAACACCATATGTTGCCTTTTTACGGTAAGGCTCATGTAGCTTACATTCCAAATGGATATATAACCGGACTTAGTAAACTCGCAAGGGTCGTTGATGCATTTGCAAGACGATTACAGGTTCAGGAGAGGCTTACTGTTCAGATAAGGGATTGTATTCAGCAAACACTGAATCCGCTGGGAGTTGCAGTTGTAATAGAGGCATCCCACATGTGTATGCAGATAAGAGGTGTCCAGAAACAGAACTCTGTAACAACAACTTCTGCCTTTACAGGTGCCTTTTTAAAAGATATAAGAACAAGAGAGGAGTTTATGCACCTGATTGGGGTAAAACTACATTAGAGAGTGAAAAGCTGAAGAGAAGACCTCCCCCCGGGAGGTTTTCTGCTTTTATCTCCCCATTATGCATTTTAACAGCATTCTTAACTATAGAGAGACCAAGCCCGGAGCCACCGCTTCTTCTGCTTCTCCCTTTTTCAACCCGGTAAAACCTTTCGAATATCTTTTCGATTTGATGGTCAGGAACTCCCTTTCCGTTGTCACTATACCTGAAAAATGCATCTTTCCCGGCTATTTGTGAACACTCTATTATAATGGATACATTTTCCCCGGCATGCTCAAGCGAATTGTCCGTTAAATTTTTAAACAGAGAGTAGATTAGCATATAACTACCTTTAATCTGAAGCTCTTCCGGAATTGTAATCTCCATCTTAATTCCTCTCTCATCAAGTTTAAAGGAGAGATCACTCTTTATCTCTTCAACACATCGTTTTATATTCACAATCTCTGTGTGAAAGGCCCTGGGTGACCCCTCCATTTTATTGAGGATAGAGATATCATTAATTATTGATGCCAGTCTCAGTGTCTGAGCGTAAGCTCTCTCAAGAAAGAATCGCCTCTGGTCAGGATCCATATTCTCCTGATTGATCATTGTTTCAAGATAGCCTCTGATACCTGTTACAGGAGTTTTTAACTCGTGTGCAACATTATGAGTGAGCTCCTGTTTATATTTTTTATTCTCCTCCATTTGGGTGAAGGCCTTCATTATCTTTTCACCTACATCTCCAAGATCATCATTGGGAAAAATAATCTCTTTACTTTCAAGCTCACCATTCTGAATTGCCTCCATAAACTCCTTGAGTGCAGCAACCGGTTTGTTGATTCTTCTTGCCATGAAAATTATTGCTGCCACTGAAATAAGCAGCACAATTATAATTATGGCCATATATCTGTTCTCCCTGATAACGAAAGGAAGGACAGACTCATTATACTCAAGGGCAGTTCTTATATAGATGTCCGGATATTTTGTGGCATGGTAGAGATACTGAGCCTTTAGTGTATTTGAGTATCTAACAGCAGAGCCGCTCCCGTGAGAGGTTGCATCAATAAGCTCCGGCCTGTCAAGATGGCTCTTTGTAATATTCTCGTATTCAGAGAAGTTATCATAAAGTACCCATGAATCTTCTGAAAGAATAGTTACTCTTATTTTTTGTGGAATGGCTGACTCAATTTCAGCCATTGATTCAGAAATACCTTTTCCGGAGGCTAAACTTTTTGATAAATGAGAGTGGATAAACCTCTGATAAGGAACCATCTCATTTTTTAACAGTTCAATTTTGAAAACCCTCTCCCTGTGGGTGTAGATTAGTGCAAATGCAAGAGTTACAGAAAGAAGCAGCAATGTGAAATATGCAACTACTCTATATCTGTATGCAAGTTTATTCTTCATTTAAATATTACAATTCAAAACAATAACCATATCCGGATCTGTTTACTATTGCGGATCCCATCTCTCCCAGTTTTTTCCTTAGTCTCGCTATATGAACATCAACAGTTCTGTCAAGGACATAAGATTCATTGTTCCATACGGCATCAAGAATATCCCCCCTTGAGAATATCTTACCTGGATTAAGGGCTAATCTGGAGAGAATCTCAAACTCCTTTTTAGTAAGTTTAACTACTTTTCCTGAGATCTCCACACCTTTTGTCTGCAGATTAATTACCATATCACCTCTGTGTATAATCTCAGTTTTTTCAACAGATGTATCTGCAAAAGAAGATGAAGGAGTTGTCTCTCCCTTTTTTTCCTTGCTTCTTAACAGTACAGCGTGCACTCTTGCCAATACTTCTTTAACGGAGAATGGTTTAGGGATATAGTCATCTGCACCTGCACCAAATCCCTTTAGTTTATCCTCTACGCTATCCCTGGCCGTGATAAAAATGATGGGGACATCATTTTTGTACTCATTTCTTATTAGTTCCGCCAACTTAATCCCGGAAATTCCTCCCATCATAATATCAAGAAGGAGGAGGTCGTACCCTGTTTTAAGCAAAGCAAATGCATCCTCAGCAGAATAAGCTACATCGGTTAAATAACCGGCAGATGTAAGATTATACCTGAGAATCTCGCAAAGATCCTCTTCATCATCAACTACAAGGATTCTCTTTTTTTCCATAATGCAAATGTAAATGATTGTTTCAAATTTATTAAGATACCTGCCATTTTGTAATAATATCTTAATTTTTTTGTCGCTTTCGCTTAACACTATAAGGATACTTTTGCCATCGATTTTAAATAATTTACGGTGAGAAAAAACATCTTTAAACTTACAATTTTTGTTGCAGCACTTTTGATGACAACAATAACAACTGCTCAGAATGCAGCTGTTCTTTCAGGAGTAATTCTTGATAAAAAAAGCGGAGAACCTGTGATAGGGGCAACAATATTTATTGAATCCCTTAAGAAGGGAGCATCAACTGATTTAGAAGGTAAATATTCAATTGAGGGAATTCCTTCCGGGACTTACAGTGCAAGGATTGACTGTATCTCATATTTGAGTGTAATTATTGAAGAGATAAAGATCTCTTCAGGAATTAACAATTTGGATGTAATGCTTGAGGAGAATGCTACACTTCTGCAGGAGGCTGTTGTTACATCGGCAAAAAGGATGAATTCTGATATTGCAATTGTCCAGGCAACAAGAAGTGCCGGTGTTGTGATGAGTGGGATATCCGGCAGACAGATATCTAAATCTCAGGACAGGAGTGCAGCAGAGGTTGTAAAGAGGATTCCCGGAGTCTCAATTCTGAATGACCGGTATATTATTGTCAGGGGATTGTCAGGCCGATACAATAATGTATGGATTAACAACTCGGCAGTGCCAAGCACAGATGCCGATACTCGCTCTTTCTCCTTTGACCTGCTTCCCAGTTCTCAGCTGGAGAGTATCATGATTGTTAAATCTCCATCTGCAGAGATTCCCTCTGATTTTTCCGGGGGATTTGTAAAGATTCTTACCAAGAGTATGCCTGATGTCAACGACTTATCAATCTCTTATGGTATGAATTTTAATACTGCAACACAGTTTAACGACCATCTCTTCAATGGATCTGCACCAACGAAGAGACCCCTTTTTGGAGAGAGAATGGATAATAACGATCCAGAACAAGTTACTCATATCACTAAAAATGGGTTTAAAAATAATTGGAGAGTAAAGAGCCATCAGCCCTTTCCAGATCAGAGACTTAATCTGATGATGAACAGAAACTGGGCTTTTGGCAGTGATCTTTCATTGGGAATGGTTGCAGCTGTAAACTACTCTCACGGATATCAGACATATGAAGATATGCTTAATGCCAGATTTGGAGTTTATAACTCTGTAAGTGATAAATCTGAGTACATATATAATTATGTAGACAATCAATACAGTATAGATGATAAGCTTGGTGTGATGCTTAATCTTACACTGCTTGACAAAGAGACAAAGATTGAGTTCAGAAACATCTTAAACAGATTGGACAAGACGAGATACACAACCAGGGAGGGGTGGCAAAATATAAGTGCAATGTATATTCAGGAGAAGCAGGAGTACTTTAACTCATCCAGAACAACATATACAGGACAGTTTTTGGGCTCAGGAAAGTTGGGAAGGGGAGAATATGACTGGAATGTAAGTTATTCATTTGCCGGTATGGAACAGCCGGACAGAAGAATCATTAACCGTGAGGAGAATAATATTTACGGAGATGAGTTCTTTGGCCATATGGCAATTGATCAGAATGAGATTACCAGAGATTTCTCAGAACTTGACGAACATATTTTTGCAGGAGCAGCAAACTACACTATTCCGGTTTTCAGATCGCTACCATCACCGGCAGAGCTTAAAACCGGGATCTACGCAGAATATAAGACCCGGAATTATTCAAACAGGCAGTTCTTTTACAGATTTAACAACTATGGCCTTCCAAGTGATTTTGTATACAGAGATGTGGTTGAGAAGATACTTCAGGATGAGAATTACTCCTATGATAAACTTTATATTTTTGAAGATACAGATAACAGAAACAGCTATATAGGAAGCAACGGGATAGGTGCTGCTTACCTCTCGTTTAAACTACCTGCGGGCAGGTTTAATTTTCTTGCCGGTCTAAGGTATGAAAAGGGTTTAATGAAGCTTACTCTCTATGATAAGATTTACGAATTTAGTACTTATGATAAGAAATATAATCATGGAGATCTTTTCCCTTCTCTTAATATTTCCTATAATATTGACAGAAAAAACCTTGTGCGAGTTGCTTACGGGTCATCAGTTAACAGACAGGAGTTCAGAGAGGTATCTCCATCAGTCTATTATGATTTTAATCTGTTTTCTGATGTTAAGGGTAATCCTGATCTAAAACAGGCAAAGATTCACAATGCCGATATCAGGTTTGAGCACTACCCCTCAGACGATGAGTATATAACACTGGCATTATTCTATAAATATTTCAAAAACCCGATAGAGTGGACATATCTTGATGCCGGGGGCTCGTACACTTACACCTTTGAAAATGCACTCTCTGCAAAAAATTATGGTGTAGAGATAGATGTAAAAAAGAGGCTTGATTTTATTGGTCTCAAGAACTTTGTCTTTGGAATTAATGCTGCTCTCATATCCAGTATTGTAGATTTTGATCAGGAGTACTCACTTGAAAAGGACAGGGCTATGCAGGGTCAGTCGCCATATATAGTAAACTCAACACTCTACTACGACAATTCAAATATTGGTTTAAGCCTGGGTCTGCTCTACAACAGAATAGGAAGGAGGATTGTAGGTATTGGAAGAGTAGATACCGGATCAGGTGCAAGCATAAATAATGATGTGCCGGATACATATGAGTTACCAAGAGATGTTGTTGACCTTGTTGCAACAAAAAGCATTGGGAGAAATATTGAGGTAAAATTAAGTCTGAGAGATCTGCTTAATCAACCTGTGATCTTTGAACAATATCCAAGATACATTGATGGCAACGGTGTGATTCAGAACAGAAGACAGGTTGCAAAAAGCTTTAATCCGGGAGCAGGAATATTCCTTGGAGTACTATGTAAATTCTAACATTTAAATAATTATAATTTAAAGAGAGATGAAAACAAAAAATCTAATTTTATCAGCATTTGCGCTTATTGTTACGGCTACAGCCTGTGACAAAGATCCGGTAGTTCCTCCGGTTGTAAAACCGGAAGAGGAGCAGATTATCTTTAGTGGAAACCAGATTGGCAGCGGAATTCAGGAATTTGAAATCACAAAGAGCAACACCATCAAAAAGGGAACATATCTTCTGAAGGGATGGGTATATGTTACTTCCGGTGCAACACTTACGATTGAACCAGGGACTATTATTAAGGGAGATAAGGATACAAAAGCAGCACTTATTATTGAGAGGGGAGCCAAGATAATTGCTCAGGGGACAAAAGATCTTCCTATAGTCTTCACCTCAGCTCAGCCTGCTGGTTCAAGAAAGCCGGGGGATTGGGGTGGTTTGATAGTTTGTGGAAAAGCATCCAATAATAAAAATGAGATGATTATTGAAGGTGGTCCAAGATCAAAGCATGGAGGGAGTGATGATGCAGATAATTCAGGGGTATTGTCTTATGTAAGGATTGAGTTTGCGGGATATCCATTTAAAGCAGACCAGGAAATTAATGGTTTGACACTTGGTTCAGTTGGAAGCGGTACAAAGATTGACCATATTCAAGTCTCATACTCAAATGATGATTCGTTTGAGTGGTTTGGAGGTACAGTCAATGCAAAATATCTTATCTCCTATCATGGATGGGATGATGACTTTGATACCGATTCAGGTTTTAGAGGAAATGTTCAGTTTGGCCTTATTGTGAGAAATCCAAAAATTGCAGATAAATCTATATCCAATGGATTTGAATCGGATAATAACAGTGACGCGCCTAATCAACTACCAATCACAAGACCGGTATTCTCAAATATTACCTTAATTGGTGCAACAGGCCAGGATCCACAGTTTTTAAACACTACAGCTTATATTGACGGAGGGGTTTATAATCCAAATAACGGATCCAAACTTGGACAACATCAGGCCGGTATACAAATAAGAAGGGGCTCAAATCTTCATGTATACAATTCAGTAATATCCGGATTTCCTGTTGGGCTTATGATATGTAATGACAAGGGATCCCAGACACAGAGTGCAGCATCTGACGGAAGAATCGGCTTTAAAAACAATATCATTGCACAGGCCGGTATTTTGGGAAGCGATAAAGATGCATCTTTTAAAGATTCTCTTTCAACAAATTCATCAACATTTGACAAGAGTGCAGCCGAGTCATTCTCTTCTGCTTTCTTTAAACTTGCGGCAAACAAAAATCAGATATTCTCATCGCAGAGTCAGCTTGGGCTTAAACAACCAGTCTCAATATCGGGTAATCCAAACTGGGGCCCGGTGGCAGGCTCTCCTTTAACAGGAAAATCAGGACTTTTCAGTGAGACTCTTCTTGCATCAACATTTTTTGACAAAGTAGATTTTATTGGAGCCTTCAGAA
>JAGPLK010000068.1 GCA_018053445.1 Bacteroidales bacterium | reverse complement strand
TGTGCACCCCTCTCTTAAGAGTTGTTTGAGGCGGAACATCACACTCATCCATCATCTCTGAGAAGTTTAGATTTGGCCATATATACCCCCCGTAAACTGAGAGAACGGTAAAGAGTGACTCAATACCTCCTGCTGCTCCAAGAGTGTGTCCGGTAAATCCCTTTGTAGAACTATAAGGGGGTATTTTATCCCCAAACAATCTCTTCATTGCAATTGCTTCAGAAGAGTCGTTGTTAGGAGTCCCGGTTCCGTGAACATTAATATATCCTATGTCTCTTTTGTCAATTTTACTCATCTCAATAGCTCCGCTCATTGCCATATAGGCACCCTCACCACTTGCAGAAGATGCTGTTTGATGAAAAGCATCATTTGCATTTGAATAACCGGCAACCCTGCTGTACCTTTTAACACTCATAATTTTCTCAGATACCAACAATAGATAACCTGCCCCCTCTCCAAGATTCAGCCCCTCTCTGGTTGCATCAAAGGGCCTGCAGTTTTTGCTGTCAAGAATACCCAACGATGAAAACCCATTTACTGTAAATCTGCATAATGCGTCTGTGCCACCTGCAATTACAGCATCCAGCATACCAGCCTTAATCATTCTGGTTCCCAGCATTATTGCATTATTAGCAGAAGAGCAGGCTGTATTAATTGTTGTACAAAAACTGTTAAGGCCAAGATGGTCATAAATAAACTGAGTTGATGCCCCGCAATCGTGTCCTATAAGCTGCCTCAATCTTCCTCTTCTGTTGTCCGGCAGGTACTCCCTGTAAAATTGCTCACTGACATCCATACCACCTACAGAGGTAGCAGAGATAAGACCGATTCTGTGTTCTGAAGGGTTCAGACCAGAATCTTCCAGCGCCTCTTTTGCTGCGGTAAGTCCCAGCAAAGTAGTTCTGGAATACTCCTTTCCGGGAGATAATCCCAGCATTTCACTAAGTTCTGTATTTGATAAAGCCACCTCACCGGCTACAACCTCATGCATAGTTTCAAAAAGAGTTAAAGGGACAATGCCACTCTCCCCTGAAACAAGAGACTCGATTTGCTTTCCTACTCCACAACCCAGTGCAGAGATACATCCTAAACCTGCAACATAGACATTATTTACCATAAATTTCCCTTTTGAAGAGTTTAAAAGAGAGATCATAGCTCCCCCGGAGATACTCACACCATCCACACACTACCATTTCAAGTCTGGAACTCTCTGCCAGTTTAAGCTGGTAATCAAAAAGAGACTCCTCTCTCATATTATTACTTACAAAGAAAAGATTCTCCCCTTTGAATTTATTTCTAATTGAAATTTCCCCAATAACAATGTTTGGCAAGGTGTAAACAAAAACTGCAGGACTGGCGGCAAGATCTCCCCCCTGATCAATAAGTTTCTGATGTTTTATATCAGTCTCAAGAGATGAGGAGTTATTAGAAAGCATAAAACCAATATTAAAAGGGTCTGTTTCAGACAGATCTCCGGCAATTCTCAGGAGTGAAGCAGCTCCAATCACCCCAAGTCTTGACATACCATCCATTTTGAAGAACTTAATATCTTTCATATCAAGCTCCTTATATTTTTCACGGATAACATTATCAAAATCGCTGTTACCACTAAGTTCAAAAGCGGCAATCTCCCTCCACCCTGATGCACCTGATCTGTATTTATTTACAGAACATGACTCAAGAGCCATCACAATTGCTGCATTGCATCCGCCAAAACCCGAAGCGCTCTTTACACATCTGTACAAGGGCAACTCCTTATGGTGAGCAGTTAGTCTAAGCTCCATAGGAACCCCCGGTTCGCTGAATCCCAGAGTCCCAAAAAGCAGCGAGTTTCTGATTTGCCAGGCCGATGCAATAGCCTCCACCACACCTGAGGCACCCAGTGTATGACCAAAAAAAGGTTTCAGGCTCTGTACAGGTACATCTTGCAAAGATGCAAAATGGACTGCCTTAGACTCCATTTCATCATTATAAAGGGTTGATGTGCCATGAGCATTTATAAATGATATATTTTCAGGTGACACACAGGCATCCTCCATTGCCCTTATCATAGCTGTGCCAAGGCCATCTCCGCTTCTGGAGGGAGCAGAGAGATGATTTGCATCATTTGTAATCGCCCCCCCCTCTACTATCACAGGATCTGAATCTCTGCACAAACCCCTGTCAGATGAGAGTATGACTACTCCCACAGCCTCCCCCAGATTCAGCCCATCTCTGTTTATATCATAAGGCCGACAAAGCTTAGAGCTCACAGATTTAAAAGACTCAAATCCTGAGATAACAAATCTGGTCAGAAGATCAGCTCCTACAACTACTACATTATCAGATAAATTATTCTCAATCAGCCTTGAGCCCTCTATAATTGCATTGACACCGGAAATACAGGCACTGGAAATTACTATCGGCTCCCTCTCCATCCCAAGCCATCCGGCTATTCGCTTTGCACTGTATCCCAAAAATGCCCTTTGATCTAAATCCTCTTCAATACCTGAAATAACATCAATATTGCCTTTTGTTGTAGCAAAGATTAGCTGGGAACGGGGTAGAATTTCATCACCTTTATCTGAAGAGAGCAATGAAGAGGCATTGTACACAGCTGCAATTACTCTCTTTTCCAGAATAGTTGCATCATCAGGAATTCCATCAACATTAAGGGCATTAGAATCATCAGTTATCCTTGCAGCCATGAAGGGAGAAGAGTAAAGTGATTTATCATCAATCTCCGTCACCCCGGACTGATAGAGTGAGACCCGTCTCATATTCTCATCGGTTCCCAAACCTAACGGAGAGAGAATTGAGTCAGATACGATATATGCCCTGTTTTTTACTCTTCCTTTATCCATTTTCTCTTCCAATTTAGGTAGAATTCGGGATTATTCCACTCCAGGTTACCATCTTTATCCAGAAATACCTGCATAGAAAATCCTGTCGCAATTAATGTATTGTCACTCTCTCTGAAAATATCGTACTCAAATCTTACCTTAGCAGAGGGGAGATTTATGAATCTGGTCTCAATTATTGCAGAATCACCATATTTTAAAGGCTGAATATATGCACACTGCAACTCCACTACAGGTGCGGTATATCCTGCTGCATAAATATCGAGATAACCAATACCATAGTGCTTCCCAAATGACTCTCTTCCATCTTCAAAAAACTTAACATAATTGCCATGCCAGACAATATTCATAGAGTCAACTTCGGAGAACCTAATCTCAATTCTATGCCTGTGAATAAGCGCAGGCTTGTTGAGACCTCTGTTTTTTCTCATTATTCCTTTTCTTTATCAATAAATATCTTCAGTTTACCTTTTGCAAAGGTCTCACCATTCTGAAAACTCTCAGCCTCCACCAGTGATATACCCCCAAACTCTCCTGAGAATCTTATGTTTGTTCTTATCTCTGCACCACAGACTGGTAAATACTTCAATTCAAAATCGGCAACTGCACCAATAAAACCAACAGGGATCTTCTCCCCTCTCTCCCTGTAACTCCATCCGCTTGAAGCAGCGGCAGACTGCGCCATATGCTCAATAACTCCCGGCTCGGTAAGATATCCATCCACTACAAAGTAGTCACCCTCATCCGGAGTAAAACCAGACTGAAAGAGGGTATTGTTCTCCCCGTAAAAAGCATCAACAAACACAAAAGGAGTTCTTTGCGGAATAAGTTCAACCATCTGCTCTCCAAATATTACGGCTTTCTCAAATACTCCCATATTAATCCCTTTTTCTTCTTAACAACTCTCATTCTCTCAATATCATCCGCAAGCGGATCATCCGGAAATATCCACGCCTTACCTGTCTCTGCTGCCATCCTTCTGCACTCTGCAAGATTAAAATCATCTGACAAATAATAGGTTGGTTCAAGCAGAGTATCCTCTGCCGATATCTTCCCATCTGCAATAGCCATGCGCTGAAGTGGAGTTCCGGGGTAAATTCTCATACCAATATAGGGAAAGAAAACGGAGTATTTTATCTTCAACGAGTTTTCCATAGTCTCCCTCAGCGTCTTCTCAGTCTCTCCAATTCCTCCAAGAATCAGAAAATGCGCATAAAAAACATTGTGTTTAAGACATAATTCAGAGCTGAATAAAACATCATCAAATGAGAAATTTTTCCCATATCTGTGCATCTGTTCAGTACATAGAGATTCAGTGCCAAATTCAATATGTTTGAGACCGGATCTTCTGAACAGCCCCATAAGATCATCTGTGAGATTATGAGGTGAGAAATAGGCCCCCCAGTTTATCTTTATTCCACTTTTAATAATTTTCTCTGCCAGTTCGGCATTATAACTGTTATGGATATTAAAAACCGAATCTGTGAAAAAAACATAGTTTATACCCTTCTCTTTATAGAGCCTAACTAAAGTATCTACGATAAGATCTGTATCAAGGGTTCTTACTTTTCTGCCGTCAATTATTGGATAAGAGCAGTAAATACAATTGTAGCAACACCCTCTTTTTGTTTGAATATTGAGCATCCCGCTCTTTTCCCAGTAAAAATCAGAGAGCCTTTCATCAAACGATAAATTAAGAGAGCTGAGGTACTTTGTGTGAGGATGCTGCACCTTTCCGGATGTACCGGCAGAGATAAGCCCCTCAATTCCATCTTTTGACCCTCCACTCTCTATAGCCTCAAGCAGTAACCTTAGACTCTCCTCTCCTTCACCAACAATACCATAGTCAGGAGAGAGAATTTTAAAAAGAATCTCGGGATATACAGAGAATCCTGCTCCACCGATAATTAACGGAGAATCCGTTGTTTCCCTTACTGCTTTGACAATTTCACTGTAACCGGGGATGAAACTTGTTCTGTCCAGAGAGTTTGCCCCGTCAATATTTCTAAAAGAGATTCCAATATAATCCGGAGAGTACCCGGTTATCCTTTTTTTCAACCCTTCAATATCTGTCAGGTTCATATCACACAGTTCAGTCTCAATCCACGGAGCCCTCTCTTTGAGATAGGTTTGAAGGTATGATAATCCTATCGGATAAACCGGATAGGGATCTGCAAGTCTGTTTGCAGAGATAAAGAGTAATCTTTTAATCTCTCTCATAGCCAAAATTTATAAAAATTATACCACTGTTCCGGTGCAGATTTTACAGCCCTCTCCAGCTCATCTACATAGGCATTGAGGATAATCCTCTCACCACCCCTCTTTCTGCTCATCTCATCTCCTTTGAACAGCCTGAAAATGAATCTGTACTTTTTAAAACCCTCCCTGACAGCAAAATAAAAAATCACCGGAGAATCAGTTCTTGATGCCAGAACAAATGGTCCCAAAGGGAAATGCGCTCCCTGTCCAAGAAACTTTGCCTCCATATTTTTACCATTAGGTGTAAGCCTGTCACCCTGCATGGCAACATACCCGCCGCCTGAAATTGCATCTCGTATATGAAATATATGATCCAGAGAGTCTTCAGAGACCGGAATTACAGAGAAGGCTCCCAGTTTGTTCTGTCTATCCAGAATAGATTTAATATTTCTATACTCTTCATCCATCATAACCACGCTCATCTTTTTTCCATATTTGCCAAAATATGGCGCACCCACCTCCCAATTACCAAAATGGGCTCCAATTATTAATGCTCCTGAATCTCCGGACAATATCTCCTTCACATCATCAGGTTCATCAAAAAGAAAAGTGAATTTACTGTACAATCCTGAAGATGCCGCTGTTTTATCAATCAGAGCAACACCAAGATTGAAATAATTAAGATACAAAAACTTAAGGGAGGCTAATCTGCTTTTATGCAATATATGTCTGGAATAAAACCAGACCCATTTTGTTGATGAGGGTGCAAAGGGAATAAAATAGAGAGCAACAAATGAAAGTAATACATAAGCTGCCCCGAGACCAAATCTTTTTATCAGAAATACAAAGATAAGGTATCCGGCTGCTCCGCCACGGGATTTTCCATTCCAATCATTCGGGTGCCCCTTTTTCATTTAACCTGTTGTTGATAAAGTGATAAAAATCATTGAAGGTCTTAATACCAACAAAATCCTTGGCAACGACCGTAAAGCCAAAGTTATGCTCAATGAGAACCACCATATCCACTAAGTCCAGGCTGTCCAGATCAAGGGTCTGCATCAGGGGAGCCTCAGGTGAAATTGTTTCAATATCTACTTCAAACTCCTCTGCCAGTACATTGTTTATTTTTTCTATAAGGGCTTGATCTATCATCTTAGTTTAGGTCTATTACTTATAATTTCTTAATAATGAGCGACGAATTAGTTCCTCCAAAGCCAAAAGAGTTTGAGAGAAATGTTTCAAACTCAAAGTTAACTATCTTATTGTTAATATTAAGCTTTTCCGATGCTTCATCCGGATTTTCAAAGTTTATTGTTGGTGCTATAAATGAGTTTTGCATCATTAAAATGGAATAGACTACCTCACTTGCTCCTGCCATCCACATCTCGTGACCGGTCATACTCTTGGTTGAACCCACATATGGCCTCAAATCTCCGAACACCTCAGAGATTGCTTTTGCTTCATTAAAGTCCCCAACAGGAGTTGAAGTAGCATGAGCATTTATATACTGAATATCAGAAGGATTAAGGCAGGCCTGTTTAAGTGCCATCTCCAGAGATCTTCTTGGTCCGTCAATATTAGGAACAGATATATGATCTCCATTCGAGGAGAAACCATAGGCAGTAATTTCTGCAAGAATAGGGGCACCCCTTTTTATAGCCGACTCGTAACTCTCCAGCACCAAACTTGCCGCTCCTCCGCTTGGAACAAGGCCATCCCTCTCAGCATCAAATGGTCTTGATGCTTCCTGTGGCTTATCATTTCTTACTGAAAAGGCATTTAAACCATCAAAGCTTGATACGGCATAAGCATTCACCTCCTGGGCTCCTCCACATATAATGCAATCCTGGAGACCATTCTTTATCATAATATACCCCATGCCAATTGCATGCGAACCACTTGCACACGCTCCAGCAATTGTAAGATTAATACCTTTTAGCCTGTAAATAACAGAGAGATTCATACTCACTGTTGAGTTCATTGACTGAAAAACAGAACCTGATCCAACAAGCGTTGTGTTCTTCTTCTCCCTTATTATATCTACCCCATCTATCACTGCCTGAGCGCTGCTATCGTTTCCGTAAAGTATCCCAACCTCTCTGGAATTAAGAAATGCCTCATCAATTCCTGCGTTTTTAAGCGCCTCCTCTGTCGCTAAATAGGCGTATGTGGCCTCTTCAGACATAGAGAGCCTTTTTCTTCTGTCTAATCTTTTTGTAAGATCAGGTTTTGGAAGGATTCCTGTAAGGTATGACCTAAAGCCCATCTCTTCCCTGGCAGGGTCAATCCCCACTCCTGATCTTCCACTCTTAAGAGACTCAAGTACAGTCTCTAAATCCTGACCTATACAAGAGTAAATCCCCATTCCTGTTATAACAACTCTACTCATATTCAATTAAGTATAAAGACCGCCGTTAATTGAAATAATCTCTCCGGTAATGTAAGAGGCATCCTTTGATGCAAGAAAACCCACAAGAGAGGCAACCTCTTCAGGTTTGCCGAATCTCTCAGCTGGAATTTGCTTTTTTAAAGCCCCCTCATCCAGATCTGCAGTCATATCACTTTTAATAAACCCTGGAGCAACTCCATTCACTGTGATTCCTCTTTTTGCAACCTCCTGGGCCAGAGCCTTGGTTGCAGCAATCACCCCGCCTTTAGCGGCTGAGTAGTTGGTCTGTCCAGGCAAGCCCTTTATTCCGGACAAAGAGACAACATTTATTATTCTGCCATATCTCTTCACCATCATATCCTTAACCAAAGGTCTGGTAACATTGTAAAACCCGTTTAGGTTTGTGTCTATTACCTCACTCCAGTCGCCGGCCTCCATCCATATTAATAAATTATCTTTTCTGATTCCGGCATTATTTACAAGCACTTCTACAGTGGCATCAACATTTCTGCTCTTCCATTCACTTAGAGCTCTCTCTGTTTCCAATCTGTCAGAGACATCAAATTTCATTAATTCTGCATCTCCTCCCCTCTCTCTTATCTCCTTTAATGTATCCAACGCTGCATCACTATTAGAGCGGAAGTTAACAAGAACAAAATAGCCCATCTCTGCAAGTTTTAAAGAGATGGCCCTACCTATCCCCCTGGCGCCTCCGGTAACAAGAGCATATTTCATATTAATTATTTTTTAAATAATCAGTAATCCTTTCAATATCTCCGCACAATGGAGAATCATCCACAAAGAGAGGAAATATCTCCCTAAGTTCT
>JAGPLK010000067.1 GCA_018053445.1 Bacteroidales bacterium | reverse complement strand
ATATCGGGTAATCCAAACTGGGGCCCGGTGGCAGGCTCTCCTTTAACAGGAAAATCAGGACTTTTCAGTGAGACTCTTCTTGCATCAACATTTTTTGACAAAGTAGATTTTATTGGAGCCTTCAGAAGTGATAGTCAGGCAGATAACTGGAGTGCAGGATGGGCCAATTTTAATCCTCAGCAGACCAGTTATTAGTATTAAAAAAAAGGGTTAGCTCCTCTTAGAGAGGCCAAGTTCTGATGCCTTATCCTCCATCAGAGCTTTGGCCTCTTCTATATTATTGCCTATTTTGCCATCAAGAATGGCATTTTTTATAAACTCCTTAATAATTCCAATCTCTTTGCCAGGGGATATTCCGTATATCTCCATTATCAATTCACCTGTTACAGGATTCTGGAAATTTCTGACAGCATCCTTCTCTTCAACCTCAACAAGTTTTCTTCTGACCATCTCAAAATTGGATCGGTGCTTCTTTACAATCCTGTCATTTTTAGATGTAATATCGGCCTCGCAAAGTGTCATAAGATCTTCAATATCATCACCGGCGTCAAAAAGGAGCCTTCTTACAGCAGAATCTGTGACCTCCTCCTGAACAAGAGCTATTGGCCTTAAATGTAACTGAACCATCTTTTGAACATACTTCATCTTTTCGTTAAGAGGTAGCTTTAGCTGCTTGAATATTCCCGGAATCATCTTCCCTCCCAGAAAATCGTGACCATGAAAAGTCCATCCTACACCTGGCTCATAATTTTTGGTGGCCGGCTTTGCTATATCGTGGAGAAGAGCGCTCCACCGAAGCCATAAGTCATCGCTCTTTTCAGAGAGATTATCCAGAACTTGTAATGTGTGGGAAAAGTTCTCCTTATGACCATTGCCCTCGACAGACTCTGCCCCCTTTAACTTGACAACTTGAGGCAGTATGAGTTCAAGCAGCCCTGTCTGGTCAAGCAGGTAAAAGCCTACGGATGGTTTTGGCGAAAGGAGTATTTTATTCAGCTCCTCTGCTATCCTCTCTTTAGAAAGAATGCTTATTCTATCTCTGTTCCTTTTAATAGAAGAGAGAGACTCCTCTACTATATGAAATGATAATTGTGATGCGAATCTGATTGCACGAATCATTCTCAGGGGGTCATCCGAGTATGTCTGATCAGGATCAAGGGGGGTTCTTATTAATCCATTTTGAAGATCTTTTACTCCCGTGAAGGGGTCAATTAAATTCCCGAAGTCCTCTTTTTGTAGGCTAAATGCCAGTGCATTGATAGTAAAATCACGCCTTTTCTGATCCTCCTCCAGGGTGCCATCTTCAACAATCGGTTTTCTTGAATCAGCTCTGTACGATTCCTTTCTTGCACCAACAAACTCAACTTCTATACTACCGCTTCTAAGCATAGCAGTGCCAAAACTCTTAAATATTGTTACATTCACATTCAGCCGTTTTGCAACTTTTTCTGCCAGTTCAATCCCACTTCCCTCAACCACAATATCGATATCTTTACTATCCCTTCCCAGTAGTGAATCCCTTACAAAACCACCAATAACAAAGGCTCTGACTCCACTCAGCGCGGCCTCCTCACTTACCGTTTTAAATATTTTATTCTTAAGAAAGTTCATTGTAACAGGGGATCTCCGTTTTATATTCATATTTGCCGGAAGCTTCATTCAAAGAAGCAAAATATGTCTCCGGGCCGTTGGTAAGCAGTATGTGCTTTACTCCCAAAGATGAATTGTAGGTCAGAATCTGATCAAAAACATCCTTGCCAATCTTTACTGAGGGAGCTTTACACTCTGCCAGCAGTAAAGGGGTTCCGTCTCTTCCGTGTATTACAAGGTCACCCCTGTATTTATTACCATTAAGAGAGATAGAAAACTCACAACTCATAAGTGATACCGGGTATCCTTTATGCTCTGATAACATCCGGATTAACTGCTGTCTTACATCCTCTTCCGGAGTAAGAACTACTCTTTTTTTTCTTACCGGATCAAAAAATGTTGCTCTCATTATCAGGTTGCTGCTTACCGGGACAAAGATATAAAATTTGCCCATTATACCCTTTTTGACTATTTTTATCAATTCATACATCCATATGGCAAAATCATCAGCACAATCTGTTTCAGATAGTTTCAGCAAGATATTGTCTGAAATAAAAGCGGGAAAGTT
Source organism: Bacteroidales bacterium (assembly GCA_018053445.1). GTDB lineage: Bacteria > Bacteroidota > Bacteroidia > Bacteroidales > UBA932 > Bact-08. Next base: position 6,107 of record JAGPLK010000067.1, on the reverse strand, counting down.
CAGATATTTCTATGTTCTCTCAGGGGATGAACCCTATTATGGAGATATCATATCAAAGGAGATAATGGACAGAGCACTTACTCCGGAAGAACAGGGATTTAATCAGCTTCTTCTTTACGGGAATGATACAGATTCCAGGCAGGTCGCAGAGGCTGCCAGAAGATACCCAATGATGGCACAAAGACAACTTGTTGTAGTACGCGAGGCTCAGCTACTTAAAAATCTTGACCCTATTGAGATGTATATCCAGCAGCCGCTTCCCTCAACTATTCTTGTGCTGCTGTTTACCGGCAAGCAACTTGATAAGAGAACCCGGTTTTATAAAAGCGCAACCTCTTCCAGAGATGGTTATCTGCTGGAGTCTGTTCAGCTGAGAGATTATGAGGTGCCCGGCTGGATAGTTAACTACCTGGCAGGGAGAAATCTGACAATAGAGAGCAGAGCTGCAGCCATGCTTGCAGAGTACAGCGGAGCTGAACTTAGAAAACTTACAGTACAACTGGACAAAATTTTGCTCAATGTTGGAGAAGGTGTTACCAATATTACTTCTGAAGATGTAGAAAGAGATGTTGGTATAAGCAGAGATTACAATGTGTTTGAACTTAACGGAGCCATATCTGTAAAGAACAGAGAGAAGGCATTTAAAATCGTCAAACACTTTGCGCTTAACGAAAAACAATACCCTCTTGTTATGATATTGGCAGGCCTATTCAGCCATTTCTCAAGATTGCTCAAATACCACTCTATTGCATTGACCGGAAACGGAAGAGTAAGTGAATTTGAGGCTATGAAAATTGGGATATACAAATTCGCTCTCAGAGAGTTTGAGACAGCCGCACAAAATTATCCGTTAAAAAGATGTATGTCAATAATGGCAATTATCAGGAGGTATGATCAAATGGGCAAAAGCAACGAAAGGGGAGAGGCATCTGACGGTGAGCTTCTTCAGGAGATGGTTGCCAGGATACTTGTTTAATCGCAAACTTCTCTCTTAACCCTTGAAGATACCGATGTAAAGATTTCATAGGTTATTGTATCCAGAGAGTTTGCCAGAGAAATTGCAGATGGGTTCTCTCCAAATATAGTTACAATATCGCCTACTTTTACATTACATCCGGTTACATCCATCATAAACATATCCATACATATATTTCCAATAGTAGGGGCCATATGTCCATTTATACTGAATGATATGTTCCCTCTTCCAAGGTGTCTGTTTATCCCGTCTGCATACCCCAGAGGTATTGTGGCTATCTCTCTCTCCTGATCACCTATCCGGCCATATCTGCCATAACCAACGCTCCTGTTGTGTATTTTGTTTATATTAATCACCGGAGCCTTGAGCTCTGCTGCCGGCATAAGATAGCTGCTTCCGTCCACATAAGAGGAGCCATAAAGACCGATTCCCAGTCTGACCATATCAAACTGGTATTGAGGATACCTTAGTATACCGGAGGAATTAAGGATATGTTTAATTGGTTTGTATCCGATTCCTTCTGAAATCAATTTGTAAGCTGATGAGAACTCGTCAATCTGATTAAAGGTAAATGTATCATGGATTATATACTCGGCAGAAGAGAGGTGTGAGAATACAGATTTAACAGAAATTGTGTTTGTCCCTTTAAGGAAATCTGTAAGCAAAGGAATTTGCAAAGAGGTGAATCCAACCCTGCTCATCCCGGTATCTATCTTTATATGAACAGGATAGTTGGTTTTTCCTGACTTTTTAACTGCCTCAACAAACTCAGAAGCCGTTTCAAATGAGGCTAAGCTAGGTTCAAGGCCATGCTCTATTATCTCTTCAAAACCACCTGTTCCGGGTGTTAGGATTATAATTGGTAACTTAATTCCTGCTTTTTTAAGTTTTATACCCTCACAAGGGAAGGCTACGCCCAAATAATCGGCTCCAAATTCCTCGACAAGCCGTGCAATTTCAACATCGCCGTGTCCGTAAGCATTTGCTTTGACAAGGATTAGTAATTTAGTTGATTCTGAGAGTTTTGAATGATAGTAGTTGTAGTTGTGAAGCAGGTTTGTTCTGCTAATTCTGAGGGTAGAATGATGCATTGGAAAAAAATTTCAGTTGCAAAGTTATAAAATGTTTAAAAAAAAGTTTCAATTATCAAAAAACTTTCTACATTTGCGGCCGAATTAACAAACAAACCTAAAACATTTTATAAAATGAAAGTAAAATCATTTTTCGCAATTGCTGCCCTTAGCGTAGCTCTCGTTTCTTGTGGAACCAAAGAGGCTCCTGTATCAGAACAACTAGTTGGTCAGTGGACCGGAATGGATGCAATAACTGTTACAGTTCTTGATTCAACCGGAACTCCAATGACTCAGACTATGGAAGCTCCAATTGAGCTTGAATACCTTGCAGACAGCACATTCACAGCTGTTGTTATGGTAAATGACAGCACAAATGTTGCTCTAGGTGCAGTTGCTACTGTAGCTGATGCTCTTGTAAACTTTACCGGAAGCATGACTTGTGCTCAAACTCTTGAGGTATCTGGTACATTGACTCTTCAAGGAAAAGACACCCTTGTTCTTAACTACACAGGTGTTAACACTGAAGCTGGCATTACTCACGAAGGTAAAGCTCTTGTAGTTCGCAAAGTTGTTGAGGCTGCTCCTGTTCAGTAATCACTAGCCTTTAGCTATTGCATTGAAGCAGTGGCGACAAATTGGTTCGTAGGTGTCTTTTTCACCAAGTACAACCAATTTGTCGCTTTTTTTTGTCCTGTGTGAATGGTGAGCCAGATTCCCACACCTTACGCAGATAGCGTGAACTTTGGTTACATACTCGGCTACTGCCATTAATGAAGGCATCGGCCCAAAAGGGTTGCCAAGATAATCCATATCAAGCCCGGCAATGATTACCCTTACTCCGTTTGATGCCAATTGCTGGCACACCTCAACTATAGAGTTATCAAAAAACTGCGCCTCATCAATTCCTACTACCTCAACATCTGCCGAATAAAGCAAAATGCTGGCAGGAGAATCAACAGGAGTAGATCTTATTGCATTAGAATCGTGCGATACAACTTCAGATTCTGAATAGCGTACATCAATCATGGGTTTGAAAATTTCAACCCTCTGATTTGCGAATTTGGCCCTCTTAAGACGCCTTATAAGCTCCTCGGTTTTACCACTGAACATAGAGCCACAGACTACCTCTATCCAGCCCGCTTTTTTTGCACTTTCTAAAAACATTTTGCTTACTTTTGTAACTATACAAAGATAGTAAGAAGGATGCAAAATATTGAAAAAGTATCGGAAATTAAAGCAACAGTTTCCGCTATGCTTAAGAGCCTTGAACAGATAGAAAAAGGAGCTCAGATTCCTGAATCAAAGTGGGAAGAGCTAATGATTCAGGCTGATATAATAAGAGAGAAACTTGTTACATTAAGAAGCAGGGAGCTTAGGGAGATGATTGAGAAAATCTCTGCCGCAGAGGAAACAAAAAAATTGGTTCAATCTTTTGCTGAACTTAAAAGAGCATTTTCTGATGTTCAGCTCAATATATCAAAGTCTGTAATACCCGTACCCTCTTCCGGCCATAAAAAATCTGAAGATTTTACAGAGAAGCCAAACTCAGTATTGTTTGAAGATGAAGGTGAGGAGATAGAGCTCTTTACTGATGATGATACAACGAGTATACTGGACTCTGCCCGTTCTTCAAAGCACTCGTGGAGGACAGATTTGCCGGGGAGCCATGTGGATGACATTAAGCATGCCATTACTCTTAACGATAAGCTTTTCTACATAAAAGAGCTCTTCAATGATGATGAGGAGCAGTACAGACTAAGTATAGAAAGAATAAACGAAATGAGAAATCTGGAAGAGGCGGTGGATTATATCAGAGGAGCATTCCCGGAGTGGGATGAAGATTCTCCAAGTGTTTACAGGTTCCTTATGATTCTAAGAAGAAGATTTGATGCCTAAACTTTATATAGTACCAACTCCTATTGGAAATCTTGAAGATATGACCTTCAGGGCCGTGAGGGTTTTGCAGGAGGCAGATCTTATACTTGCGGAGGATACAAGGACAAGCTCTGTACTCTTAAAAAGATACTCTATTACAACAAGAATGGAGTCCCATCATAAGTTCAATGAACATAAAACCATATCGTCAGTAGCTGACAGAATAGAAGGGGGGCTCACTATTGCTCTTATTTCAGATGCAGGTACACCAGGTATTTCTGATCCCGGATTTCTGTTGTCTAGAATATGCAAAGAGAGAGGTATTGATGTCGAGACTCTTCCCGGACCTACAGCGTTTGTGCCGGCACTTGTAAACTCAGCAATGCCTATGGATCGCTTTTGTTTTGAGGGTTTTCTTCCCCTGAAGAAGGGAAGACAGACAAGGCTAAAGGAGCTATCTGAGGAGAGCAGGACTATGATTTTTTATGAATCTCCCTACAGATTGGTAAAGACACTCACTCAACTTGGAGAGTATCTTGGGTCAGAGAGAATGGCATCAGTGTCACGAGAACTTACAAAAATTCACGAAGAGAACAGAAGGGGGACTCTGGAGGAGCTTGCGAAATGGTACACGATAAAAGAGCCAAAGGGTGAAATTGTTTTAGTTGTTGAGGGATTAAAGTGAACGGGAATTAATAACAAATAATTAAGGAGGTGAGAGATGAGCAGGGATGTTAGAAAGACGAGGTCTTATGCCAGGGGCGTAGTGACCTTGATTTTTTTTGTACTTGCAGTGCAAGTGGCAATTTTTACTATTAAGAGCTATGAAAATACCAAAACAGTAGTTTTGCAAGGTGAAAGTGTCTCAGGTGCACTATCACCTGAGTCCGATAAGGCGGAAAAACCGGAAGTGTCAGAAACAGCTAATCCTGTTAAAAATGGTTCTGACTATCAGCCAAAACGCAGAAAAGAGGCATATGTACCAACAAATCCTGAGGAGATTAGAGAAGAGCAGAAACCTGAAGAGAGAGCTCATTCTGAGGCCTATGTTCCAATAGACCTGAAGTCATTATCATCAAGAGCTAAGCTGGAATTAAACTCAGCCGATTCATCGGACCTTGTATCCCTTCCTGGAATTGGACCCTTTTTTGCGTCAAAAATATTGGATTACAGGCGGAGGCTAGGGGGATTTGCTTTCAAGGAGCAGCTGATGGAGGTTTATGGTATAGACAGGGAGCGTTTCTCTGTTTTTGGGGATAGGGTTTGGGCCGACACCACTCTCATTTCCAGGATTAATCTATCTGAGGCTACTCAGGATGAACTATCGGAAAATCCTTATATAGGCTCTTATGCAGCGAGGGCGATTATTAAGTTCCGTGAGATTGAGGGGTCAGGAGCAGCTACACTTGCAGCGCTGGTTGCCAACAGAATAATAAAGGCAGAATTGGTGAAAATACTTAAATATTATTTTGAGTAATCAAGGATTTAATATCTTTGTCACCAACTAACCAAAAAATCTTCATTTTAATGAGTATTGTCAAATGTAACAATGTGGTTAAGAGATTTAACCAGTTTACCGCACTTGACAGTGTTTCCATTGATGTCCCAGAAGCATCAATCTTTGGACTTCTTGGTCCCAACGGGGCAGGAAAGACAACACTGATCAGGATAATTAATCAGATTACTGTACCGGATAGCGGAGAGGTTCTCTTCAGGGGTAAAGCTATTCAACCTAGTGACATTGCGTATATCGGCTATCTTCCTGAGGAGAGGGGATTGTATAAAAAAATGAAGGTGGGTGATCAGGCAATGTATCTGGCCAGACTGAAAGGCATGAGTCATGCCGATGCCTCCAGGGAGCTTAAACAGTGGTTTGTTAAATTTGGGATACAAGCCTGGTGGAATAAAAAGGTTGAAGAGCTCTCAAAGGGTATGGCTCAGAAGGTGCAGTTTATTATAACAGTACTTCACAAACCATCATTGCTTATACTGGACGAACCATTCAGCGGTTTTGATCCGGTTAATGTTCAGATTATAAGAAATGAGATTCTGAATATGAAGGCAAACGGAACTACTATAATACTCTCTACCCATAATATGGAATCTGTTGAAGAGCTTTGTGATAATATAGCACTGATAAACAAATCAAAACTGATACTAACAGGAGCGCTTGATCAGATAAG
>JAGPLK010000066.1 GCA_018053445.1 Bacteroidales bacterium | reverse complement strand
CAGATATAAAGATCTCGAACTTTTGCTGAAAGAGGCAAGAGAGATTTTCCCGGAGAGCCATATTGCCAGGGAGGGCATGGTTATTGAAATAGAACTAAAGAAAAATTGAAATAATGAAAATCAGATACATCTCTCTTATAATTGGAACTTTAACATTTTTATCCGGCACTTTTTTACAAGCTCAGAATCTCTCTAATCTTGGTAATCATATTAATACATTTGGACAGGCTCTGTTTTATATAAACCAATATTATATTGATACCGTAAATAATGAAAAATTGGTTGGTAATGCAATTAAGGAGACTCTTAGTCAGCTGGATCCACACTCCTCATATATATCAGCAGCAGATGTAAAAGCAATGAATGAACCTCTTGAAGGAAATTTTGAAGGGGTTGGAATTGAGTTCTCAATAATCAGGGATACTCTGACAGTTGTAAATCCTGTAGTTGGAGGGCCGAGTGAAAGAGTGGGCATAAGAGCGGGCGATAAAATTGTTTCAGTTGGAGATGAGTTTATCGCATCAACTAATCTTACTAATGACAGAGTCTATAAATACCTGAGAGGAGCAAAAGGCACAAGGGTAAAGTTGGGTATTTCAAGAAAAGGGGTTGATGAGGTTCTCTCTTTTGAGGTAATAAGGGACAAGATTCCGATAAATAGTGTTGATGTTATTTATGAGCCCTCAAAAGATATTCTTTATATTAAATTAAGCAGATTCTCAGCTACTTCTGCAAAAGAGATTACAGATGAAGTTAATAAACGGGGCAGAAAGAGCTGGAAAGGGATTATACTCGACCTCAGGGGAAATGCAGGAGGGTACCTGGGAACAGCATTTGAAATAACCAATATGTTCCTTGACAGGGGGCAGATGATAGTATACACAGAGGGAAGAAATGTACCAAGAATGGCAGAGAGAGCAAATGGCAGCGGAGTGTTCAGACAAGGCAATCTTGCGGTACTTATTGATGAGGGGTCTGCATCAGCAAGTGAGATCCTTGCCGGTGCTGTTCAGGACTGGGACAGAGGGGTGATTATTGGAAGAAGATCCTTTGGTAAAGGATTGGTGCAGCAGATGATGCCTTTGCCTGACGGATCTCAGCTCAGGCTTACGATTGCAAGATATCATACTCCATCCGGAAGAGTAATCCAGTCACCTTACGAGGAGGGTGCTGCCGATAAATATTACAAAGCCATATACGACAGATACTCAAGGGGTGAGTATTTTAGCAGGGACAGTATTCAGTTTCCTGACTCTCTTAAATATAAGACACTACTAAAGGAGAGGACTGTATATGGTGGTGGAGGGATAATGCCGGACATCTTTATCCCTGCCGATACAACAGGTTACTCAGTATATTACGGCACTATTGCAAGACAGGGTATAATCCTTGACTTCATGAATGAAGAGGCAGACAAAAACAGAGAGAAATGGAGGGTAAAATATCCGGATTTTAATTCTTTTGTAAAAATGTTCAATTCAGACGGCTCCGTTACTGAATCCCTTATTGAGTATGCTCAAAAGAGAGGTGTTGCCAGAAATGATGAACAGATTTCTGTCTCAAGAGGTGAAATAGAAATTTTTGTAAAAGCCCTTGCAGCAAGAGCTCTCTTTGGCGCTGAGGGATATTTCAAAGTTGTCAATTTTGGAGGTGATCCGGTTTTTGAAAAAGCACTCGAGAGTGTCAGCGGATCTTGAGTCTGTTCAGGGCCGCCTGATATGCCTTTGCGTATCTGTTATGCTGGGCAAGAGTCTCTGAAAAAGCATGTGTTCCGTCAAGTGTAGCTTTGGCGCAAAAGTAAAGATAGTTGTGTTTTGCACGATTCAAAACCCCATCAATCACTTCAGCAGAGGGAATAGTGATGGGGCCGGGGGGAAGTCCCGTATATTTATAAGTATTATACGGAGAGTTGCTCTCCAGATGTTTGTGCAATACACGCTTAAGCGAGAAATCTCCAACAGCATATTTAACAGTAGGATCTGCCTGGAGAGGCATACCTTTCTTTATTCTGTTTAGATATACCCCGGCTATTACCGGATACTCCTCTCTGACATTACTCTCTTCTGTAACTATTGAGGCAAGAGTTATTACCTGCACGGGAGAGAGACCAATCTTTTTTGCCTTTTCAACTCTTTCACCGCTCCAGAAAGAGTCAAACTCTCTCTTAAAACGCCTGGCAATATCCTCAGATGTGATTGTCCAGAAGACCTCATAGGTATTAGGGATGAACATTCCAATAAATGTCGCCTTATTAAACCCAAATGATTCTGCAAGAGAATCATTATTAAGCATATTCAGTATGCTTAATGAATCAGGCCTTATGTTCCTGGATAGAATACCTGCTAATCTCTCTTTAGTTCTTATATTTCCGGATATTGTGAGTTTTACCGGAGTTTGCCAGCCATATTTTACCATCCTCACAATCTCTCTGTTGCCCATCCCCGGTTTAATAATATATCTTCCGGGTTCGGCAACGGATAATTTTTCAATTTTTGAAGTATAGCGAAGAGTGGTGAGATTTTTAACAGAACCGGATGCTTCTGCAATTTGAAAAAACTCATCAGGAGATGATTTTTCATTTATATATATTACGCTCTCCTTAATTGTATTGTTTCTGTACATAATATGCCACACTGTAAAAACGGCAGCGGAGGCAGAGAACAGAAGTATGGCTGCGGCTATGTAAATCGCTTTTCTCTTCATCAATTATCTTAGTTTTATGATTACGCCCGGAACAGGCTCCTCATCTCGCATTAGGTTATTAAGTTTTCGCAGAGACCTCTCTTTTATGGCGTATCTCTGAGAGAGCCCTTTTATTGTTTCACCCTCTTCAATAACATGGCTTGTTATAAGGCTTTCCCCCCTGTTTTTCTTAGCCTCAATGTATATAACCGAACCAGGTACTAAAGTGGTCTCTCTATCAGCATCGTTAAACCGCTGAAGCTCTCTGGTAAAGAGATTGAAATCTTCTGACAGAGACTCCCAGGTCTCCCCAACTTCAGAAATTATGTACGGAACGCCATTCCTTTCCATAATTTTTCTTGACAAAGAAATTTGAAACAGGTTTGTACCTGCGGGAGCACTATACTCTCTCTCTTTCTCAAGCTCAGATGGGGGAGGAGGCAAGGTCTCTCCGGATAAATCGTACTTGTAGAGCTGGTAATCTTCTATGATAGTTATTAAAAGCTGAGGATAGGCCGGATTTGTTGCGTAACCTGCCTTTTTTAGACCATAGGCCCACCCTTTATAATCTCTTGGATCAAGGTCAAAGAGGAATTTATATCTCTCTCTGAATCTAAGGAACTCTGAGTGGTCCCTGAATGAATCCTCGGCTTTTGGATAACTCCTGAAGCACTCATTCTTTTGGTCATCATCGTGGAAAATTTTCTCACCCTCCCAGTTGTGACACTTAATTCCAAAGTGGTTATTGCCCTCTTTTGCGAGTTTTGAATTTCCATCCCCTGACTCAAGACAAGCCTGTGCCAGTGTGATGCTGGCAGGAACTCCGTAGGTTGACATGTTTTTTATTGCCAGCTCTTTGTATGTCTCAATATATCTTAATCTTGTCTCTTTTTGAGCCAGCAAACCTGCAGTGCAAAACACAGAGAAAAGAAGAACAAGCAAACAGCCTTTAAAATAATTCATTTCAGGAAATCTCTCAGTCGCACAAATTTACTAAATTTGCGTGATTCTAAACAATTCAATGATGAGTCAGAAGAAAATCAGCATAACATACGAGGAGTTCCCCAAGGGGGCGGGACTTGAACAACAGGACAGTGAACTTCTCAAAAAGGCAGCAGATGCGGCAAAATCAGCCTATGCTCCCTATTCAAATTTTAATGTGGGTGCAGCCGTGAGACTCTCTAATGGAGAGGTTATAGCTGCAAGTAATCAGGAGAATGCTGCTTATCCTTCCGGGTTGTGTGCAGAGAGAGTGGCAATATTTTATGCACACGCCAGATATCCGGATTCAAATATAGAGTCAATCGCTGTTACAGCCTCTGTTGATGGACATTTGTGTGAAGATCCCACATATCCTTGCGGAGCATGTCGTCAGGTGATGGCAGAGTCTGAAAACAGATCCGGTAAGCCTATAAAGATTATTATTGGAGGAGAGAGAATTACACAAGTTATGGATAGTGTCTCATCTCTCCTTCCATTCTCTTTTGACAATCTGCCTGAGAGATAATTTCACCATTTTGAATTTTTGTATTATCTTTGTGCCGGGGTAAGTCATATACGACCAGCTCCCACTGAACTCCCCCAGGGCCGGAAGGCAGCAAGGGTAGGTGGTTGTAGCGGTGCGATATATTCAGCTTGCCCCTTTTTTATTTTCAATAGTTATGAAGATAGCAGTGGGACTTTCAGGAGGAGTGGACTCCAGTGTCGCAGCTCTTCTTCTGAAGGAGGCAGGGCACGATGTTATAGGTATGTTTATGCAGAACTGGCATGATACTACAGGTACTCTGCACGGTGATTGCCCCTGGAAAGATGATCTTACTATAGCAAAGCTGGTTGCAAAAAAACTTGATATTCCATTTCATTTTGTGGATCTAAGTGCTACCTATTCAGAGAGGGTGGTAGACTATATGTTCAGTGAATACTCAAAGGGCAGAACTCCAAATCCTGATGTATTATGTAACAGGGAGATTAAATTTGAAGCCTTTCTCAAGATGGCTTTGGAACTTGGAGCGGATTGTGTTGCTACAGGTCACTACTGCAGAAAAGAGACAATAATTAATGCCTCCGGCAACCAGATTCACAGGTTATTGGCAGGCACAGACCCTAATAAAGATCAGAGTTACTTTCTTTGCCAGTTAAGCCAAAATCAGCTCTCAAAAGCCCTTTTTCCAATAGGAGAATTGCTTAAGCCACAAGTTAGAGAGTTGGCAGCAAAAGCCGGACTCCCCTCTGCCGATAAAAAAGATTCTCAGGGTATATGCTTTGTAGGCAAGATAGATCTGCCGGTTTTTCTTCAGCAGAAACTGGTTTCTGTCGAGGGAGATGTAATTGAGGTGTTCAGAGATTTTTATGAGGGAAACAGGCTTGCAGGTTATAATGTGAAGGGATACGATATTATTGACGAGGAAAATATTCCTGAGATGTCCAAACCTTTTCAATACGATAAAAAATCAGGTAAAAAGATAGGAAAACACCAGGGAGCTCAGTTCTATACTGTTGGTCAGAGAAAGGGGCTTAATATAGGGGGCCACATTGAGCCTCTCTTTATAATATCTACCGATATAAACAGTAATCTTATATTTACAGGAGAGGGGCAAAATCACCCGGGTCTATACAGAAAGGGGCTCTTTATCTCCTCATCTGAAATCCATAATATAAGGGAAGATCTTAAAATGTACTCCGGAGAGGTTAGAGATTATCTTGTAAGGATAAGGTACAGACAACCCCTGCAGAGAGCCCGTCTCTTCAGAAGAGAGGAGGGGATCTATATAATTTTTGAAGAACCTCAGAGAGGGATAACATCCGGTCAATTCGCCGCCTGGTATGATGGCGACGAACTAATCGGCTCAGGGGTAATCAGTTAAATAGCGATATTTGTCATTTCATCTGTAAAGCCAAGCCCTTTGTTTGGGTATTTGAATAGCCAGAAGACCGGCTCGGTTTCACCTGTTGTGTAGCTCCAGATTGATTCATACTCTTTTTTGTTCTCTCCCATACCCTCAATCTCCCTAAGATATGAGGCAACTGATCTGTTCTCGGCAATGAAGACATCACCCATTGTATCAATTATAGGGGAGTGTTTTCTTGTCCTGTCGTGATCAAATTTTAGTATCCTCTCACCCCTTTTTGTTACTCCAACCATCTCAAATGTCATACTTTTACCAATGGCCGGAAGATTCAAAACATTCCTGTCGGTTGGAAGAAAAGGGATATCGTCTCTTCTCATAAACTCTTTCATCTCTTTTGAAAAATTCTTACCTGAGAGAAATAGCTGATTAAGCTCCTTTGCCTGAGAGGGGGATAGTTTTCCGATACTCTTCTCCTCAGTTGCCTCCTGAATTGAGCGGCTGTTAGGTGCAAAAAGAGTTCTGTTCTCAGCAAATCCTTTGACTGAAAATGTATAATATGTTATAACGCCAATAGAATTAAGAACTTGTCTAAGCTTTGCAGTGTGTCCTCTCCGTGATGCAGCAGCATTGAATACAAGCTGGTTTGAAATAGTCCAACCTGCTGAGAGAATCATTTTAACAGCATTTTTTGCTTCCGGAGTAACCTCAAGGGGCGATTGGAAATGTGTTTGTACAACAAACTGGCAGATTCCGGCCTCGGAGCCTCTCTCCCGGAACTCTCTGAGTATAGTTATAAGCTCTTGGTCAATTCTGGATGGAAGATAGGCGAGGAGTCTTGAACCGAGTCTTACTCTCTGGAGTTCTGCGTACTTCTTGCCATGTTCCCTGTTTTTGTTGTCATCCCTCTTCTCCTTTGCCATTAATAAGACAGCCTCAAGTATCTTTCTGAGATTTTTGTTGCTTGTCATTAGAGCGTCTCCACCTGTTATAAGAATATCTCTAAGCTGTGAGTCAGACCTGAAATAGTTCATAAGCTTTTTCATCCTTACCTCCCACTGCTCTTTGGGCTTAAGATCATCGAGTTCAAAATTCAAACGCTCTCTCTGAAAATCGTACATTCGCTGACAAGATGCACAGAGGCCTCCGCAACTTCTTCCCCTGGTCTCCGGAATCATTATGGCAACCTCAGGGTATCTTCTGTGAATGCTATGGCTCTCCGGTAAAATCCAACCGGCAGCATTTGGTTTTCCTGCCTGGACAATATCCTCCTTTTCCCAGGCTTTTATATTACCGTAGGTTTCAACAAGAGCCTCTGAGTAAATTATGTAACTCCTTATTGTATTGTCGTCAAAACCGGACTCATCCGTATTTAGCAGAGAGAGATAGTATGGAGTGACAAAAAAGGGAATCCCCTTATTCCTGGCTTTGCTTAGGTTTTTGATGACTCTAACCGGTAGTGACTCCTCAAGATAGTGGTTTAATTCACCAGGTGTCCTGGCTGCCATTGAGAGGTGAAAACGGAAGTCACTCCACCAGATCTCCACCATTTTAACCTTCTCCTGATATGTCATATTTTCTGAAAAGGTGTATCTTGAACCAACAGCTCCTCTCTTCTCAATTTTCTTAACCAGCTGAACTATTAATCTTCTCTTTACCTCATCTCTTTTATCTGCGACCTCTCTCTCAATTCCGGAGGGCCATCTCCTCATCCATTCTCTTACTTTTTTCTCTGATGGTTGCTTTATAATTTTAGCTCCCTCGGCAATAAGAAAGAGATTTAGCAAATCTTCGTAAATATCAGTATTGGATGGATAATCTCCACTCTCTCTTAAAAAACTCCATAGCAGAGAGAAGGTCTCTATAAAGATCTTCTCACCCTTGGATAGTTCATAAATTGTTTTGTTTTCGTTTTCTGCAATTGTAAGTATTGTTTTAGCACACCTTACAGATTCTGCAGAGATATTCTCTTCAATCTTCAAAGAAGCATAGGCGCGGATTGAACTTAAAAATTTGTCCTCGTCGTTGCTTTGAATTGCTGCCTTATAAAGATTTGGCAGAGATTTAACGAACTTGTTTAATAAAGTCTTTGCCATTTCTTTTGTTTATTTAAATATGTATCACCTGCGGAGAGTCTCTCCCAGTGTTTTGTGTTTAAAATTGTACCCTTTTGATAACAGTACTGATGGTTTAACATTCTGACCCTCAGTTACGAGTTTGTGAGACCCTCCCATTGCAATTTTTAGAATAGAATCTGGAAGATGAAGAGGGATTAGCGTCTTATATATGCCGGATAATAAGCTTTTTACGTCACTCATATTAATAATCTGTGGTGCTACCAAATTCACCGCTCCTTTAATGGATGAATCATTGATTATTAGCTTAACGGCTCCTGTAACATCCTCAAGGGAGATCCAGCTTAGTGGTTGTTTACCACTCCCATATCTGACAGATAGTCCTAGTTTGAATGGCAGAGATAGCTTTGGGAATGCTCCCCCTGAAGATGAGATTACAACTCCAAGTCTTATTACCGCCACCCTGGTAAATGAGGAGGCTTTTAAAGCTTCGGTCTCCCAGCCAATACACACCTCAGAGAGAAATCCGGATCCCCTCTCTTCTGAATATTCATCATATGCATTATCAGGAGAGGCAATCTCTGAGGCTGGATATATTCCCACGGCTGAGGCAGAAATCAGCAGGGCAGGAGCCTCATCTCCACACTCTTTAATAGCATTTACTATCTTTGATGTTGTATTAATCCTGCTCTCCCTTATCTCTCTCTTCTCACTCTCTCTCCATCTGCTGTTAATTGAATGACCGGCAAGATTTATCACAACATCAAGA
>JAGPLK010000065.1:2416-8518 GCA_018053445.1 Bacteroidales bacterium | reverse complement strand
TTGACCTTTTTGAACAGATACTTATCGCTACCAAAGGGACAATGAGAGATGATACTGTACAGTTTTATGTCGGTCTCAGCAATTATAAATGGGGAGATCTTCAGGCAGCTGAGGCAAATTTCGATTCATTCACCAAAGTGTTTCCACGAAGCCCTTTCACTGAGGAGGCCCGTTTTCTCAGACTGGATTGTCTATATCAGTCAACATACAGATTTGAACTGGATCAGATCCCTACCTATACAGCAATGGCAGCTATAAGTGAGTTTCTCTATGACTATCCCAACTCGGACTATTTGGTTAAGTGTAAAGATATGCTAGTAGATTTGCAGGAGAGACTTGACAGAAAAAGCTATGAAGCAGCAAAGATATACCATACAATTGAAGATTACAAAGCTGCTACATTTGCTCTAAAAAACGCTATCAAGGAGAATCCTGATAACAGATACAGAGAAGACATAATGTATTACCTTGTTGTCTCCCATTTCAGATATGCAGAGCAAAGCGTTAAGGAGAAACAGAGAGAGAGATACCTTGCTCTTACAGATGAGTATTACAATTTTATTAGTGAATATCCTGAGTCAAAATACAGGAAAGAACTTGACGGGATGTTCAATAAAGCACAAGCAGAAACAAAAACAAATCAATAGAATATGGAAATCAGAAAAAGTGTACCGGGCAATACTGTAACAAGAGATATCTCAAAGCTTGCAGAGCCTACAGGGAACATTTATGAGTCTGTTATGATTATTGCAAAAAGATCAAACCAGATTTCGGCAGAGATGAAATTTGAACTAAGCCAGAAACTGGAGGAGTTCTCAACATACGCAGATACGCTTGAGGAGACTTTTGAAAATCGCGAACAGATAGAGATATCTCGCTACTATGAAAGACTTCCTAAGG
Organism: Bacteroidales bacterium; assembly: GCA_018053445.1. Classification (GTDB taxonomy): domain Bacteria; phylum Bacteroidota; class Bacteroidia; order Bacteroidales; family UBA932; genus Bact-08. The sequence continues at coordinate 7,618 of JAGPLK010000065.1, read as the reverse complement.
CATCCCTAATTGCAATTAATGAATTTGAGGAGGGTCGAATTCACTACAGAAAGATAGAGGAGTAGGTATCCTTAAGACTCTTCTAAAATTGCCGGCATGCTCAAAAATCTTATAATATCAAACTATGCCCTTATCGAAAATCTGGAAATTGATTTTCCTGAAGGGTTGGTTATTATTACGGGTGAAACAGGAGCCGGAAAATCAATTTTAATGGGAGCGCTCTCTCTTCTGCTTGGTAATAAAGCAGAATCTGATACTCTCATTAATCAGGAGAAAAATTGTGTTGTTGAAGCACTATTTTCATACTCTCAGGATAGAGAAATGGTGGATTTGCTTGAAAGTGAGGGGATAGAAAGAACGGGAGAGCTTATTTTAAGAAGAGTCATTACCCCTGCCGGAAAATCGAGGAGCTTTGTGAATGACCAGCCAGTCTCACTTCAGTTTCTTAAATCAATTTCCGGAAAGATAATTGACATCCATGCTCAGCATCAACACCTTCTGCTTGGTGACAGCCGTTTTCAGCTATCTGTGCTTGACTCCTACGCCGGAAACGGAGGAGTGCTTAAAGAGTACCAGGAAGTTTTTAGTGAGCTTGCAGAGAGAGAGAGAGAGCTCGCTACACTAAGAAAAAAGATCTCAGAACAGGAGGAGGAGAATGATTACAATAAATTCCAGCTTGAACAACTTAAAAGTGCAAAACTAAGAGAGGGAGAACTTGAGGAGCTTGAAGAGGAGTACAAAATATTGTCAAATGCAGAGGAGATAAAGGGAACACTCTCTTTTATCTCGACTCTTCTGGAATCTGAAGAGCTCTCTGTTTTAAGAAATCTAAAAGAGGCAGCTTCATCCTCAGTAAAGATATCTCAGAATTTTTCACCTGCTGCAGAATATGCAAAGCGTATTGAGAGTTGCAGAATTGAGCTTAAAGACATCCATCAAGAGGTTGGATTAATGACAGAGAAGATTATTGTATCTCCTGAAAGAATTACATTGGTTGAAGAGAGAATATCAGATATTTACAAACTTCTAAATAAACATCATTTAGCTTCAGTATCCGGGTTAATAGAGCTTATGGATAACCTGGAGCAAAAAATCAACAAAACAGGTTCAGAGAGAGATGATGTTGAAAGATTGCAAAGAGAGAGAGATCTGCTGAATAAAAGAAGGGGTGATGCAGCTGATCTGCTTCACAAAAGAAGGGAGGCAGTACTCAAGGCTTTTTCTGAAAGTGTCCGTGACTCTGTAAGGGAATTGGAGATGCCATATGCCGAGTTTTTTGCAAAACTATCTAAAAGAGAGACTTATTGCGAAACAGGTAACACCTCCGTTTCTCTGATGTTCTCAGCCAACAGAGAGATTGAACCAAGAGAACTGGGGAAAGTTGCATCCGGAGGAGAGTTATCAAGAATAATGCTGTGTCTGAAAGCAATCCTGGCAAAGGGTAGCGGAATGCCAACCATGATATTTGATGAGATAGATACAGGAGTATCCGGCAGAATTGCTGATAAGATGGGAAGACTCATTAATGATATGGCAGGAGAGATGCAAATTTTTGCAATTACACACCTGCCTCAGATTGCCTCAAAGGGTGATTGCCATCTTTTGGTATATAAAGAGAGCGATAAAGCAAAAGGAACAAGAACTTTGATAAAGAGAATTGAAGGAGAGGAGCGGATTGAAGAGATTGCACGGATGCTTAGCGGAACAAGAACAACAGAGGCTGCACTTGCAAATGCAGAGGAGCTTCTGAGAAACTGAAAAATTATAAAATAAACTTAATATGAGATTAATTATTCAAAACTCGTATGAGCAGATCTCTAAATGGGCTGCTGCATTTATTGTGAAAAGGATAAGGGAGTTTGATCCTACACCCAACAAGCCATTTATACTGGGTCTTCCTACCGGCTCCACACCTTATGGAACATATAAGGAGTTAATAAGGCTATACAGAGAGGGGAAGGTCTCATTCAGAAATGTTGTAACATTCAATATGGATGAGTACATAGGAATCCCTAAAGAACATCCGCAGTCATACTATACATTTATGTGGGATAATTTTTTCAGACACATAGATATTAAGCCGGAAAACGCAAATATTCTCAATGGCAACGCAATAAATCTTGAAAAAGAGTGTGAAGATTATGAGAAGAAAATTGAATCATATGGAGGAATCAATCTGTTTATGGGAGGAATCGGCCCTGACGGACATATTGCATTCAATGAGCCCGGCTCTTCACTTGCCTCAAGAACAAGGGTGAAATCATTGACTACAGATACAATCATAGCTAATTCCAGGTTCTTTGAAAACGATATAACTAAAGTGCCAAAAACTGCTCTTACAGTAGGTGTGGGAACAATCATGGACGCAAAAGAGGTAATGATTCTTGTAAATGGTCATCACAAGGCTAGAGCTCTTAAAATGGCTGTTGAAGGTAGTGTGAACCACATGTGGACAATAAGTGTCCTCCAGATGCACCCCAAAGGTGTTATAGTTTGTGACGATGCCGCTACAGATGAATTAATGGTTGGAACAGTTAACTATTTTAAAGATATAGAGAGAGATAATCTTGACTCTGCCTCAATGATATAGAAAATTATTATTTTAGAAATTCTGCCGCCCTGCTGAATACTTTTTCAAAAAAATATTTACGCTCGGCGGCTATTTTTTCACCCTCAGGGAAGGGGTTTTCATGTGAATACCTGAAAGGAAAGTCCATCTCTTCTATACAATGTTCTGCCTCCTTTCCCAGGGCAGATTTGATTCCGGATGTGGGTATTACAGTATCCTTTGTCAATGATACTACGCAAATCCTGTAGCTGTTTTTCCTGTAGAACGCCTCTCTCCTCTCTTTACAAAGCGACTTATCCACATGAGCAATAAAGGATTTTTCAAGATTATCTCCAATTATCCTGCTTTCAAACTGAGGAAAAATAAATTTTGTTGTAAAATAACTTTTTAAAGTCCTGAAGGTATCACCATCCATTATCATTCTGGAACTTCCGTTCATTTCATTAAAGAGTGCTCCTCCGCAAAACATAAAGAGTTTGCTGTTATCAAAATGCCCCTCAACATCTGATGACAATAAAACCTGAGACATTAATGCTCCGATTGAATATGCAAATATATCCACCTTACAGCTTTTTGCAAGCAGAGGGTGTTTCCCTCTTCTTATCTCATTCATAAGCTGATGGACATTGTATATTGTCTCTCTGCCACTTAGATAAAACCTGTATGGATCCGCCTGAAGCCTTTTACTTAAAGCATAGTTTACAAATGTCAGGTTTTCTGCCTTCTCTTTATCTTTATACTCTTCATCTATTAGCTTTTGCATAGCTCTTGAATCTGACCACAAATCAGGAGATCTGTTTATGTGCATTGAGAGTGGAAACAGAACGACAGGCCTCTCTAATTTATTTGCCAGTGTCTCTGCCCAGGGCTTGTATTTGTCCCAGCTTCTCTCATTTAATCCGTGAAAGAGAAAAATTGCAGAATTCCACCTATTCCCGGAAAAATTATCGGCATCAGGAGAGACCACATAGTAATCAAATCTGATATTCTCATTTATCTCCTCCTCTTTAGTCTTAAATTGCACAACAGGAACAACCTCTCTCCTCTTTTTAAGAATCTCATCCAATCCTAGTTTTTCGATAAATTTCAAGGCTTCAATCTTCATATTTTAAAATTTTAATACAAATAAAGAGAGGCTTCTTAATTGTTAAAAAAAAATGGTATTTTTCAGGCATCAAATTGGCAAAACTCAAAATAGTGGGGCGAAATTCGCATATATGTGGTTAATGAAAATTTGATTACATTTGCTAAAAGATGAAAATACCTGATCATATAGTTAAGAGAGGAAACATTGTAAGGCTGGTAATTTTTACAGCAGCCTTTGCTCTTTTATTTATTAACATATATAAGCCATTTGGATCCAAAAGCTGGTACGATGTCTCGGACTTCAAATTTTTTCTCTTCTCAGCTCCAATTATTCTTACAGGGGTTCTCGTAGTTGTGATAAGCAGAATTATCATGTACTACCACTCAAGAAAACACGATGTATCTTATGTCAAATATTTCTTGTGGGTATTCTTTGAAATACTCTTTATGTCTCTTTTTTACACCATTTTCACCCTTTCCATTGATGCAAATCTAGGAAGGGATATAATTGCTACATTCAAATCTGCGATGGTAAATACAGCTCTAGTTTTATTGCTGCCATACATAACGCTCTGGTTTTACTTTGGATGGGAAGAGAGTAAAAAAAAGCTGGAAACGATTGAAAAGGAGAGTGAAGAAGAATTGGATTCAATTCCTGAAAATATACTATTTACTGATGACAAAGGTACACTCAGACTATCAGTACGATACCAGGATTTGCTTTATATAGAGTCTGATGATAATTATGTGACCATACACTATGTAACAGGAAATCAGGTCAAGAAATTCCTGATCAGGAACACTCTAAAAAAGATAGAGGATGAACTCTCTGATACTCCTGTAACCAGATGTCACAGATCTTATCTTGTAAATTTCTCAAGGGTAAAAGTTATGAGAAGAGAGAGAGATAATATCTTTCTGGAGCTTGATGCCACAGGAGTAGATGATTTGCCGGTATCTAAGAGTTACAGAGAAAAAGTTGCGGAAAGGTTTATGAATAACTCCTTCCGCAACAAAAGACATCAAAACTTATAAGATCAAACTATAACTTTGAGATTATCTCATCTGACATAGGTTTAACCTTAGATGAATAGTGTTCTATTAAAGTTCCGTTTTCGTCAACCAAATATTTATTGAAGTTCCAGCCAGGCTCCTTATCATTCCATCCGTTACCGGATTTCTCAGTCAGCCACTTATAAACGATGTTTTTCTTATCTCCTTTTACAGAGGATTTGTCCATCATTGTAAAAGTGACTCCGTAGTTCTCTTCGCAAAATGCAAGAATTTCTTCATTTGACCCCGGATCCTGATTCATAAAATCGTTTGATGGAAATCCGAGGATCACAAGATTATTTCCATATTTTTTATGCAGCTCCTCCAGCTCTTTAAATTGTGGTGTATATCCACATTTAGAAGCTGTATTAACTATGAGTACCTTCTTCCCCTTTAGTCTTGAAAAATCAAACTTCTCTCCGGTTATTGTATTGAAGCTAAGTTTGTAAAAATCCTGCTGCGGTGCTGCTTTTTTATCCTGAGCAGTAACTCCG
>JAGPLK010000065.1:0-2316 GCA_018053445.1 Bacteroidales bacterium | reverse complement strand
ACAAAAAATATACATTTTTCAGGCCAAAGTGTACAATGAGAGGATATTGTGGTTAGATTTGCTTTTTAGCTAAACACAAAACTTCTGTTATTATATGACAAGGGTAAGAATACTGCTTGCTTTGTTCTTTATTGTAATAATCCGGACACAGGCTTTTTCTCAAAATAAAATTAATCAGACAATATCCATAAGTGGATATGTAAAAGACTCTTTATCAAACAAATCACTTGAATACCCTACTGTTGTTCTTATCTCTGATTCAATGAAAATTGTTTCAGCAGTTGCTGGTGGTGCTGACGGGAGATTCCTGTTCAGTGATATTGTTCCAGGGAGATACTCAATAATTGCGTCAATGCTTGGTTATTCAACAACCAAAAAGTTTATCGCTGCTGATGGAAGCGAGAGAAGATTTGACGCCGGGGAGTTCCTGTTAACTGAGGGGCTTGAGCTTGGAGAGGTAACAGTTACAGGGGTGAGGCCGCTTATTAAGGCAGAAGCTGATAAAATTACATATAACTTTGACTCTGATCCTCAGACCGCCTCAAGTACAGCAGCCGAAATTCTCAGAAAGGTTCCAATGCTCAGCATCGATGGGGAGAATGAGGTTAGACTTAATGGAGAGAAGAGTTTTAAAGTTCTGGTTAACGGGCGCTCGACAGGAGTACTTGCAAAAAATTTCAAAGAGGCAATTCAGGCACTTCCTGCAAGTGCAATAAAATCAGTAGAGATTATTACAAATCCCCCTGTAAGGTATGATGCCGAGGGGATTACCGGTATTATTAATATCATCACAAACAGGCGAAGCAACAATGGTTATAACGGGAGCGTAAGCGCATCGGTTAACACAAGAGGTGGATACACCGGAGGCGGATATATTTCGGCACAGGCAGGAAAATTCGCAATAAGCACAAACCTCTTCCATGGTAATATTGTGATGAAGCGTAATGGTTCATATATGGATTCTGAAAATTTTCTCAGTGAGGAGTTCAGAAAATCTTTAACTGCCGGGACCTCTGATCTTAAAAACAGAGTATCATATCTCTCTATGGATGCGAGCTATGAAATTGATTCGCTTAATCTTATAACTTTAACCGGATGGGGATACCTTGGAAATGCAATAAATACAGGAAGTTCTCTGTTTTCAGCATATAATTCAGCGGGGCTCTTAACCAGAAAATATGATAATATAACAAATACTGATAATCAGTTTGGAACCGGCTCTGGTGTTATATCATGGCAGAAGAACTTCAAAAAACCTGAAAAGTCTTTGACAATTAGTTACAGTGCAGACTGGAGTCCAATGAACACTAAAGTTGAAAGTATTATCAATCCAATTCTGGATTATGAGGGATATGAGCAGAACTCTTTTAACAATGCATATGGAATAGAGCACGCCTTCCAGGCAGACTATTACAATCCAATAACTAAAGCCCATTTTATTGAGACAGGTGTAAAATATACACTTAGACAGAATTTCTCTGACACTAAGATTAAAATATATGATGAATCTTCAAATAGCTGGAGAGATGATTACACCAGAGTAAATGATCTGGATTATGACCAACACATAGGAAGTCTTTATGGAGGGTATACATATAAATTTAAGAAGCTTACCCTTAAGGGCGGATTCAGGGCAGAATACACTCTAAATGATGGGATATCTAAGAGTACAAGCGGAAATACATATTTTACAAACAAGCAGTTTGATGTAGTTCCCTATCTCAATATTTCATATATGGAGAACGGAGGTCATATTTTTTCTTTTTCATACACACAAAGACTAAACAGACCCGGTATTAACTATCTGAACCCCTATATCAATGACTCAAACCCAATGAGTATCTCTTACGGGAATCCGGATCTGAAAAGTGTAAAGAGAGATGCTCTTAGTATAAGTTATATGAAAGCCTCTCTTAGCTGGAATCTTGGGGTTACACTTGGTGCGGATTTTACAAGAAACAATATTGAAAATATCAGAAGAGTAAACGAAAATGGTGTTAGCATCTCTACATACGAAAACATAGGGAGAAACAGGAACTACACACTTAATCTCAATTATTCATACAGAGCAGGTAGCAAACTCAATATTTTTCTAAATGGTTCTGTTGTATACTCGGTAATTTCTTCCGGTGAACTAAATCTCAGCAATAGCGGATTCGGCTATACCGGTGGTGGTGGAGTCAATCTCACTTTGTGGAAAGGTGGGTCATTTAACGCAAATGCATTTTTATTCAGAAGTAATATAACACTCCAGTCCAGATATCCGGTAAACTCCTCAACCTCGTTTGGTTTTAGTCAGAAGTTTCTTAACGACAA
>JAGPLK010000132.1 GCA_018053445.1 Bacteroidales bacterium | reverse complement strand
CCCCTGGCGCCTCCGGTAACAAGAGCATATTTCATATTAATTATTTTTTAAATAATCAGTAATCCTTTCAATATCTCCGCACAATGGAGAATCATCCACAAAGAGAGGAAATATCTCCCTAAGTTCTGAGTAGACTTTTTTGCTCTCCACAGAGATCTTATCTTTAATTTCAAGATAGTCAATCGCCTGCAAAAGCGCCATATACTGAATTGACATCACTTGAAATGCATTTTCAATAACCTTAGCAGTCATCAGGGCTGCGTTAGTCCCCATACTCACTATATCCTGGTTGTCGTTGTTGTTTGGTATTGAGTGAATATACACAGGCATGCAAAGAGACTGCGATTCGGCTGTGGTTGAAGTAGCTGTAAACTGAGCAGCCTGAAGACCATAATTTAAACCAAGAGTTCCAAGATTGACAAAAGGTGGAAGAATTCCGTTTATTCTGTCATGGAACAGATAGTTCAGCTGCCTCTCTGCCAACATTGTAAGCTTAGTTACAGCAATTTTTACCTTATCCATCTCAAGACTTACATAGTCTCCGTGAAAATTCCCGCCATGATATATACTTCCTGTATCAGGATCCACAACAGGATTGTCGCATACACTATTGAACTCTCTCTCAACTGTTGAAATCGCGTATTGTAATGTGTCATAAACAGGGCCCAGTACCTGAGGAACACATCTGAGAGAGTAATATCCCTGAACCTTATGCTCAAATATTCGCTCATCATTCTTTCCATTGTAGAGGGAGTGCTCCCGTTTTCTAAGCCTTGATGAAGTTGCAAAATGATCTCTCATTAATGATGCAACATAAACCTGACCCGGATGCGGCCTGCTCTCAGCAAGAGGTTCAGACACAAAATCATCATATGATTCAGCAATCTCATTCATAATTACAGATGCAAGAAGAGACCATCTGAATAATTTTTCTGCCATAAAAAGATTTACGGATGCTATTCCGGACATAACACTGGTCCCGTTTGCTATTGCAAGTCCCTCTCTTATTTTTATTTCAAGTGGTTTTAATCCGCAATCCTCCATTGCTTTTGAGGCTGGAACAACAAACCCCTTATAGGAGACATTTCCTTCACCAATTAGTGCCAGTCCTATGTGAGCCATCTGAACAAGGTCTCCGCTCGCTCCAACTCCTCCGTGCTCAGGAACAACCGGATAAATTTCGTTGTTTAGAAAATCTACAAGGAGCTCTGCAAGCTGTATTGTAATCCCTGATTTACCCTCTGAGAAATTTGCGAGTCTTGCAAGCATTGCAGCTCTGACAAACTTATTGTCAAGAGGCCTGCCCGCTCCACATGAATGAGATCTGATAATATTGAACTGAAGCTCCCTCAGATGATTGTCGTCAACTCTGTACTGAGCCATTGGTCCAAAACCGGTGTTAATACCGTATATTACTTTCTTCTCAGCAAATGAACCAAGAAAATTAAAACTCCGTAAAATTCTTTCAGACGCCTCAACGCCCAGCTCTACAAGTTCATTCTCTTCGACTACTCTGGCAATCTTTTCGAATGTTAGTCCTTCAGATATATTTATCACCGTTTACAAATCATTTTAATTTGGCAAATTTATAAAAAATAATCGTTTGCAAATAATTAAAACTTACTGCTAAGGCGTTTTTCATTAAGGTATTTCAAGAATTCATCACTTTCAATAATTTCGATTTCATTACACAACCCCAGAACGAATCTCGCCGCTCCCTGATAATCAAACAAATCACACTCAAGTACAAATTCATTGTCGTTTAACTGAGTTAGATACTGTTCGCTTAAAGGAAACTCCTCTGTAAGAAGTGTTGCTGCCACCATGCTTAATTTAAGCTTAACCGGTTTAGGACTCTCTCCGGAAAACCTAAAGATATCTGTAGCCACACTCCTGTGTTGCCCTTTGTTCTGCCAGGAGACTTCAGAAACATCTACAGAGCCTATCCTTTCAACCCTGAAGTATTTGCACAAACCGGTTGAAACCTCATAACAAAATATACTAACCATATTCACTGAGAAGGAGATGGGTTCAACCAGCCTGTCAGTTACACCCCTGGTATTTATAGAGTGATAATCTTTGAGAATGACCTGCCTCTCCTCTGCGATTGAGAAGAGCAAGCTGCTTATTACATTTTCACGGCCGGGCCTTGTTAAAAGTGTTGCAACTTCTGAGAAGTCATAGATATTGGCAAGTTTTCTTTTAACAGACTGAACAGCCTGACTATCCGGAGCAAAGACCTCCATAGCTCTCTTTATAATATAAGCCTCCTCTTTATTAAAATATGCAAGCTCAGATATCATTCTGAAATATTTCGAGTCTCTAGAGAGAGAGATTCTGCCACCCTCCCGCTCAAGCAAAAGACCTGCAGATTCAAATGTGTCAAGATACCTGTATGCTGTTCTCTGTGAAATATCCAGCGAATGTGCAAGAGTTTCAACAGTACAGACTCTGGACCTGTCAGTTAAAAGTTGCATTACTCTTAGAAGTCGTTCAATTTTGGGCTGATCCATAGGTTTGGGGATTATTCATTTTGCTAATTTAGCCATTTTTAGGTTACTTTGTCAAAAAGAGAGCCAATGAGCAAAACAGAAAAGATGTTGGCAATTTTCGGCGTAACTACAGATGAACTGAGGAGGCTGCTATCTGTTGCGCTGTCAAAAGG
>JAGPLK010000064.1 GCA_018053445.1 Bacteroidales bacterium | reverse complement strand
CCGGAAATATCGGTCAAAGCTATGCATTCCAGGTGGCTACGAAAAAGCATGACTACTATGTGCTGGAACTTAGCAGCTTCCAGCTGGAGGGCATGTATGAATTCAAGGCAGATATTGCTGTTCTGCTGAATATTACACCAGATCATCTGGACAGGTATGATAATAAAATGGAGAATTACATTAAGGCCAAATTCAGGATTACAAGGAATATGTCTTCAGATGATTGTTTCATATTCTGTGCTGATGATGAAATAAGTATATCTCACCTTAATAAAATTGTTCTGCAGGCGAAGCAACTACCATTCAGCCAGACTACAGAGTTTGAGGAGGGGGCATACCTGAAAGACGAACAGATGCATGTAGTTTACAACAGCGATGAGTACACAATGTTTGTAAATGAGCTCTCTCTTCAGGGAAAACACAATATATACAACTCAATGGCTGCTGCCATTACAGGCAAAGTGCTCAAAATAAGCAACAATGTACTCAGAGAGAGCCTCTCCAGTTTTAAGGGAGTTGAGCACAGGCTTGAGAATGTTCTAAAAGTAAAGAATGTACTATACATCAATGATTCAAAAGCGACAAATGTAAACTCAACCTGGTATGCCCTTGAAAGTATGAAGACAAATATTGTATGGATAGCAGGTGGAAAAGACAAGGGAAATGATTATACACCGCTGTACGACCTTGTAAAAGACAAAGTACGGGTTCTTATTTGTATGGGAGTTAATAATACCCGCCTTCACGAAGAGTTCGGAGAGATGGTTGATGAAATATATGATGCGGGATCTGCCAAAGAGGCTGTAGAGATAGCATACAGATGTGCTAAACCCGGAGAGAGCGTACTTCTCTCTCCTGCCTGTGCAAGCTTTGATTTGTTCAGGAATTATGAAGACAGAGGGAAACAATTCAAGGAGGCTGTAGCCTCACTTTAAAAGTTATGGGTGATACATTTGTAAAAAGACTCAAAGGGGATAAGGTGATATGGGTAATAGTAATTGCCCTGTCGCTGATATCTATTGCTGCTGTCTATTCATCAAGCAGTTCGCTTGCATTCAGAGAAGACAGAAGCACATTTTTCTATCTGATGAAACAACTTAGATTTGTAATTTTGGGTCTTACTGCATTGTATATATGCTCCAGAATTCCTTTGGGATGGTACAGGATGCTCTCCTATATGGGTATGATTCTCAGTATTGGGTTGCTTATTGCAACAATGCTTATTGGAAGTAAAATTAACGATGCAGAGAGATGGATCACAATCTTTGGAGTCTCTTTTCAACCCAGTGAGATCGCAAAAATCACCACAATGCTCTACCTGGCTAAGGTGCTGGAAGATCACAAATTTGAGACATTCAAAGAGTTTTTAATATGGGTTGTTGCTCCTCTGGGGCTGGTACTTGTGCTGATTCTAAATGGCAGTGCATCAACTGCTCTTGTACTCGGAGGGCTCTCTTTTCTGGTTCTGATTGTAGCTGGAATAAAAAGCTCTCATCTGTTCAAGTCAGCCGGTATAGCAACTGCTCTTATTGCAGTGATTTTCCTTGCCCATATAGCATTTGGATTCTTCCCAAGGATATCAACAATGATATCCCGTGTTAAGAATTTCACCAACGAAAAGCAGATTGAAGACCACCTCTCACCTCAGGAAAAACAGCGGATTCTGGACAAAACTTTCCAGGCAGATATGGCCAAAATAGCCATTGCATCATCAAAAGGTATAGGGAAGGGTCCCGGTAAAAGCACCCAAAGATATGTCTTGCCTCACCCCTATTCAGATTTTATATATTCAATCATTGTTGAGGAGTGGGGTCTTGCAGGCGGAATAACTGTTCTGCTTTTGTATATATCTTTTCTTTACCGGTGTATTGCGATTGCACGGGGGTGCACAAAAATCTTCTCAGCCATCACGGTAATCGGCCTGGGGCTTCTTATAACATCTCAGGCAATGCTGCATATTTTGGTCAATGTCAGTATACTTCCTGTGACAGGACACACCCTGCCGTTAATCAGTCTGGGGGGAACATCCCTGATAATTATGAGCTCTGCTTTTGGAATTATTCTGGCAGTTAGCAGAAGTGTAGAAAACACCAAATGCGTTACGCCGGACCAGCCAATCACAGAACTACAAGAGGGAGAGGAGGCCCTTGAGCTATGATGAGTCCAAAAAGAATAATAATTAGCGGAGGAGGAACAGGTGGCCATATTTTTCCTGCAATATCGATAGCCAATGAGATTATTAAAAAAAGTCCTGAAAGTAAGATTCTCTTTGTTGGGGCTTTGGGGAAAATGGAGATGGAGAGAGTTCCGGAGGCTGGATATGAGATTGAAGGGCTACCTGTTGCAGGGTTGAAAAGAAAATTTTCCTTTTCGAATTTAATGTTACCATTCAAAGTAATGGAGAGTTTAAGAAGAGCGGGTAAGATACTTGACAGATTCAAACCGGATGTTGTGGTGGGAGTTGGTGGTTATGCCAGTGCTCCTCTTCTTTGGATGGCAGGAAAAAGAGGCATCCCCTATCTTATTCAGGAGCAAAACTCGTATGCAGGACTGACAAACAGAATCCTTTCAAAAAAGGCCTCTGTAATATGTACTGCTTACGAAGGGATGTCAAAGTTTTTTCCTGAAGACAAGATTTTGGTCACAGGAAATCCTGTCAGAGAGGGCATCAAACTAACAACTGCAGAACTCAAGGCTCAGGGGAAAATACATTTTGGAATAGCTCCTGAAGAGAGACTCCTTCTTGTAACGGGTGGTAGTCTTGGAGCAAGAACTCTGAATACAGCTGTTCAGGAGTGGATTAAACAAAACGAGAAGTGCCGGTTCAGAATACTATGGCAAACGGGAAAGTTTTATAAAGAGGAGATGGACAAATTCATTAATGAACACCAGAGAGATTATGTAAAACACTATGCTTTCCTGGAGAGGATGGATCTTGCAATTGCAGCAGCCGATGTTATTATAACAAGAGCGGGTGCAGGGACAATATCTGAGTTGAGTATAGCCGGTAAAGCCTGCATATTTGTCCCCTCCCCTATGGTTGCTGAAGATCATCAGACTCACAACGCTATGACATTAGTCAACAATGGAGCAGCTATGATGATTAAAGACTCTGAATCAGATGTTTATTTAATGAAAACAGCATCAGAACTTATTGAAGACAAACTAAGAATTGAGGAACTAGAGGAGAAGATTAAGCAGATGGCATATACAGATGCTTCCTCAATTATTGTGAATGAAGTATTTAAACTTGCAAAAAGAGACAAATGAAAAGAGTCTATCTTATAGGTATCGGAGGCATTGGGATGAGTGCACTGGCGCGTTATTACAAACACGCAGGATCTCTGGTAGCGGGGTATGACCGTACTCCCGGTAAAATTACTGCAGAACTTGAGAACGAGGGAATAGATATACACTTTGAAGATAATATTGATCTTATTCCTTCAGAGATAAGATTCAATACAGATGATACTCTGGTAATATATACACCTGCCGTACCGGCAGATCTTAAAGAACTTGTCTATTTCAGAGATGGCGGATTCAGGCTTGTAAAGAGGTCACTGGCACTGGGTGAGGTAGCTGCATCAAAAAAAACTCTGGCAGTTGCCGGAACACACGGCAAGACATCTACATCTACTCTTCTTGCTCATATAGTCACATCTTCCGGGAAGGGCTGTACAGCATTCCTTGGTGGAATATCCAAAAACTACCACACTAATCTGCTCCTGTCAAAAGGGGAGTTTCTTGTGGCTGAAGCTGATGAGTTTGACAGATCATTTTTGCAATTGTGGCCTGATACTGCAATAATAACTTCAACAGATGCAGATCACCTGGATATATACAGCAATCATAAGAATATAAAAGAGGCCTTCTCAGAATTTGCATCCCAGATAAAACCAGGGGGGAATCTGATTATAAAAAACTCCCTGGAACTTGATAAGAGTCTGAATGAAGGTGTAAAGCTCTATACATACTCTTTTGACAAAGGAGGAGATTTTCATGCAGAGGATATTAAACTGCTGAGCGGTGGATACTTCAGCTTTACGCTGGTACACCCTGAAGGCAGAATAACAGATTGCAGGGTAGGCATTCCGGGCTGGGTTAATGTAGAGAACGGCATAGCAGCATCCGCTGCCGCATTACTTAATGGTATTGATGAAGAGAGCGTAAAGATTGCTCTTAATTCATTTGCAGGGGTGGAGAGGAGATTTGACATACATATAAACACCTCTTCAATAGCATATATCGATGATTATGCACACCATCCAAATGAAATATCGGCAGCAATCAGTTCAATAAGAGACATTTTCCCCGGGAGAAGACTTACAGGAATATTCCAGCCACATCTATACACCCGAACCCGTGATTTTGCAGAAGAGTTTGCTAAAAGCCTGGATATGCTTGATGAGCTTATTCTTATGGATATTTATCCGGCCAGGGAGCTTCCAATAGAGGGGGTAAATTCGGAAATGATACTAAATATGATGTCCCTTGAAAAGAGAAGAGTTGTAAAGAGAGAAGATTTACTGGATTATGTCAGCTCAACAGAGCCGGATATACTCATAACATTTGGTGCTGGAGATATTGACAGATTTATTGACCCGCTGACAGAGATGCTCAAAAAGAGATACAATGTTTAAAAAGATTCTCATATATACAGGATATACTCTGCTGTTAGCAGCACTCTCTGCTTACTTCTTTTTCTCGTATAAACTGGAGAAGAGCGAAAGCGACAAAGTTGTTTGCAAAAGGATTGATATTTCAATCCTGGATAGTACTGTAAACAGATTTGTAAGCAGGGAAGAGATTGGGGAGCTGATACGAGAGCAGGGAATTACCGCTGGAGAGAGCAAAATAAAACACATTAATCTGCACGAACTTGAGAATATGCTTAACAACAGAACTGCTGTAAGAGTATCTCACACAAACTACAATGGCAAAGGTATTCTGTTCGTAAAGATTGAACAGAGAAGACCGGTTTTGAGACTCGAAACAGAGAATGGGGGATTTTATCTGGATGATTCCGGATATATTTTCCCTCTTGTTAAGACATTTACCTCATTTGTGCCGGTTGTTACAGGAAACATTCCTCTCTCAATTGTACCGGGCTACAGAGGCAGAGTTAAAGAGAATAAGGAGTGGTGTGATCAGATACTGGCTCTTGGAAAATATATTGACAAAAATGAATTAATCAATGCACAGATAGAGCAGATTGATGTTGACGAAAAGGGGGATTTATTTATAATTCCAAGAATAGGGCAGCATGAGATTGCCTTTGGAAAACCTGATAATATTGAGTCAAAATTTAAAAAATTAATGGCATTTTATGAACACATAATTCCAAATGCCGGATGGGACATGTACAGTACAATAAACCTTCAGTACACAGATCAGATTGTATGTACTAAAAGAGATATTAAAAATACCAAAACGATAAATAAAGAAAATACCTGAATATATGAAAACTTACACAGCAGCAATTGACCTGGGCACAACAAAGGTTGTGAGCCTGGTTGGAGAGAAGAGCGAATCCGGCTATAAAATTATCTCTTTTCATGAGGCACCCTCTAAGGGAATAATGAGAGGGGAGGTTGTAAATATCCAGAATGTTCTGGATTCACTGATGCCCACTCTTGATGAAATAAAGAGCGAGTGCAGCGTAGATATTAAGGAGGTGTATGTTGGAATAGCAGGTCAGCACATCAGGTGTTCAGATGAGGGTTGTAAAAGGAACAGACAGAGGCCTGATAATCTTATCACCCAGGAGGAGATTGATGAGATGAAGGAGGAGATGTACAAAACAAGAGTAAATGCAGGGGAGAAAATTCTGCATGTAATTCCACAAAGCTACAATGTTGATGACCACATTGGCCAGACAGAAGTTGTGGGTATGGTTGGCAGCCAGATAGAGGGGAACTATAAGCTTTTCATAGGAAGGACAAATTCTGCCGAACATAGTAAGTCAGTAATAAACAGAGCAAATCTTAAACTAAAGGAGCTGGTCCTGGAACCTGTTGCATCTGCCCTGGCAGTGCTTTCTGAAGAGGAGATGGAGATGGGTGTTGCAATGATTGATATCGGAGGGGGAACAACAGATTTATTGGTGATAGAAAATAATATAATCAGGCATACAGCAGTAATACCTTTTGGAGGCAACTCAATCACAGAAGACCTAAAGCAGGGGTGCGGAGTCTCCTCAAGAAATGCTGAGCAGATGAAAATACAGTATGGATCTTGTATCACCGAATATGCTCCTGATAATAAAACGGTAATTATCCCCGGCATGAACGGAGCAAACTCAAGAGAGGTATCATTTAAGGTTATTGCCAGCATAATAGAAGCGAGAGTTGCCGAGATTGTGGAAGCTGTTATGTATGAAATAGAGCGTTCAGGTTTTCAGGAAAAATTACACGCCGGCATCGTTCTCACAGGCGGCGGATCTCAACTTGCTCATATCTGTAACTATGTGAGTTACAAGACAGGATACGAGACAAGGATTGCCTCTCCAAATAATAATATTACCTTTGACTCGCCTGAGGGTGTTAACAAGCCGAGCTCATCAACAGCGGTGGGACTCCTTATATATGGCTGTGAAAAGATGAGAGAGGCGGAGAATGATTTTGCAAGTGCAAACATTATGAAAGAGACTACACTCTTTAGTGAGGAGCAGCTTGTAAGTGCAGTAGTTGAGCAAAAGCCGGCACAAAAAGCACCTCAAAAGAAACAAAAGAGAGGACGGTTTTTTGACAACTTTAAGGTTAATATTGGCACCTTCTTTGATTCAGGAGACAACGAAGCATAAGTAAAGATGAAAGATTATATACCGGTTAATTGGGAATCTAACGGCTCAATCATTAAGGTGATTGGTGTTGGGGGCGGCGGTGGAAATGCCGTTAGCCAGATGTTCCAGCAGGGCATCAAGGATGTGGATTTTATGATCTGCAATACAGACACTATGGCTCTTAAGAACAGCCCTGTCCCTGAAAAGATTCAGCTGGGCCATGACCTTGCAAAGGGTCTTGGTGCAGGGTGTGATCCTGAGAGAGGAAGAAGCGCCGCTCTTGAGTCTATTGACACAATTAAAGCATCTCTCTCCGGACAGACTGAGATGGTATTTATAACTGCAGGTATGGGAGGTGGCACCGGCACAGGAGCCGCCCCGGTTATCGCAAAACTCGCAAAAGATCTGAATCTTCTTACAGTAGGGGTTGTTACTTTGCCTTTCAGAGATGAGGGGCAGGAATTTCTCAAAAGAGCTGTTGTAGGGATAAAGGAGCTGGAGAAATATGTAGACTCGCTGCTTATTATTGATAACCAAAAGATCTACAAGATTTTTGGAGAACTCAATATATTTGAGGCCTTTCCAAAATCAAATTCAGTTCTTAATTCAGCTGTAAAAGGTATAGCAGAAATTATTACCAGACCAGGGTTCATCAATGTTGACTTCGCAGATGTTAAGATGATTATGCAGAACAGCGGAATGGCCTTGCTTGGAACCGGCACTGCAGAGGGAGACAACAGAGCAATAAGAGCAGTTGAGGAGGCATTCTCCTCTCCTTTGCTAAATGATTATGACCTTAAGACTGCAAAGGGTGTTCTTGTAAATATAACTTCAAGCAGCAACAATGGCCTTACAATGGCGGAGCTCTCCCAGATTATGGACTACATTAAGGAGTACACAGGGGAGAATGTTCTTAAATTTAAGAGAGGCGTTGTTAACGATCCTGAAATCGGAGAGGCTATCAGCGTAACAGTAGTTGCTACAGGATTTGATATGCATTCGTTGCCTCAGATCTCAACAGAGGGGGACAAAATAGTTGAGACTGTTACATTAGGTGATTCTCTCAACAGTCAGCAACAACCGGGACAGGTTATTATTGATATCAAGAGTAATCCAAAAATACAGATTGAGCCTATTTCCAGAACTGAAAGAGCAAAACAACCAGCTGCACAATCTTCTCCTGCACCAGGGAGTGTGAAGACAAAACCGGCTCTGATACTGGCCCCGGAAGAGAATATAGTTGATCTGGAAAATCAGCCGGCATACATAAGAAGAAAGGTAATGATTAACAAGGAGGAGAAGGCCCCAATGCATCACGAGAGACCAGATAACAGAGGGGCAGATTCAATGAGACTTGAGGAGAGAGATGGCAAGCAACATCTTCTTTCAGACAACTCATACCTCCATCAAACACAAGACTAATAAAATGGCTGAAAGAACAAGAGTTCGTTTTGCACCAAGTCCAACAGGTCCACTACATATAGGTGGGGTGAGGACAGCACTTTACAACTATCTCTATGCAAAACAGAGAGGCGGAGACTTTATTCTCAGAATTGAAGACACAGATTCTCAAAGATTTGTACCCGGAGCTGAGGAGTATATTATTGAGGCTCTTGCATGGTGCGGAATCTCTCCCGATGAGGGGGTAGAGAATGGGAAGATTGTTGAAAATCCATCTGAAAAACATAGTCATGCTCCTTACAGGCAATCACAAAGAAAACCTCTGTACAGGAAATATGCAGAGGAGCTGGTTGAAAAGGGTTTTGCATATTATTCATTTGACTCATCTGAGGAGCTGGATAAATTAAGAGCAG
>JAGPLK010000063.1:2793-8778 GCA_018053445.1 Bacteroidales bacterium | reverse complement strand
GTTAAGGATTTTTTAAAACAGGATTATCCCCCGGATAGATTTGAAGTAGTTGTAATTTCTGATAAAATGAGGACTGAAACGAATGATTCTCTTAAGGAGTTATCTGTTACCATTTTTGAAGCAAATTATGAAAATAGTACAAAAGCAAAAGCTCTGAATTTAGCGATTGACAAATTAGGAGACAGCTTATATGATGTGGTTGTAGTTATGGATGCCGACAACAAAGTGGAAACCTCCTTTTTGACAGATATTAACCATGCTTTTTGTAATGGTTCCAAGGCTGTTCAGGCTCATAGAACGGCAAAAAATCTTAATACCAGCATAGCAATTCTCGACGCAATCAGTGAGGAGATAAACAATTCAATTTTCAGAAAAGGGCATATTAATTTTGGTCTCTCAGCTGCATTGATAGGTTCAGGAATGGCATTTGAATACAATTGGTTTAGAGAAAACATAAAAAAATTCAGGACAATGCCTGAGGAGAGAGAGCTTGAAGCACTACTGCTTAAACAAAGAATATTCATTGATTATCTTGAAAATGTGCTGGTATATGATGAAAAGATTCAAAAAAGTGGAATCTTTTATAAACAGAGAAGAAGATGGTTTGCTTCACAGATTGAGACCCTAAAATCAGTTATCTGGGATTTGCCCTCTGCCCTGTTTTCGGGAAATATATCATATGCGGATAAGATAATTCAGTGGCTGTTTCTTCCAAGATTGCTAATAATGGGGTTTCTTACTGGCATTGCTTTTATTTTGGCTCTATTTTACTTTGCCATTTCGATTAAGTGGTTTGTTCTTCTTTTTTTATTATTGTTCTCGCTTATTATATCTATACCTGCCAAATTTTTTAATAAAAGGCTTCTTGTGGCATTATGGAATCTTCCCTACCTTTTTATTCTAATGTTTTTAAATATTTTTAAGGTGCAGGGTGTATATAGCAGATTTATTCACACTGAAAAAAATTATCAAAAGGATGAGAATTGCAATTGAAGCACAGAGGATTTTCAGGAAGAATAAACACGGGATGGATTTTGTTGCTCTAGAAACTATAAAAGAGCTTCAGAAACTTGATACGGCTAATGAATATTTTATTATTACTGCAAGAGGGGAGGATTGTAATATTATTAATGAGACTTTGAATTTTAAGATAATTTCCATTAATTGTTCCTTCTACCCATTTTGGGAACAAATAGCACTGCCTTTTATTCTTTGGAAAATCAAGCCAGACTTGCTTCATTGTACGAGTAATACAGGGCCGGTAGCTTGCAAACAGAAAATGATTGTGACTCTTCATGATGTTATTTTTTTAGAGAAGAGAGATGCGCCACGAAAATCTCTTTATCAAACTTTTGGATGGTATTACAGAAAACTCATAGTCCCTTTTGTTTTGAAGAATTGTAAGAAAATCATTACTGTTTCAGATTATGAGGCGAACAGAATAAGCGAGGTGACAGGGATAGACAATACGATGATTACAACGGTATATAACGGATTAAGTAAACATTTTATAAGGAGAGAGAACCCATGGTCAATATCAGAATTATACATCCCTGACAAAGATTTTATTTTTTTTCTGGGTAATACTGATCCCAAAAAAAACACGGACAATGTTCTAAGAGCCTATGCAGAATATGTTAGTTCTGCAACAGAAAAGCCACTTCCTCTGCTTATTGCAGATCTTAAGAGAGAGATTGTCGATTCAATTCTTCTGAAATATAATCTATCTAATGTAATTGATCTTGTTTATACGCCGGGTTATATAAACAATAACCATCTGCCATACATTTATTCTGCTGCAAAGATTTTTCTTTACCCTTCTCTGAGAGAGAGCTTTGGTATTCCTATTCTTGAATCTATGGCTTGCGGAACACCTGTTATTACTTCAAAACGATCTGCTATGCCTGAAATTGCAGGTGTGAATGCAATCCTTATTAATCCGGATGATCATTACACAATTGCTGAAGAAATATGCAAACTGTTGAATGATTCTGATTATTACACCAGTAAAGTAGAGTATGGATTGGAAAGGGCAAAACATTTCTCTTGGAAAAATGCAGCTGAAAGGCTGAAATCAATTTATGAATCAATGGAATGAATTCATTAAGACAACAATTAATTGCAGGTACAGCATACTCAGCTATTGCTAAATACTCAGGGATGGTAATTGCCCTTATTGTTACAGCAATTCTTGCCAGATTACTCCCCCCGGAGGACTTTGGTATAGCAACAGTAGCAACGGTAATTATCTCTTTTTTGAGCATGTTCTCAAGTTTTGGATTTGAACCAGCTATTGTTCAGTTCAGAAATTTAGATGAGTATGACTACAATAACATCTTTTCATTTACTTTCTGGATTGGATTACTACTTTCAATAGGATTCTATTTCCTTGCTAAGCCAGTATCACTGTTCTATGAGAGCCAAGAGTTACTCACGATTTTAAGATTATTATGTATAAATCTTTTCTTTGCAACACTGAATGTAGTGCCTAATGCATTAATCTACAAGGATAAATTATTTCGGTTCATTGCAATAAGATCATTCTCTGTACAGCTGATTGTTGGAATTGCATCTATTGTAGCAGCGTTAATGGGTGCCGGAATTTATGCTCTTATTATAGCTCCCGTTTTTTCGAGCGTAATAATTTTTATTCTTAATTTCAACAGATTTCCACAAAAACTTAGTGCCAGCTTAGGTCTTGAATCTGTGCGAAAAATATTTTCCTACTCTTTTTACCAGTTTCTATTCAGTACTTTTAACTTCTTTTCTAAGAGTATGGACAAACTTATAATTGGTAAAGGATTAGGTATGGACATGCTGGGATTCTATGAAAAGTCTTACAGATTAATGATGCTGCCTATACAAAACATTACCTATGTAATGAGTCCTGTAATTCATCCTGTTTTTTCTGATCTTCAGGGTAACCTGGAAAAAATGGCTACTTCTTATGAGAAAATGGTTAGAGTGCTCGCTTTTATAGGATTCCCCCTCTCAGTCTTTCTTTATTTCGCTGCTGAAGAGTTAGTCATAATTATGTTTGGAAATAATTGGCTTCAATCAATTCCCTCATTTGAAATACTCTCTTTTTCTGTAGGCTTTCAAATTATTCTTTCAACTTCCGGATCAATCTTTCAAGCTTCAAACTCAACAAAACATCTATTTATATATGGAGTATCAACATCATTAATTACTTTACTTACTGTTGTTCTCTCTGTATTAATCTTTGGCACAATTGAATCTGTTGCATGGTCAATAACGATAACATCTCTTGTGAATTTTCTAATAATATACTTTGTAATGTATAAGAGTATTCTTAAAAGAAGATTGAGCCTTTTTCTTAAACATTTCTCCTCACCTCTTTTGTTATCCATTCTTTTATCGGGCTTTAATTTGATTTTTGATTATGTGTTTAAAACAGAAAATGTAGTCTTAAGATTATTTTTAAATGGCTCTTTGTCAGTCTTTCTATATTTGTTATTTATTCAGATATGTGGTGAGTATGATATAAAAGGGGCAATTGTATCTTTAATTAAAAAGTTAAAAAGATGAAACTCTTTTTTTTACATTTTTTTGAATTGAGCCCTCATAGCGGAATCAGTAAGAAAATAATTTATCAGACAAATGCTCTAAAAAAATTGGGTGTTGATGTAGAGTTGTGTCATTTGAAGATATACGATGATGGTAAGCAGTGCAGAGTTTGTGGTGATGTTGATATAGATGAGTTGGGGAGCGGTTGGAAAGTTAGATTTACAAAATGGTTTAAGTATAGAAAACTGACAGATTATATAATAGAGGCAGGGATTGATGTGTTGTATATCAGGAGTTTCTATAATACTACGCCTCAACTTTTAAAAATGTTTAAGAGTCTAAAAATTAGAGGAGTAAAAATTGTTTTAGAGTTTCCTACTTACCCCTACGATTCTGAGGTCAGAGGCGGGGCATTAAAGACAAGAATGATATTTCTTGTAAACAGGTTATTCAGGTCTCAGTTAAGGAAATATGTAGATAGAGCAGTTACATTTTCTCTTTCTGACTTTATACATGGAATTCCAACAATTAAAATTTCTAACGGAATAGACTTTAGTGCTGTACCTTTAAAAAGAGTGACAGACGCAACAAAGGAGATTGTTCTTCTGGGAGTTGCTGATATTCATATCTGGCATGGTTTCGATAGAGTTATTTTAGGTTTAGATGATTATTACAGAAACTCTTTAATGGGAGTTAGGGTTGTTTTTAATATTGTTGGGGACGGAGATACTTTTGAAATTGAAAGGCTAAAACAACTAACAATAGATTTGGGCTTAAGCGAGTTTGTTCACTTTTACGGTTACCTTTATGGAGAAATGCTAGATGAAGCATTCAATACAGCACACTTTGGAATTGCAAGTCTTGCAAGACACAGAACAAATATTACAAATATTAAAACGCTGAAAAACAGAGAGTATGCTGCAAGGGGTATTCCGTTCCTATATTCGGAAAGGGATGAGGACTTTGATGGAATGCCATATATAATAAAAGTATCAGCTGATGATTCTTCTATAGATATATCTGCAATTGTGAATTTTCTGAATCAATTTAACATGACTCCGGATGATATCAGAAACTCAATTATTGATAGTCTCTCCTGGGATATTCAGATGAAAAGGGTCTTAGATAATATTTAAACTTATGATGATTGAAATTATTTTCTGGATATTGTTGATTATTGTATTTTATACATATATAGGATATGGGATAGTTCTTTTTATATTAGTAAAAATCAAAGAGCTATTTATTGTTAAAAATCAAAACATTAGGGTTTCAGAGGAGTTCCCTGATGTTACATTGCTTATTGCTGCCTATAATGAAGAGGCGGTAATAACCAAAAAAATGAAAAATTCACACGAGCTATCTTATCCTGAAGGAAGGCTAAAAATTGTTTGGATTACTGATGGAAGCAATGATGGAACAAATAAGCTGCTAAATGATTATAAGGATGTAAAGATTCTTTTTGAACCGGAAAGGAAGGGTAAAACGGCCGCCCTTAACAGAGCAATTAGTTTTATTGAAACTCCATTTGTTGTGTTTTCTGATGCAAATACAATGCTTAACAAAGATGCGCTGCTAAATCTTATAAAACCGTTTGAAAATGATAGTATTGGTTGTGTGGCAGGAGAGAAAAGAATAGCAGCAGAAGGGAGAGATATAGCCTCTTCAAGTGGAGAGAGTTTTTACTGGAAATACGAGTCTTTTCTTAAGGATTTGGATTCCAGGCTCTATAGTTCTATGGGAGCAGCAGGAGAGCTATATGCAATCAGAACGGAGTTATATAAAACAATCCCCTCTTCAATTTTATTGGATGATTTTATATTGTCAATGTTAATTGTAGAGGGTGGATACAAAATTTATTATTGTAAAGATGCATACGCAGTTGAGAAAGGCGCTCTTAACATGGTTGAAGAGGGAAAAAGAAAGATTAGAATTGCTGCCGGAGGGATTCAGTCATTTAAACTTCTTAAAAATCTCTTAAATCCAATTGCTCATCCCCGTACCTGGTTACAGTTCATATCTCACAGAGTCCTGCGATGGACCGTCACTCCAATTGCTCTGTTTTGTTTACTTCCTGTCAACATCTCTCTTTCACTAGTTGATAATTCGTCGATATATGATTATCTTCTTCTAATGCAGCTAGCGATTTATTTTTTTGCATTAATAGGAAAGTTCAATCAAGACAGAAAAGTTAAGATTAAGATTTTTTTTATCCCGTACTATTTTATCTTTATGAATTTCTGTGTTGTAAAGGGTTTTGTATATTTGATGAAAAATAGGGGGAAGGGAACATGGGAGAAATCAGAAAGAAAAGGCTGATGAAATGAAAATAATAGAACAAACTCTCACTAATAATATTCGCTTAAAGAAATTTTTACTCTCTTTAATGGTTAGTAAGGTCAGGACAAGACCTCGTATGTGGCTTAGAATCCTTTTGCCTTTCTATATTAAAAGAGG
>JAGPLK010000063.1:0-2693 GCA_018053445.1 Bacteroidales bacterium | reverse complement strand
GCTATCACAGAAATTGAAAAATATTAACTCTTTGATTATGCGAAGTTGTGCCATAGTAATTTCTTTGCTTATCCTGGCTTCGTGCGTGAAGTTCCCGGAGGAGACTTATGTATCTCCTCTTAGTGTTCCGGCTGATTTTAATTGGAAATCAATCAAAGCAAAACCTGTTTCTGTAAATACAATTGCAACTATTTTAAATGAGGATGATGATACGGTTGCATATTTTATCCCACCGGGTGATTATTCAATCAATGTTGGAATGAATGATACTCTTAAAATTATTGCCGAGGATAGTAATCCATTAACCAAGGCTTTGTCAGGTAATATTAAAGAAGTAATATACTTCCCGGCAAAGGGAAAATATTCTACCATAATGTTTGAAGATCTCTTTCCAATCAAAGGAGATATGGATATGAATGATGTTGTATTTGGATTAAATATTGAATATTTTCTTGATAATCAGGCCAGAGTGTTAGGATTTAGAATGAATATCCAACCCAGGGCTGCCGGAAGTTCATACCAGGCTATTGGCTTAGCTGCCACCATCTCTTCCCCTGATAAAAAGGTTTCAATTGTAAAAGAGATTATTCATTCTTCTGATCCCAGGTTATCCAGATTTTTTTCTGTGAATAGCACAAAAGATGGATATACTCCAGAAGTTGGTCAGAGTAAATACGAAGTCATACCAATTACAGGTGATTTCAGATCAAACTTTGCACAAACAACACAATTGTTCATTAATGTACGAAATATTGATCAGGAGGTAAAGCCTGAAAACTTTTCAGTGACAGTAGAATTTAATTCAGAAGACAAGATGCCGGCATCTAATTTTACTTTTCTTGAAGAATTACAACAAGGTAAATTCAATCTAGATATATTCGCTGTTTTTGGTCAGAGAGGAAGAGAGGTTCATTTTAAAGGGCAGAAACCAACAGATAATTTTAATTTTCAGTTTCTACTGGCTACAATGACTGGGGATTTTTCTACAGTTGACAACTGGGTGTGGGCAATTTTAAGCGATAAGTCAATCAGGCATCAACAGGAATTTGTAAAAATTTACAATGCGTACCCCAATTTTAAAACTTGGGCTGAGGGAGAGATAAGTATTGGATCGGATTGGCATATACCATCAGTTAAAGATAGTCTATACACCAGATTAGATTTCAGCTATGTTAATTAAATAGCAAATAATGAAAAAATTAGCACACCCGGTTTATGTAACACAACCAGCCTTGCCACCGCTTAAGGAG
The DNA here is from genome assembly GCA_018053445.1 of Bacteroidales bacterium. Classification (GTDB taxonomy): domain Bacteria; phylum Bacteroidota; class Bacteroidia; order Bacteroidales; family UBA932; genus Bact-08. Next base: position 1,443 of record JAGPLK010000063.1, on the reverse strand, counting down.
TTTAATTTATATCTGAAAGAAATTTGGAGAAGTAAAATTATTACAAATAATGGACCCTATCACCAGAAATTTGAACAAGCACTGGCCGAATATCTTGGAGTGAATCATATCTCTGTTTTTAGTAACGGCACAATGGCTCTAATGACTGCTATTCAGGCCCTGAGAGTTACAGGAGAGGTAATCACAACGCCTTTCAGCTTTGTAGCAACAACTCACTCACTCTGGTGGAATAATATAAAACCTGTTTTTTCTGATATTGAACAGGAGTTTTTTACTCTTGACCCATTAAAGTTGGAGGCAGCAATAACGCCTAAGACAACTGCGATAATGCCGGTTCATGTGTATGGAAATCCATGTCAGATAGAGAAATTACAGACAATTGCAGACACATATGGTCTTAAAATAATATATGATGCTGCACACGCATTTGCTGTAAAGAGAGAGGGTAAATCAGTCTTAAACTATGGGGACCTTTCTATACTTAGTTTTCACGCCACAAAGGTTTTCAATTCTATTGAAGGAGGTGCCATAATAAGTCCTGATGAGAAAACCAAGAAAAGAATTGATTATCTGAAGAATTTTGGGTTTGCAAATGAAGTTACCGTTATTGAGCCCGGAATAAATGCAAAGATGAATGAACTGCAGGCAGCCTACGGTTTACTTCAACTTAAATATGTTGATGAATATATACACAAGAGAAAGATAATATCATCAAGATATAGAGATAATCTTAGTTATATTAAAGGCATATCTGTGTTAAATGACTTACCAGAGATTGAACATAACTATGCTTACTTCCCTATTTTAGTTGATGTTAATCATTATGGGGTATCAAGGGATCAACTCTACGAGATTTTAAAAAGTTATAACATTTATGCAAGAAGGTATTTTTATCCTTTGATTAGCCATTTCCCATCATACAGAGGGTTAGAATCCGCAAATCCAGATAACTTGCCTGTTGCTGAACGAATCTCTGCTCAGGTTATCTGTTTGCCCGTTTATCCTGATTTACCGCTACATATTGTTGACCTGATCTGTGAAATTATTTTAAAAAAGGGAGGGACTGATGCTTCCGGCAGAAATAAATAGTGATGGGAACTATATTCTTCATCTTTTATCTGATGAAAAGTTTACTGATCATGTAATTCAGATTTTTGAAGAGATTTATCCATCCAGGAACATATATTATATTGAACTTAACTCCGGATTTAGGGAGTTTAAATATGTTAAATCATGTAATTCAGGAATTATTATTGCCGAGTTTGGTGCACCGGCTATTGAATCTCAGCTGCCGGATTTGTCTGGATTCTGTGCTGTTATATTCCATAATATTATTAATCAGTATAAAATTGACTTTTTAGCTAACAGAAAAGAGAAGCTGAAATATCACTGGATGATTTGGGGTGCCGATTTATATTCATTTCCCGGCCTGTCTCGGAACAT
>JAGPLK010000015.1 GCA_018053445.1 Bacteroidales bacterium | reverse complement strand
AACCTCTCCAGATACGCATATAGTCTTACCACCAACAGGGATGACGCAAAGGATCTTGTTCAGGAGACTTTTTTCAAAGCATTGAACAATCAGGATAAATTTAACGAGCATACCAATATAAAGGCTTGGGTGTATACAATAATGAAGAATACTTTCATTAATGATTACCGTCGCAGGAGCAAACGCCAGAGTCTTTTCAGTGAAGATGTTCATGAATATGTTATAAATAACAGACCGGGTGATATGGGTCCTGAACAGGAGTTTGGATTCCGTGAACTTACTTCAATAGTTAACGATCTTGAGCCTGAATTCAGAATTCCATTTCAAATGCATGATAACGGATTTAAATATCAGGAGATTGCAGAGGAGCTTGGACTTCACCTTGGTACTGTAAAGAGCAGGATTCACTTCTCTCGCAAAAAACTTATGGAGAAGATAGAGAGATAATAATTATAGAGAGATAATTTTGCAACACTTTTTATACTAAAAAAGAGGGCTATTCATTAATCTGAATAGCCCTCTTCTCTTTCAAATATTATTTCCAAATCTATTTTAATGCGTGGATAAGCTCTTTCCTTTTAAAAAGCAGCAGATAGAACACCCCTATTGTTATGCAAGAATCAGCAATATTGAATATTGGTCTGAAAAAAATAAATTGCTCACCCCCTTTGAAAGGAAACCACTGAGGTAGTGTTGTATCTATTATAGGAAAGTATAGCATATCAACAACCTTTCCAAACATAAAAGGAGCATAACCACCCCCTTCAGGGAAGAGTGAGGCTACCTGAGTAAAGTTTGATTCCGAAAACACAATGCCATATAACATGGAATCAATAACATTACCAATTGCGCCAACGAGAATAAGGGCCACACCTGTAAGAAAGGCGCGGGAGGAACCACTCTCAATAAGTTTCTTAACATAGTAAATGATTACTCCGATAAGCACCAGACGGAGTGCTGTCAGAAAGAACTTTCCGATAGCTCCGCCAAATTGCATACCGAAGGCCATTCCATTGTTTTCAATAAAATAGATTTGAAACCAGTCGCCAAAAACCGGAATACTCTCTCCAATAGTCATATGGGTCTTAATCCATATTTTGACCGCCTGATCAATTAGGAGGAGTACGAAAACTATTAGTGTTACCTGTTTTCCGGGGGTTAAACGCATTGGTTAGTCTCGTTTGTTCTTTGCCTCAACGCTTAGTGTTGCATGAGGTACAATGAGAAGTCTCTCCTTAGGGATGAGCTTTCCTGTCTCACGGCAAATACCGTAGGATTTGTTCTCAATTCTTACAAGAGCGGCCTCAAGAGACCTTATGAATTTATATTGTCTTTGTGCAAGCTGGCCTGCCTCCTCTTTTGACAGAGCGGAAGCGCCCTCTTCCAGAACTTTAAATGTAGGTGAGGTGTCCTCAGTATCGTTGCTGGAGCTGTGAGTAACAGCAGCTTTCAACTGCTCATACTCTGCCTGTGCAAGCCGAAGCTTCTGCTGGATAAGCTCCTTGAACATCTGCAGCTCCTCATCGCTGTAGCGAACTTTCTCTCTTACCTCTTCTGCAGGTTTGCTTTTCTTTGTCATAGCGTATAATAGTTATTTAAATGTGTAAAGATAATAATATTATCGATATCCCATACAGACTTAATAGGGTATCTTCTCATCATTGATCTTCCATAGATCAAAGGGTTTTTTACCCTCTTCCGGAAGTATCTGCTCGATGGGAATACTCCTCTCTTCCATCTTTTTGGAAAATTCATCATATATAAAAGAGTCGTTAAATCCTGCATCGGCAGCATCATCTCTGCCGGCTGCAAAATAGATCTTATCCACCTTTGCCCAGTAGGCTGCCGAAAGGCACATTGGGCAGGGTTCGCAAGATGTATAAAGCGTGCATCCTGAGAGGTCAAAAGTATCAAGTTTTTTGCAGGCTTCTCTTATTGCGTTCACCTCAGCGTGAGCTGTGGGGTCCTTATCAGGAGTTACACTGTTTGTTTGCGCAGATATAATCTCCTCCCCTCTGACAATAAGAGCTCCAAACGGGCCTCCTGTAACAGAACCGGCATTTCTTCCTGCCAGATCAATTGCCTCTTTCATAAATTTCTCAATCCTCTCCATATCTGTTGGATTAAATCCTTGTAACTTTGATTGTAATATGCCCCTCATCCCATTCAATCTCTGTGCCACTAACCACATTTTTAACCAGTTTAATCTCTTTTGCAAGAGTCTGATTACATACATATTCGCTAAACTGTGCTAAAGACTCTGCAATTTCAGGAATCTCCTCAATCTCAACCACTATTTTATCGGTAACATCAAATTTGCTCTCCTTTCTGAGATTTTGAATTCTGTTCACCAACTCCCTTGCAGTACCCTCTCTTTTCAAATCCTCGCTCACAGTAATATCCATAGCGATGGTGAGTTTTCCCTCAACAGCTACAAGCCATCCCGGCATATCTTCTGAAAGAATTTCATAATCCTCCCTATCAAGAATTACATCTCCGGTTGGTAAATTAAGGGTGTAACTTTCAGATGCCTCTATAGCATAAATCATCTCCTGATCAAAGGTTCCAAACAGTGCAGATATCTCCTTCATCTGTTTGCCGTATCTCTTCCCAAGAGTTTTAAAGTTAGGTTTTATCTTCTTAGTAATAAGACCTTTTGTATCATGGATATACTCAACCTCCTTAACATTCACCTCTCCCAGCACAATTCCCTTAATCAGCTCAAACTGCTCCTGAAGTCTGTTGTCAAGTACAGGAACAAGAATCTTAGCTAATGGTTGCCTTACTTTGATATTCACTTTACGCCTTAGAGCCAGAATCATAGATGAGGCCCTTTGGGCAAGCTCCATCCGCTCCTCAAGAGCCTTATCCAGTGCACTTTCATTGGCCTCAGGCATCATCACCAGATGTACAGAACTCTCTTTATGCCTTCCGGACACAACATTAAGATCAAGGAAAAGCCTCTCCATAAAAAACGGAGCAATTGGTGCCGATAGCAGAGCTACTGTTTCAAGAGCGTCATATAGTGTCTGGTATGCCGATAGTTTATCCCTGTCCATTGTCCCCCCCCAGAAGCGTTTTCTGTTCAGGCGGACATACCAGTTGCTGAGATTGTCATTGACAAATTCCTGAATCATTCTGCCCGCTGCCGTAACATCGTAATCTTCGTAAGCAGCTGTCACATCCTTAATCAGAGTGTTGAGCAGAGAGATTATCCACCTGTCTGTTTCAGGTCTCTGTGAAAGTTCAACCTGAGGCTTAGAGTTGTCAAATCCATCTACATTTGCATACAGTGCAAAGAATGAGTAAGTATTGTATAGTGTTCCAAAGAACTTTCGTTTAACCTCATCAACACCACTTGCATCAAACTTCAGGTTGTCCCAAGGCTGAGCATTGGTAAGCATATACCAGCGAAGCGCATCGGCACCATACTCACCAAGAGTCTTAAATGGATCAACAGCATTGCCGAGCCTTTTGCTCATTTTGTTGCCATCCTTATCCAATACAAGACCGTTTGACAAAACGGTTTTAAATGCAACCTTGTCGCTAACCATTGTTGAGATTGCGTGAAGAGTGAAGAACCACCCCCTTGTCTGGTCAACCCCCTCTGCAATAAAATCGGCACTCCTGCCAAAAGCCTCGTTTTCCAGTTTCTCAAGCCCCTCCTGTGCAAATGGCATAGCTCCGGAGTCAAACCAAACATCAATAAGATCACTCTCCCTTTTCATTGGTTTTCCACTCTGGGATACCAAAATATAATCATCAACATACGGTCTGTGAAGGTCTATCTTTTCGTAATTCTCCTTAGAGTAATCACCAGGAACAAAACCATTGTCTCTCAATGGATTTGACTTCATAAAACCAGCCTTGACTGATTTATCTAACTCTTCGAATAGCTCTGTTGCAGAGCCGATACAAATCTCTTCACCACCCTCCTCTGCTCTCCATACAGGCAGCGGAGTTCCCCAGTAGCGGCTTCTTGAGAGGTTCCAGTCCTGCAGATTCTCCAGCCACTTGCCGAATCTTCCGTTTCCTGTAGCCTCAGGTTTCCAGTTAATTGTCTTGTTAAGTTCAATCATTCTATCCTGAACTGCAGTGGTTCTGATAAACCAGGAGTCAAGCGGATAATATAGCACAGGCTTGTCTGTCCGCCAGCAGTGTGGATATGAGTGGGTATGTTTTTCAATTTTAAAAGCCAGACCCTGCTGCTTCAGCATCACAGCTATATCTACATCAAGGGTTGTGTCGTTTTCAGAAAGATTTGGATCGTAAGCATTCTTAACAAATCTGCCTGCAAACTCTCTGTAAGAATCATTCACACTCTCCTTAACAAATTGAGGATCCATATCCTCTATCTTATAGAATTTACCTGTTCTGTCAACAAGAGGCTGTCTCTGTCCGCCGGCATCTGTAATAATAAGAGGTGGAACCCCGTTTGCCTTGCCCACCTTATCATCATCAGCACCAAAAGTTGGTGCAATGTGAACAATTCCGGTACCATCACTTGTTGTAACAAAGTCTCCTGAAATAACCCTCATTGCTCCTGAGGCCGGTTTAATCCATGGAATTAATTGTTCGTACTCTATTCCACAGAGTTTTGAACCGGAAATAACTTCACCAAACTTCTCAAATGGGGCACTCTTGGCATTAAAATGAGCATCAACAAGCTCTTCTGCAAGAATATACACAGCCTTGCCATGAGTATACGGATTCTCAGAAACTACTGTAACATATTTAATGTTTGGCCCTACGCACAGAGCTGTATTTGAAGGAAGTGTCCATGGTGTTGTTGTCCAGGCCAGCATGAAGAGCGGAAGCTCTTCTCCTCTATCCTTTGCCACACTTTTAAAGAGACTCTCTGATGCCTGGTTTCTGATAACTTTAAACTGGGCAACACAGGTTGTATCTTTAACATCCCTGTAGCAGCCTGGCTGATTTAGTTCATGAGTACTCAAACCTGTTCCGGCAGCTGGTGAGAATGGCTGTATTGAGTAACCTTTGTAAAGAAGCCCCTTGTTGTAAATTTTTTTAAGAAGATGCCACAGTGTCTCAATATATCTGTTGTCATAAGTGATATATGGGTTATTCATGTCTACCCAGTACCCCATCTGATCTGTAAGCGTCTCCCACTCTTTTGTATACTTCATCACCTCCCTGCGGCAGGCCGAATTGTACTCCTCAACAGTTATACTCTTTCCGATATCCTCTTTTGTTATACCCAGACTCTTCTCAACACCCAGCTCAACAGGGAGTCCGTGAGTATCCCATCCCGCCTTTCGCTGAACCTGAAAACCACTCTGGGTTTTGAATCTGCAGAAAACATCCTTTATTGCCCTGGCCATTACATGGTGAATACCGGGCATCCCGTTTGCTGAAGGTGGCCCCTCGTGGAACACAAAGAGTGGTGAACCCTCCCTCTCACTTATACTCCTCTCAAAACACTGCTCTCTTTTCCACCTATCCAGTATGGTATTATTTATCTCTACAAGATCAAGATTTTTGTACTCGGTGAACCTCATTTTTAATAAACTTTTTGAATTTGCAAAGATACGATTATTCACTACTTTTGAAAAAAATTGATAGCTATGTCACTTAATACCGCAGATCTTATTATTCTGATTTGCCTTATTCCCGCGATCTTCGCGGGTTTCATGAAGGGATTTGTGCGCCAGGCTGCTGCTGTGGCAGCACTAATCCTGGGCGTTTGGGCCGGGTATCACTTCTCAGATTTTGTAAGCACCAAACTGGCAAACTGGATAAATGTCGAGCAGAATATATTAAATATAATATCATTTGCAATAATCTTCATTGGAGTACTAATTTTAGTAAACCTTGCAGGGAGGGCAATTGAGGGTCTTGTCAAACTGGTTCTGCTCGGATGGCTGGACAAACTTGCCGGTATTATCTTTGCTCTGATAAAGTACGCTTTTATTTTCAGTATTCTAATATATCTTATAGAATCACTTGATGAACTTTTTAAATTTTTACCAAGGGAGACGCTTCAAAATTCAGTTTTATACGGGTACCTTTCAAAAATTGCCCCTGTTGTTTTTCCATACCTGAAAAATCTAGTTTCACACATCTGATTTCTGAATTTTAATTATCAGAATCGACAATCTCAGATAATTCAATAAACTGAGTAACTTTTTTACCATTTAGCACAACTTACCTGCTAATACAACTCAACTTTGCAATGCAGAGGGGGGTCGTGGCGAGGGTACTCCTGATGGGGCCGGGAGTGGAGAGTGAGAGGTACCTCCCTTTGCATTTTTAAATAGAGAGAGAGGTGAAAGATGGGTTATTCAATAAAAATCAGACAACATGATATAAGCGACTGTGGTGCCGCTTGTCTGGCATCAGTGTCGGCTTACTGGGGGCTCAGGCTCCCAATCGCCAGAATAAGGCTTTTCAGCAATACTGACAGCAGGGGGACAACCTTCAAAGGACTAATAGATGCTGCTAAGGCTTTTGGTTTCAATGCCGAGGGTTACAAAGCTCAGGAGAGGTCTCTTTACAAAATTCCAAAGCCTGCAATTCTTCATCTTGAAAAAAGCTCCGGCTTGCTCCATTTTGTTGTCCTTTACGGGATTAAAAATGGGCTGCTCAGAATAATGGATCCTATGGATGGTGAAATCCACAGTATCAAGATGGAGGAATTACTCAGCGAATGGAGTGGCAAGCTGGTAATGATATCTCCATCTGCGGGATTTACAAAGGGGGATCAGAGTGGCAGTGTTTCGCTCCGTCTTACAGAGTTACTGAGGGAGAATCGCTCTGCGCTTGTTAAAGCTTTGTCAGCGGCTCTTCTTCTAACTCTTACTTCGTTTGTAATTTCTCTTTTTATTAAGATAATTCTTGATTCAATTATCCCTTCAGGGGAGATTATTAATCTTTCAATAGCAGCATTGATTGTAGTATTGGTATTTGTTGCATCACTTATGTTATCCTGGATAAGAGGCACTATACTTGTAAAAGTGGGAATATCAATGGATAGTGAACTAATGGGGAGATACATCAGGCATCTTGTCAAGCTACCCGGAATTTTCTACGATTCAAGAGAGACAGGTGAACTTACATCAAGAATTTCAGATGCGGCAAAGATCAGAAGCTATCTTACAGTGACATTGTCCAGCCTGGCAGTATCGGCATTTATGCTTGTTGCATCTACCGGGGTTATGTTTGCCATATCTCCCGGAATGGCACTTCCGGCTCTGCTTATTATTCCTGTATACTCTCTGCTTTTCTACATAACAGACAGATACAATAAAAGAGCTCAGAGGAGAATAATGGAGAGAGGAGCAAAGTTTGAAAACAGAGTTATTGAGACTGTTAAATCTCATCTGGCAATAAAATACTCCTCAACCGAAAGCTACTTTGCAGGTAGATGCACATCTGCACTATCTTCATTTCTTGAGAGTGTTGAAGATTCTGCAAAATTTTCAATTTTCACAGGCTCTGCCGCAGACCTGGCTTCAAAGCTTCTCTTGGTAATAATTCTCTGGATGGGCGGTGCTGAGATGATTAAAGGCAATATCACTCCGGGAGAACTTGTCGCCTTTTTCACCATAATTTCTTTATTTACAGCTCCACTGTCAGAGCTGATCTCTGCAAGCTCTGAAATCAGGGAGGGGACTGTTGCAGCCTCCAGACTCTTTGAAATTATGGATATGGAGTGCGAGCCCCTTGACGGAGGTATAGTTCATAGCTCCGGAGTTCCGGAGTATATCAAAATATCAGATGTATCATTTTCTTACCCCGGAAGAGGTACTCTTTTAAAAGGGATTAATATGGAATTTCACAAAGGAGAGATATCTGCTGTAACCGGAGAGAGTGGATGTGGGAAGAGCACACTTGTCTCTCTTATCACCAGGCTAAGAAGACCTTCGTTTGGAGTAATAACTGCGGACAGACTTAATATAGAACACATAAATCTAAGAAACTGGAGAGAGATGATTGCTGTTGTGCCACAGACACCTGCCCTTTTTGCAGGTACTATTATGGAGAATATTGCTCCGGGAGAGGAGGATCCGGATAGTAAAATGGTGATTGAAATATGTGAGAAGCTGGGAATGACTGAGTTTATCGCATCACTTCCTCTAGGTTTGGAGAGCCCCGTTGGGGAGGGAGGTGCCTCACTGTCGGGTGGGCAGCAACAGAAAGTTTCACTGGCGAGAGCCCTGTATAAAGATGCACCTGTTATTATTGTAGATGAGGGGACTTCATCAATGGACCAGGAATCTGAGTTCCTTGCAGAGCGTGCACTTAAAATGGAGAGGGAGAAGGGAAAAATAATAATTATTATATCACATAAAGAGAGGTCAAAGTTAATCTCAGACAGAATATACAGAATGGAAAATAAATAGAATGGAGGGTGCACACTCCGGGCGGTGTCCGCTCGCCTTTTTGCGGATAATTAATAATTACGACTATGGAAAGAATAGAGTTGGAAAGATGGGGAGTTACTCCCCTTGATGAGAGAGAGCTTCTTGTACATGGCGGAGGCAGGCTAAAAAAGTTGCTTGAGGTAATTGATGAAGTTGTTAAACTCATTGAAAAGGCAGAGAAGTACTGGCCAAATTTCAAAGAGGGTTTTAAAGAGGGATGGGAGAAGGCATAATGGAAACAAAAGAGACAACTATGCTGCTCCTCGTTCATCTGGATGAGAACGAGTGCCTTTCAACAAGAGGTGGAGATGGGACCTGGGATAAAGAGGTCGTAAAATATGTTGGGTTTGGATTGGGATATGGAGCAAAAAAAATTGTAAAGGCTCTCCAGTTTCTAAGTAAAAATCTGTATGAATCACAGAGCCGGTCAATGGTTATATATAAATAATCAAAGAACTGCGTGAATTGCTTATATTTCGGGGAGTATTGAAAAAAAATAATTTTACCTTTGTGTTCTATGAAAAGTTTTCTGAAACTCCCCGTTTTTATCCTCATCTTTATCCCTACCGTGATTTCTGCCCAGCAGAAGTTATGGAGTCTTGAGGAGTGCATTAGATATGCATGGGACAACAATTTGAGAATCAAGCAACAGGAGCTTGCTGTTGAGCAAAGTGAGAATAACCTTTTTCAGGCAAAAATGAACTATCTCCCGTCGCTCAATGCCTCTCTTGGACACAGTATGAACTGGGGTCGCTCTGTTAATATGAATGACCTTCAGATTATTGAAAACAAGTTAAGCCAAAGCACAAATGCATCTGCAAGTGCAAACATCTCAATTTTTGAAGGATTTGTTAAAAACAATGATCTTAAAAGTAAAGGGGTGTTAAGGGAGATTGCCCGTCAGGAGGTAGGCCGAATAAGAAATGATATCTCTATTGAGATAGCCAGAGCCTATCTTCAGGTACTTCTTGCAAGAGAGATTCTTGAATCTGCAAACTCAAGTCTGGAAAATTCAGCAGTACAGGTTGAAAGAACAAGGAAGTTTGTTGATGCCGGGAGCCAGGCCTACAGTGCCCTTCTTGAAATGGAGGCTCAGTATGCCAGTGAACTTGTTCAGCAGACAAATGCTCAGAGCCAGGTTTCAAATGCTCTTCTTACACTCAGACAACTTCTGGATCTTCCGGCAGAGCAAAGTTTTGATGTATCAACCCCGGGAGAAAACCTGAATATTGGACCATTTACAGCAGAGAGTCCTGATCAGCTTTTTGACGCATCTCTGGATTTACCGCAGATAGAGGTAGCAAGGCTCAATAAAAAGAATTCAGAATTGCAACTTGCTATTGCAAAGGGTCAGGCTTATCCCTCCCTCACTTTCAGGGCAGGTTACGGCTCCTATTATGCAGACAGCAGGGATGAAAGTTTCTTTGATCAGTTTAATGAAAACAGAAATCCTTCAATCTCTTTTGGAATAAACATCCCAATATTTAACTCATGGCGCACCAACACTGCTATTAAAAATGCAAAACTTGGAGTCAGGAATTCAGAGATCGAGACCAGAAGCAGGGAGCAATTACTCTACAAAGAGATCCAACAGTCTGTGAATGACGCAAATTCGTACTTTGCCCGCTACAAGGCAACTGAAAGAAATGTTAAGGCAATGGAGGAGTCCTTCAGATATGTACAACAAAAGTTTGATGTAGGTGTTCTAAATGCTACTGATTACTCGGTTGCAAAGAATAATCTTTTCAAAAGCAAGTCAGACTTCCTGCAGGCAAAATATCAGTTCATATTCCAGCAAAAGATAATTGATTTCTACAAGGGGAATCCCATAACTTTATAAAGATGAAGAAGAGTTTTAAATGGATAATCGGCGCAGCAGTTATAATAATTGTTGTGCTCGTAATTTTTGGAAGGAAAAATAGCAATAAAGGGGTGGAGGTGACTACTCAGATTGTTGCTAAGGGGACAATCACAGAGGTTATCCCTGCTAATGGAAAAATCAAGCCTGTTGTGGAGGTAAAGATCTCTCCCGATGTTTCCGGAGAGATTGTTGAGCTTAATTTTAAAGAGGGAGACAACATTAAAAGGGGTGAACTTATTATAAAAATAAAGCAAGATGTCTACATATCCATGAGAGACAGAGCCGAGGCATCACTTAACTCAGTAAAAGCTCAGCTGACACAACAACTTGCTCAATTTAAACAAATTGAACAGTCTTATCTTAGGAATAAAACCCTTTACGAGCAAAAGGCTATCTCTGAGGCAGACTATGAAAATGCTCTCTCTCAGTATAATGTTACTAAAGAACAGATAAAAGCTGCAGAATTTAATGTGAAAAGTGCTACAGCTGCTCTTCAGGAGGCACAGGACAACCTTGTCAAGACTACAATCTATGCCCCTATGGATGGCATAATTTCCAAAATGAATGTTGAGAAGGGAGAGCGTGTAGTTGGTACAAGCCAAATGGCGGGAACTGAATTACTAAGAATCGCTAATTTTGATCAGATGGAGGTTCTTGTTGATGTTAATGAGAACGATATTATTCGCATTCAGGAGAGGGACACTGCTATGGTTGAGGTTGACTCCTATCCCGGAAGAAAATTTACTGGGATGGTGACTCAGATTGCAAACTCTGCTAAAAACATTGGCTCTTCAATTGAACAGGTCACAAATTTTGAGGTAAAAATTCTAATTCTACCGGAATCATATCAGGACCTTGTTAAAGAGGGGCTGAATCCTTTCCGTCCCGGTATGTCTGCAACAGCTTCAATTCAAACTGAAAGAAGAGATAATATTATATCTATTCCTGTTCAGACGATTACAACAAGAAATGACCTCTTTACTGATACTCTTGCCAATAAAAAGAGCGATGAATTAAGTGAGCAGGTGTTTGTTGTAAAGGATGATAATACTCTTGAGGTTAGGAAGATTGAAACAGGCATTCAGGATATTACAAATATTGAAATTTTATCCGGGCTGAATGAGGGTGAAAGGATTGTAACCGGTCCATATTCTGCAATAAGCAAAACTCTTAAGTCCGGAGCTAAGGTCTCTTGGGATGACAAGAAAAAATAGTGTTACTCTACTGCTGCTTGAAACCAGTACAGAAGTGTGTTCTGTTGCTCTCAGCATTGACGGAGAGTTGACAGCTCAGAGGGAAATTCAAGAGCACAAAGCTCATGCAAGAGTTATTGCAGATTTTATTAAAGAGGTACTTTCAGATGCATCTTTATCAATTAATGATTGCAATGCTGTAGTTGTCAGTGAAGGGCCGGGATCATACACAGGTCTTCGTGTTGGCGTATCTGTTGCCAAGGGTATATGTTATGGTGCAAACCTCCCGCTTATAGCAGTTAGCTCGCTTGAGCTTATTGCCAGGTTGGCACTGGAGAATAGTCCGGCTCCTGAGGGTGATTTCAGAATAGTTCCAATGATTGATGCCAGAAGAATGGAGGTTTACACAGCTCTGTTTGATTCCAAGTACAATCAACTGACAAAAACCGAGGCTCATATTATTACCGAGGAGAGTTTTACAGAAACATTGTCAGAAGGAAAGGTCATCTTTACAGGTGATGGTTCTGAAAAAGCTAAATCAGTGATTACACATCCAAATGCAATTTTTACCCAAACTCACGCCTCTGCAAGAGGAATGATTGATCCGGCAATGCAAAAATACAAAAGGTCCGAGTTTGCCGATGTAGCTTACTTCGAACCTTTTTATCTCAAGGATTTTATTGCCGGAATATCTAAAAAATCGCTGCTATAGCCTTTTCCAGTTTAGAATCAAAAATATCTCTGGCTACAATTGTTCCGCTCTTGTCAATCAGAAAGACAGAGGGAACTTCTCTGATATTGTATGTGGTTACTGCCGGTGAAGCCGACCCTAGTCCATCACACACATTTATCCATGGGAGCTCTTGATTGGCAACAGCCCCTGACCAGGCTGTCTTATCAGTATCTACGCAAACCTGATATATTTCAAATCCCAAAGAGGAGTATCTGTCATAAATATCAAGCAATTCTCTGTTAAATAGCTTCTGATTTACATCAGTAGTTGACCAGAATACTAAAAGAATAGCTTTTCCTGACAAGTCAGAGAGTGATCTCATCTGTGATTTAAGATCCGGAAGCTTAATATCAGGAAATCCAACCTCTGATGCATCCAGTAACTTTGAAGATATTGCATCACTCTTTTCTCTAAGGGTAATCTCATCCAGCAGAGGATTCAGGTAAACAGATCCGGGGTATGTAACACTAAGGGAATCGTAAACTCTTCTGAAAAGAAGAACATCTCTCATATCTCCAAAAAGAGGCAGTTCTCCCGGCATCTTTTGATAGAGAAGGTATACATTGGTTAGAGAGTTTGGATTTAAATAGAGATGTTTTATAGCAGATTGTTTATTTTTCACAAAAAGTGCTCCTAATGAATAGTTAAGAGAATCTGCCAATACTGCATCTCCTGAATTTATTGCCTCTGCCCTTTTAAGGAGAAGGGTTTCAAACTCTCTGTTTCTTGACTCCAGATCTTTTTCAAGGTTACTCAAAAGAACGCTTTCCGGAGATCCTTCAACAGAGCTGGAGATGCCAAGGGTATCTGTAGTCAGATAAACTGTTTCACCTGCAGCAATAAGAAGTGAGGCAATCTTTCTCTCTTTATAATACAAGTAGTAGAATTCAGGCTGTGATGAGAGTTTGCGGGTTTTGTAAATAAATGAGCCCTCGCTGTCTGTCTTAATAGTATCAACAACTCGCTGACTGTTAAGCTGAAGAATTCTCAGGGTTAGCTTGCCCTCACCCATCCCCTCTACCTTCGCTTTTATTATTGTTTTGTTTGAATTGCAGGATACAACCAGAAATGCTGTAAACGCTATCAGGAGAATTTTTCTCATATTGTTTTTCAAAGTTGAATTTTTGATGCGATTGCTTTTGCTATGCTCTCCATAGTCTCTTTATCCAGACTAAGCTTAGGCTTTCTAAAGTCAATGTCCGATTCTGAATTTATTGGAACCAGGTGTATATGTGCGTGAGGTACCTCAAGCCCGATAACTGCTACCCCTACTCTTTTGCATGGTATGGCTTCACCAATCCCTTTTGCCACCTTCTGAGCAAATGCAAAGAGTCCTTTTAGCTCCGCCTCTTCAATGTCAAATATGTAATCTGTCTCTCTTCTGGGTATTACAAGTGTATGCCCCTGAGCAAGCGGATTTATATCAAGAAATGCATAGAAATCTTTATCCTCAGCAATCTTGTATGAAGGGATTTCGCCGGATGCAATTTTAGAGAATATTGATGACATCTTACTTTGAAATTTCAAGAATTTGAAATTTTACAACTCCTGATGGAACCATTACCTCAACCACATCTCCCTTGCTTTTTCCAATCAGGGCTTTTCCAATTGGCGTTGCTGCCGCAAGCTTCCCCTCTCTGAGATTAGCCTCGGTCTCCCCAACTAAAGTATAAACCACCTCGGTATTATTTGAAAGATTTTTAAGTTTTACCTTGTTCATAATCTGAACATGGGTTGTGTTAATTTTGGATTCATCTATAATTCGCGCATTGGCAATCATATCCTCAAGTTTTGAAATCTTGAGCTCCAAAAGACCCTGTGCCTCTTTAGCAGCATCGTACTCTGCATTCTCAGACAGGTCCCCCTTGTCCCGGGCTTCAGCTATCTGTCTTGAAATTGCTGGTCTCTCAACAGAGACCAGTTGCTGGTATTCCGCCTTAAGTTTCTCCAGCCCCTCTGAAGTTAAATAATGAATTTTTGACATAACTTAAAAAATTAAAAAAGAATCCAGCAGGACTGGACTCTTTGTTACAAAGATAAAAAATTTTCTTTAATAATAAAATTACTCCCTGAATTTTGGAGCCATAATCTCCGAGTAGAGAACTAGATTGCGGGGGTCAATCGCAAACACCGGTCCATCTTTAGCCTCTTCCTGTTCAGGTGCCTCATTAACCGAATGTTTGAAAGAACTTATCCCCTCTTCTGACTCTGAAGAGAGAGGAATATCTATCATCTGATATTCCGAATGCCTAACAGTATCTGACAATGGTGGTAAGAGGCTCTCTGCTGAAGGCTCTTCGTGAAAATCCATCTCTTCATGAAAACCGATCTCTTCATGAAAAGATTCCTCTCTCCTCTGCTTAACCTGTTCCTTCTTTTTCTTCTCCATATATCCCTGAAGAATAAGTGCTCCAAGGCCGAGAATTATGTATATTATTGTACTGGCATCCATTTTATCTCATTGTGATGTTATTCTCAGGGAGGTAAAGGTAGGAATTTTCCCTGTCTTTGTGAAGCTGAGTCTTGAGGTCTTCAAGAGAGGAGAATGTTACTTCATCCCTCATCTTTGCAACAAACTCAAGCTTAATACTTAACCCGTAAATATCCTCATCAAAATCCAGAATATGGGTCTCGATTGTCCTTTCATTATTAATTCCAACTGTTGGCCTGATACCAATATTTGTTATTCCTCTGTATGTCTTTCCGGAGGTCTGTACCCAAACTGCATAAACGCCATCTGACGGCAGTACCTTTAATGGCTCATACAGTCTCATATTGGCTGTGGGAAAGCCGATGCCCCTGCCTATCTTCATCCCCTCGACAACTACCCCCTCTACACCATAACGGTAACCCAGCAGGTTGTTTGCTGTTCCCATATCACCGGCCAGAAGCATCTCCCTGATTTTTGTTGAACTTATAACAAGACCTGATTCATTTTCGGTATACTCATCAACCCTTACCGGATTAATTCCAAGATTTCGTGCAATTGCCATCATCTCATCCTGTGTCTGGTTGATATCACTACCAACCCTGTGATCGTATCCTATCACAAGAGTCCTTACATTTAGCCTTCTGATGAGATAATCCCGGAAATACTCCTCAGTGGTTTGTGAAGCAAACTCCTTGTCAAACTTTAAAGTGAAGACCTCGTCTATACCAAAGGATTTAATAAGTGAAATCTTCTCCTCAAGTGAGTTTAGAAGTCTGAACTTTGCGGCATCTTGTTGTAGTACTGTTCTTGGGTGTGGCCATAATGTGATGACTGCAGAGGTATCTCCCTGCTCTTTTGCAAGAGCGGAAATTTTTCCCAGTACTGCACGATGTCCTCTGTGAACACCATCAAAAAACCCTGTAGCTGCTACAACCATCTTACTAAATCAAAATCTTGCCTGTGAGGAAGGTTAGGATGCTTTGCAAACATTCTTACAGCAACGCTGTAAGCACCTGCCTTCTCCGGAAGCATATTGCATATGTACCTTACATCTCCCCCCTCTGTTTTTTCAGGTGAAAACTCGTGCCTCTCTGCAATAACCATCCTCTTCTGAACCTGATCGAATGTAGCAAGGACAAATTCCACCCCTATCTCTTCAGCTGTAAGAGAGCCTAAGGATAGAACAACCTCAGCATGATATTCATTGCCAATTGAAAGGTTTAGTCTTGTATTATCAGGTTTGTTTATACTTCTTACCTCTATATTAGGCCACTCTGTTCGCATCTTTCTTTTCCAGAATGCCATCTCTCTTGCAAATGAGTAATCATCTGCCACTGCTTTTGTATGCCTGATTGCCAAAGGCTTGTAGTATTGCTCTACATAATCTGTTATCATCCTGTTTGTAGTGAAATTACCGGCTACTTTGGCTATGGTATTCTTAATAATATTAACCCAGTATCTCGGGATACCTGTCTCTTTATCATTGTCGTAAAATACCGGGGCAATTTCGTTCTCCAGCATATTATAAATTGTGGCAGCATCAAGCTGATCCTGGTAGTTTTGATTTTCGTAGGTCTTCTCCATTGGGAGTGCCCAGCCCGCTCCCTCTTTATAACCTTCAACCCACCATCCGTCAAGTACTGAAAAGTGCATTACACCATTCATAACTGCCTTTTCTCCGCTTGTACCGGAGGCCTCGAGTGGCCTTGTAGGAGTATTCATCCATATATCCACTCCCTGAACCAGCCTCTTGGCAATTGTCATATCGTATCCAGGAACAAAGAGAATTTTTCCGATAAACTGAGGCATAAGCGACACCTCAACAATATGTCTTATCAGGTCTTGTCCTGCTTTGTCTGCAGGGTGAGCTTTTCCGGCAAAAATAAATTGTACCGGCTGTTTTGGATTGTTTACAATTTTATCCAGTCTTACAAGATCTGTAAATAGAAGGTGAGCCCTTTTATAAGTGGCAAACCTTCTTGCAAATCCTATTGTAAGTATATCATCTCTTAAACTCTCTTTGATTTGTACAATTTGCTGAGGTGTATAATGAGCTGTAGAAACAGGATTTGAAAGGGTATCTTTTATTTTGTCAATTAATCTTCTGCGAAGTTTATTTCTAAGTGACCAAATTCTTTGGTCATCAACAGAATATATTCCTTCAAAGCAACTCTTGTCATAGTTATGAGACTGAAAATCATCTCCAAAAACCTCCGAATGTATCTGCTTCCATTCGCTGGATGTCCAGGTTGGATAGTGAACTCCATTAGTAACATGACCAACATGAAGCTCTTCAGGTAAATATCCGGGCCAAAGCGGAGCGAGTATATCCCGGCTTACTTTTCCGTGCAACCAGCTAACGCCGTTTATCTCTTGTGAGAGATTACAGGCAAGATTACTCATTGAAAATTTTTCTCCTGTGTTTGACGGGTCAATCTTTCCCAAGGACATCATCATCTCCCAGGAGATCTTTAGTCTTGACGGATAGTGTGACATATATCCCCTGAGAAGATCCTCCGGGAAGGCATCGTGTCCGGCAGGAACAGGTGTGTGTGTTGTGAAAAGAGATGATGCACGCACTATCTCAAGTGCCTCCCCGTACGAGAGATTTTTATCGTTAATGTATTCCCTTAATCTCTCAAGACCAGTAAATGCAGCATGCCCCTCATTGCAATGATATACATCTGTCTCAACTCCCAACATTCTTAGGGCTCGTATACCTCCTATTCCAAGAAGCATCTCCTGCTTTAGTCTGTTTTCCAAATCACCTCCGTAAAGATGGTGGGTTATGGACCTGTCCTCCCAGGTATTGTCTTCAAAATCTGTATCTAAAAGATAGAGGGGAGTTCTGCCTACATCGGCTCTCCACAACCTGGCTTTCAGAACCCTTCCCGGCATAGCTACACTTACTATCAGCCAATTTCCCTCACTATCACGCATTGGGCTGACTGGCAGTTTAGTAAAATCCTGGGCCTCGTAATCGGCTACCTGGTCACCGGATGAAGATAGTTTCTGAGTAAAGTATCCATATCTGTAAAGTAAGCCCACACCTACAATTGGAACTAGTTTATCACTTGACTCTTTAAGATAGTCTCCCGCAAGTATCCCCAAACCTCCTGAGTAAATTTTAAGTGACTGATCCAATCCGTACTCCATACTGAAATATGAAATTGTCGGATGTTCAGGGTCTGGTTTAGCAGAAACATACTCCTG
Organism: Bacteroidales bacterium; assembly: GCA_018053445.1. Taxonomy (GTDB): domain Bacteria; phylum Bacteroidota; class Bacteroidia; order Bacteroidales; family UBA932; genus Bact-08. The sequence continues at coordinate 11,671 of JAGPLK010000015.1, read as the reverse complement.
GAAATTGGAGTAAACCGAGTCAAGTTTTCTCAGAAATTTTGTGTCTTTTTCAAGTTCTCTTGCTTTACTGAGGGTAACAGCATCCAACATCATAATAGGGTTTCCGTGACTTGCTCTCCAAAGCTCCAGATCAACCATTTTAAATAGTTCAATGGCCTCTTCATTCCAGCTCCACCAAAGGTTTTTTGAAATGATGTCGAGCGCTTGTATCCTCTCCGGAAGCTGCTTGTTAATTATGATTGACGACCAGTTGGGAGAGTTTGCCACATTAACCTTGAAGCTTAGCTTATCTCTCTCATCCTGGATTTGTACGAATCCGCTGTTATTTCCTGATATATTTTCCAATGCCATTGAATATGCTTTTGTGTATTTATCTATTTGATTTTTCCATAAGGCCGTCTCTGATGCTTTTTTTGCTCCGGCTCTTCGCTTTTCTCTATCCTGCCGGGAATCGCCAATCATATCCTCAATAAGAGTGGCGATCTTATCAGCAGCCTCTGTGTAGTTGTTATCGTCTCTCTCAACAATCTCAACTCCGGGGTGCCCCTCTCTCATATGATCCTTTATCCACAAGCCAAATCCAGCCAGATTTGTGGTAATTGCAGGAACGGAGAAAGCAAGGCTCTCAAGCGGAGTATAACCCCAAGGCTCATAATATGAGGGGAATAGTGAAAGATCAAGTGCAGATAACAGATCGTAATATTTTTTGTTAAAAATGCCATCGGTTCCGTTAAGGTATGATGGGACAAAAAGTACTATAACCTTATCTTCCGGATTATTATTTAATCTTAGTTCCCTAACTCGTTTAACAATTGGATCCCACTCCGGTTCACTAAGTGTATGTGAAATATTTGTCTTATAATCTCCCCCATTTTCCAGTTTTGCCAGAAGTTCTTTGTTTGGACCGTTGTTTCCTGCAGGAACAAATATAAAGGCAACTACCTCTTTTGATGGTTTTCTGTCTCTTAGAATTGCAAGAGAATCAAGGAAAAGATCCAGCCCTTTATTCCTGAATTCATATCTGCCGCTGGTTCCAATAATTTCTGCATCGTTGCCGATAGCCCTGCCCGTCATTGACTGAGCAATCTTAAGCAGAAGCTCTCTTGAATCTTTTCTTAGATTATTTAAATCCTCTCCCTGCGGAGCTATTTGGGGATCAAATCCATTTGGCGTTACTATATCGGGCTCTCTGTCCAGAAAGTGTTTACACTCCATGGCAGTAAGGTCACTTACTGTTGTAAATACATCAGCTTCTCTGGCAGATATCTTTTCGAGTGAGTGTTTGGCCGTAACATTTAACTCCTTTGCGGTTTGATCCGGGTTACCCCACTTCCCGTTTTCATAGAGATGAAGATTATTTCCCGCAATAGATCTTCCAACTGTTGTTGCATGAGTTGTAAAGAGTGTCGCTACGGAAAGTTTGCTCTCTTTAAGATGAAGCAATCCTGCTCCGGTCATCCATTCATGAAAATGGGCTGCAATTTTATGCGACGGAGATAAATTGTATTTTATAAAACTCTCAATTGCTCTGCCTGCCGCGTAACCAAAAAGAGCGCTCTCTATATAGTCCCAGTGGCCGGTAAGCGAATCAAGACCAAATCTCTTCCAAAAATTTGTAAGTATTTCATCTTTTCTTGTAATAAGCGGACTGAAATCCACCAATATTGAGAGAGGACTCCCCGGTATATTCCATCTTCCTGTCCTTACCCTGATCCCCTCCTCTAAAGCTTTTGCTTTCCAGGATCTAAAAAGATTCTGATCTTCTGAGAACTCAGGATTGTTTGCAGTCTCCCGCCATACATCCGGCCCAATGTAAATATGATTCCCCTCCTTTATTCCGGAGAGATAGGGTGCCTTGGTCGCGATAACCGTATGTATTCCGCCCACCTTATTGCACACCTCCCAACTCACCTCAAAGAGATAGTCGGGGTGCATTATCTTTTTTTCTGACATAACTGTTTATCTGCCTTTTAACTATTTTGAGCCATTTTTAGCTGCAATTTTTGTTCCACTTTTTACCCTGACTGCAAGTGAGCGTTTTTGAACTCTAACAAGAAAATCACTCAAGACATTCATATAGTTAATAAAGGCCTCATATGGAGTCTCATAGGGGTTAAAGTACTTATGTACTGCTCCGTCTGAGAAGAATTTTGTACACATATAATAAAAGTGATCGCTCTCCTGAAGTTTAAGAAAGTCTGCCGAGAGAGTGTCGTCTGCCGCCTCTTTTACAAGCTCCCTCACTTCGTATAATTTACTGAAGGCCTCGTTTTGCAGTTCATTTCCTAACCATGCACTGGTATCCCGCTCCTCATCTGCCCAGGAGATTGGGTATGGAACATGTAATGGTGCCACAGGCTGATGCTTTTTACAGGCCTCGGAAGGTGTTAAAAATTCAAAATTTGTTTGTGATAAAACGGCTGATGGTAAATGTTTAAGGAAATCAAATATTCCTGTGGTTTCGTGCTGATGCTCTCCAAAAGTTTCGTAATCCATAAAGAGATTAACAATCTCCTCTTTCTCCAGAGATCTGGACAGCCAGGTAACATATTTATCTGCAGTGAGCGGCCAGTTGCTCCATGATCTGTCAGAAAACCTAAATGCTATATCGTCGCTGAGCTGAAAATTTTTAAGAAGTAATTTGAGTCTTGGGTTAAGAGCATTTGTGTATAAATAGTTGGGGCTCTTCCAGGCCAGAACATGTTTTGCCCCCTCAGTGAGCATACCTTTAAATCCTAAATCAGCAACAACAGAGCCTATTGAATCTGAATATATTAACTCTGTATTTCTGAATATAACAGGTTTTTTACCAAAGAGTTGCTCAATTTTTTCCGAGTGCATTTTAACCTGCCCGGCAAATTCGTCTTCATTGATAAGTGAAGATAGAGAGTGTGCATATGTTTCAGCTAAAAATTCAACACAGCCTGTTCTTGCCAGCTCTTTAAAACTCTCAATAACTTGAGGTGCATATTTTTCAAACTGATCGAGTGCCACTCCTGAAATTGAGTAGGCAAGCTTAAACGCCCCCTTGTGCTCTTTTATAAGATTAAGAATTATCTTATTTGCTGGCAGATAACATTTCTCTGCTACCCTTTGAAGAATTGTCCTGTTATTAAAATCGTCATAGTACCAGGACTCTTTACCTATATCAAAAAATCTGTAAAGTCTTAATCTGTCTGGTTGGTGTACCTGGAAGTATATGCAAATGCTCTTTTTCATAACAGCTTATTTTTTCGACAATTGAGTGTAAATCTCTTTAATTTTAAATGCGGCGTTGTCCCATCTCAGGGCATTAACCTCGTTCAGTCCGTTTTTTACTGCCGTTGAACTTAAAGCAGGGTAAGCCAGAAGACCATATATTGAGTCAGCCAGTGCATCAATGTCCCAGAAATCAACTTTAATGGCATGATGAAGAACCTCAGCCACTCCACTCTGTTTTGAAATGATTGTTGGCACATTTGATCTCATTGCCTCTAACGGAGAAATTCCAAATGGCTCTGACACAGAAGGCATTACATAAACATCTGAAAAAGCAAACATTCTTTTCACATCCTCTCCCCGCAAAAAGCCGGTAAAGTGAAATTTTGTTGCAATCCCCAGCTTTGCCACCCGTCTGATAGATCTGTTAAGGAGATCTCCGCTTCCAGCCATAACAAATCTTACATTGGGATATCTTTTCAGAACCTTGGCAGCTGCCTCAATAAAATATTCAGGCCCCTTCTGGTATGTTATCCTGCCAAGAAATGTAACTATCTTCTCATCAATTCTGCTGTCAATCTCCATCTGTTCGAATCCGTCAAAATCAACAGCATTATGCACTGTTACAACTTTTGATGGGTGAATTCCGTATTTGCTTATAACAATATTTCTGGTAAGGTTACTTACAGCAATTACCATATCGGCCTCCTTCATACCCCTCTTCTCCAGATCGTAAACCAGTGTGTTGATATTCTCTCCGCTTCTGTCAAACTCAGTCGCGTGGACATGTACTACAAGGGGTTTTCCGGTAAGTTTTTTTGCAGCTATCCCGGCAAGGTATGTAAGCCAGTCGTGAGCGTGAATTACATCAAATTCCTGAGTCTTGGCAATCTCTGCTGCTACCATTGCATATCTGGATACCTCTTCCATAAGGTTTGAGCCATACTTTCCGGAGAACTTATACTTCTGACCAAGAAAACTTTTATAACTCTTAACCTGACCCTTCTTACTCTTCTCCACCATTTCAGTAAACTGTTCAGGATCTAGATAAGGAACCATATTTGTCCCCACTCTTAAAAACTGCACATTTTCCAGAAAGGTTTTTACATCTCCCACATTATGTGATATCTCAATATCGCTGGCATTAATAATTTTCACAGATTTCTGATCTTCGTCTCCCGAGGCTGATGGCATAACAAAAAGAACCTCCACATCCATATTTGAGAGCCCCTTTGTAAGTCCAAAACAGGCTGTACCCAAACCTCCGGAAATGTGTGGCGGGAATTCCCATCCAAACATCAGTACTTTCATATCTTTTTGTTTTTATGGTTCAAAACAAGTCTCATTGACCAAAGCAGGGATGCAACACTTATTGAATACGAGGTGCACCCGTGAGGCTGATGAGGCGGATCACCATCATACACCTCTGATACAGAGCCAATACAGTGAATCTGCACATCCTCCTCAAAAGCAGATATTAAATCCTCTGCTCTCTGGATAAATGAATCTCCGTGCAATTTAAGATTTGCATCAATGTAAAATCCAAGCAGCCAGGGTCTGGCTGTACCCATATGATAGGCTGAGTTTCTGCTGAACTCATCTCCATCATACTCCCCTTTATAATGCGGGCTTTGGGGAGAGAGTGTCCTTATCCCCCTCTCTGTAAGTAACTCCTGCTGAATTCTCTTAAGAACCTTTGATTTCTGTACATCTGTAATGGGAGAGTAAGGGAATGAACAGGTAAATAGTTGATTTGGCCTGACACACTTGTTTTGTCCTTCGTGACCAACATAATCTGCCAGGTAATCACCCTGCTCAATCCAAAAAGCTTTGTTAAAACTCTTAGCAATCAGTTTCTGAACAGGCTCCCACTCATCAACAAATGCTTTGTCTCTTGATCCCCTTGCCAGTTCTATTGCAAATGAGACTGCATTATACCAAAGAGAATTAAGCTCCACCTGATAACCCTCTCTCTCTGTAACCGGTTTTCCGTTTACATACGCGTCCATCCAGCTCAGAGCGGTACCTTTTTTCTCTGCCCACAAAAGTCCGTTACCGTGTAAAACTACAGAGTCCCCCTCCTTTGTGTTTTTATAGTGATTAAGAATTGCCTTTATTGTTTCCGCACTCTCTTTCCATACAGTGGTCTTACTTCTCTTATAAATAGTCAGTTGCTGAATATTCCATATTAACCAAAGGGGAACATCCGGCTTGGACCCTCCGGAGTCCGGGATAAATCCCTCTCTTTTAACAAAATCTTCAAGAACTTTTCTAAATCTTTTTTTATCATCAAGGCCAGACAGTGTAATGCCTGGAAGAGCCAGGAGCGTCTCTCTGGAATTTTTATCAAGCCAAGGATATCCTGCATAGATAGACATACTCTCTCCATCAGATATCAAAAACTGTTTGGAAGCAATTTTAAGACAACTTTCAAAGCTATCCCTTGCGCTTCTTGCTTCAAGATAATTTTCAAACTTGGTATTGAGGCCAGCAGGAGACTCTGCATTGGTTGATGCCGAGAAAACTACTGACTGACCCTTCTTAAGAGGGAACTCAAAATATCCGGGAACAAACAGATCCTCTGCAGATTCGTAAGCCCTTCTCCTCTCCTCTTTATACTCAATATTGTAGTACCAATCAGGGTTAGAGACATAATCTGCCTTTACTGAGAGTTGCAGGTTGAGTTCAGGAAATCCTTCATACATTTTAAAGGCTCGTCCCCCCTGAATCTCAATGGCAGACCTATCTGCATTAAGATTTGATTTTGAAAGGGAGTGGATATGTCTGAAAGCAAGAAAAGGTTTTAGCTGAAGAGTTGTTGGAGAGTTAGCCTCAAGAAGTGTGTATCTGGCAAAGTACTGACCTTTGTTATGAGCAAGCATCATCTCTTTTTTTAAAACCATACCCCCAACTCTGTAGGTAATAGAGACACACTTGTCAATTTCAAATTCTCTAATGTACTTGTGGCCTCTGGGTTCGTATATATCTCCATATCTGTGTATACCCAGATTAAATGCCTTGCCGTGCTGAATCAGAGACTCATCAAGTGATGAGAGTAGTACAAATTTTTCATTATTGAAGTTAGCAACGGGGAGTACCAGAAGGCCATGATACTTTCTGGTATTACAGCAAACAATGGTTGTGTTCATATAGCCGCCGGCGTGGTTTGTGGAGAGGAGCTCTCGCTTAAGCGAGTATTCCAGATTCACCAGCTCTCCCTTGTTGAATTTTAAATAGGCCATAGGGTTAATATTTATCTGTGCAATTTAACAAAAAAAATGTTAAGAATCAGTTTCATCTGACCTTTTTGAAAACAATTCCGCACCGTGAAGGGAGGTATATCTTTATGAAATTTGAATCCCCCTCTTGCATTGAAAAATGAACGCACCCCTTTTCTACTCTTCCATATCCTCCGAAGATTTTCATATCAGTATCAATAAGATGTTTATATTCTCCCGCAGGAGCATCAACTCTCAGGTCCGTATATGAATTTAAGGGGCTGAAATTGAATGCAAACAGGTAATCGCCCCTTAAATAGGCTATAAGCTGTCGCTCGTTGTGCTGAAGCACCTTAGTGGGCCTCTTTCCAAAAAGAGAGCCTCTCTTAAGAAGAGACAACATCTCCTTTTCAAATTCAAGAAGCCACGAATATTTTAGCCTTTTATCAAATGCCAGATTCCACTGCCTTCTGGCGTAATGGTAGGACCAACCGTTTCCCTCTCTTGGGAAATCAATCCACTCAGGATGGCCGAATTCATTACCCATGAAGGTTAAATATCCATTCCCTGCTGTAGATGATGTTATAAGTCTTATCATTTTATGAAGGGCTATACCTCTGTCAAGTGTAATACTTCTCGTCTCTCTCTCCATTGATGTGTACATCTCAGCATCAAGAAGCCTGAATATAATTGTCTTATCACCAACCATTGCCTGATCGTGACACTCGGCATAACTAACAGTTTTCTCATCATCTCTTTTACTGGTTAGCTCGTGATAGAGCTCTTCCATGTTCCAGTCTTCGTCTCGTCTCTCCTTTATCAGCTTAATCCAGAGATCAGCTATACCCATACTCATTCTGTAATCAAATCCCACTCCCCCTGCTGTAAATGGTGCTCCCAGCCCCGGAAGTCCGCTAACATCTTCAGCAATTGTTATTGCTGAAGGATTGCACTCTTTTATCACTCTGTTTGCCAATACCAGGTATATAAAAGCATCGTTGTCTATGTTGCCTGAGAAGTAACTGGAGTAGTCTGTGAAGCTCTTTCCTAGTCCATGATCATAGTAAAGCATACTGGTTATACCGTCAAAGCGGAATCCGTCAAAATTAAATTCCTCGAGCCAATATTTACAGTTTGACAGCAAAAACCTAATAACCTGGTCTTTCCCGTAATTGAAGCATCTTGAGCCCCAGGCAGGATGATCTCCTCTCTCACCAGAGTGAAAATAGAGATCTCTTGTCCCGTCAATTTCAGACAACCCCTCCAGTGTGTTGCTTACTGAATGGGAGTGTACAATATCAAGAATAACAGATATCCCGTAGCCGTGAGCTTCATCTATCAGCATTTTAAGTTCATCAGGAGTTCCAAATCTTGAACTGGGAGCATAAAAGCTGGAAACCTGGTAGCCAAATGAACCATAATACGGATGCTCCTGGATAGCCATCAGCTGTATTGTATTGTATCCTGTTTTAGCTATATATGGGAGAATATTCTCTCTGAAATGATTGTAAGAGCCAACACCTGCCTCTTCTGTGCTCATCCCGATATGAGCTTCATAAATCAAAGGTGTTTCACTCTGAACAGGCCTCCTGTTTTTCCATTTATAATCTCCTGTATCCCATACCTGAGCTGCAAACAATTTAGTGTCAGGATCCTGCACAACTCTTGTTGCATAAGCCGGTATTCTCTCTCCCTCCCCTCCATTCCACTGGACAAGCCATTTATAATTATCTCCGTGAGCTAACAAGTCTGCATCCAATCTAAGCTCCCAGTTTCCATCTCCAACGGAGTTAAATAAAAAAGCAGGATCTTTTTTCCATCCGTTTTTATCACAAAGCAGGTATATGGCAGAGGCATTTGGTGCCCACTCTCTGAAAATTCTCTTGCTACCCTCCAGATATGTGCAATAATACAAATGATTGTTTATTGCATCGGCAAGCCTGAGCTCTCCCTGAGACATCTCGGCCATCCTTATCGCTGCAATTTCGTGCCTGCTCCAGATGTCTCTTTTCCAGGGTTCAAGCCACGGGTCATCCCTCCATAGTTTTAACTCTTCCATATTACTTGTTTTGAAGCTTATCTATATCCTCTCCGTATTTCCTAAGCTCCTCCCTGCATATACCTGCCAGTTCAAGAGATCTTTTTACCATAGGTGCAATATCCTCAATTTTTGTAGAGGGATCCTCAATTTTTGCAACCAGCAACTCCAGCTCCGCCAAAGCCTCCCTGTAACCGGGAAGAGCTTCGTTTTCACTATTTCTCCTCTTCATATTTATATATTTTTACTATTTTACTTTCTACTATTCCATCTGCTAAAATAATCCTGATGGAATCATCTTCTTTGAGGCCTTTAACGCTGTTTATCCTTCTGTTATTGAAAGCAGGTATTGCATAACCTCTCTCAAGAAGAAGCAGCGGATTTCCTGAATTTATCCGTTGAATAAACAGTTCAACCTTATGATATTCTGCCGTTATTCTCTCTCTGGCTTTTGAAATAATCTTTGCTTCAATTTTGTCAATCAGAGCAGTCTCCTCTGCATTTCTTCCCCTTACAGCAAGATTAAGTCTCTGTATAAGATAAGAGAGACGCTGCTCCTCTGAGGCAAAAATATCAATAATAAAATCAGCTACGGCAGTAGGTGTTTTAAGACCGGCAAATGCAACCATATCGGCTACATGGACATCGTGGTCGTGGCCAATACCTGTTATTACAGGGAGAGGAAACTGAGCAATGTTGGCAGCTAATTCGTAATCATCAAAACAGGATAAATCCTGAACAGAGCCTCCTCCCCTGACAATGACGACAAGATCAAATTCATCTGCTCTGAGAGCTACTCTTTCGAGTGCTGCTATGATCTCAGCAGAAGCCGCAACACCTTGCATGGAGGAGGAGAAGAGTTCTGCAGTGAATTTGAATCCATAATCGTTATTATGAAGATGCTTTATAAAATCTCTGTATCCGGCAGCTCCCTCTGATGATACTACAGCTATCCGGCCGGGCAAGTCTGCCAGTTCAAGAGTACTGTTCATATCAAACATCCCCTCATCTCTCAGCCTCTGAATTGTCTTCTGTCTCTTAAGCTCCTGCTCTCCTACTGTGTATGAAGGATCAATATCAGATATAATAAGGGAGAGTCCGTAGAGTGGAGTGTACTGTACCTGGGCTTTGATCAGAATCATCATTCCTCTTGTAAGCTCCTCTCCTGTTGTGGTTGAAAAATAGGGTCTCAGAATTCTGTAGGTAGAGGACCAAATTATTGCCTGTGCTCTTGCTGATATTCCCTCTTCACCCGGCCTTTTTTCTACAAGCTCAAGATAGCAGTGTCCGGTTGATTGATGCTTAATTTCACTAATCTCTGCTCTGATCCAGTAACTTCTCTGAAGTGCTCTCTCCAAAGCTCCCCCAATCTCCTCCTGCAACTCCAGCAGCCCTATGCTACTCCCTTCTCTCATACTATCTTGGATTTTTTATTGGTCACCATACAAATATAAGCATAAAATTGTACCTTTGCGGCATAATTCCAGAGTATGAAAATAAGCAAAGCGGTATTTTCCGGCAGCTCCGGGAGAGTGAGTGAAAAACCCTCCCTTAGGTTGCCTGAGTTTGCATTCATTGGCAGGTCCAATGTGGGCAAATCATCGCTTATCAATGCGTTGTGTATGCAGGGAAAGCTTGCACACACCTCTTCCACCCCCGGAAAAACACAATTGGTAAACCACTTTTTGATTAACGACTCCTGGTACCTGGTGGATTTGCCCGGCTACGGCTACGCAAAGCTATCCAAGAGTATAAGAGCCAAGCTAAGCGGGATTGTAACTAATTACATCAACGAATCTGAAGAGCTCCGGTTCTTGTTTGTACTGCTTGATTGCAGACACGCTATTCAGAAAATTGATCTTAGTTTCCTTATTGAGCTTGGTAAAGCCGAGGTCCCTTTTGCCATAATATACACAAAGGCAGATAAACTCGGCAAAGTTGCTCTGCAAAACAGACTTGAGGAGAACTCAAAAGTTTTGCTGGAGTACTGGGAAGAGCTTCCAATGACTTTTGCCTCCTCAGCCGAGAGCGGGCTGGGAAGAGAGGAGATCCTCTCCTGTATTGCAACAATTTTGGACAGAAAATAAAAACAGAATAATGGATCATCAACATCAGATTAAGATTTTCGCCTGCAGAAGCTCCAGATACCTTGCAGAGAAAATTGCCAGTTCCCTGGGACTTGAACTGGGAAGGTCATCAGTAACAGTATTCAGCGACGGAGAGTTTCAGCCGGCTCTTGAAGAGAGCGTAAGGGGGGCAACCGTTTTCATTGTTCAGAGCACCATCCCGCCTGTAGAGAATATTTTTGAATTACTCCTTATGATAGATGCTGCAAAGAGAGCATCGGCATATAAGGTAATAGCAGTAATGCCTTACTTTGGATGGGCAAGGCAGGACCGTAAAGACAGGCCAAGAGTTCCGATAGGGGCAAAAATGGTTGCAAATCTTTTGGAGGCTGCCGGTTGTGACAGGGTTATGACTGCCGATCTTCATGCAGATCAGATACAGGGATTTTTTGATATCCCTGTAGATCACATATATGCCAGTTCAATTTTCCTTCCTTACCTGAGAGATCTCAAACTTGATAATATGTCAATAGCAGCTCCTGATATGGGTGGAGCTAAAAGAGCAAATGCTTACTCAAGAATACTGGGATGCCCTCTGATTATTTGCCACAAATCCAGGGAGAAGGCCAATGTTGTTGGCTCAATGACTGCGATTGGAGATGTAGAGGGAAAAAATATTATCATAATTGATGATATGATTGATACGGCAGGAACAATAACAAAGGCTGCCGATATGTTAATGGAGAAAGGAGCGTTAAGCGTAAGAGCCCTTGCAACTCACGCAGTATTATCCGGTCCGGCATTCGAAAGAATAGAGGGCAGTGCGCTTAAAGAGGTCATTATATCTGATACAATTCCTTTAACACTTCGTCCGGACCAGGAGGCTTCAAAAATCAGAGTGCTTTCAGTAGCTGAAATATTTGCAGATGTTATTGACAAAGTATATAACTACAAATCAATTAGCACAAGCTTTATATTCTGATTATGATAAATCTTAATCCCAAACCTCTTCACGACAGAATTGTCAGCTCCATTAAATTATTTTTCAGGGAAGCAGGCAGAGAGTGTGCTGTTCTTGGACTTTCAGGCGGTATTGACTCCGCACTGGTTGCTGCACTTGCTGTTGAGGCTCTTGGGAAAGAGAATGTCCA
>JAGPLK010000001.1:63409-76412 GCA_018053445.1 Bacteroidales bacterium | reverse complement strand
ATTATATTGCCGCTGCCCTTAAAAATGTTTTTGATCGTCGTGAAAACATAACAAGAGGTTACTTAATCAAGAAGGAGCTTCCTATAATGAGGCATTTTACCATAGAACTTGAGCCGGCAAAATAGCTCCGGGAATTAAGCAGTTGAAAAAAGGGGGTTATTTACCCCCTCTTTTTTTATGTTCAACTCTTTTGGTTGATTTTTTTACAGGCTGATTTTCTTGAACAGGATCTTCCCAAACAAGAGAAAAATCAAGTTGTTTCTGCTCAAGGTTTGCCTTTTCTACTTTAATTTTGACTGCATCTCCCAAAATAAAGCGCTTTCCGCTTCTTTTTGCGTAAAGAGACATTGACTCTTCCATAAATTGAAGGTAGTCCTCTTTTATATCTCTCAGAGCAACAAGCCCCTCTACTTTTGTCTCGTCAATTTCAACAAACATCCCCCATTCAGTAATTCCGGATATGCTTCCTCCAAATGTCATCCCAACCTTGTCCTGCATAAACTCAACCATCTTATATTTTATGCTGGCTCTCTCTGCGTCTGTTGCAAGTTGTTCTCTTTCGCTTGAGTATTTGCAGCGCTCTTCAAAATATTGTTTATCCTGAGATTTTCCTTTATCAAGGTATAGTGCAAGGAGTCTGTGAACCATCATATCAGGATATCTTCTGATAGGAGATGTGAAGTGTGTATAATAGTCAAAAGCAAGACCGTAATGACCCATATTATCCGTTGAATATCTTGCCCTGGCCATGGATCGTAATGCCATAATCTCAATAGCTCCTGCTTCAGGTTTTTCCTTAACAGATGTAAGCAATTTATTAAGTTCTGACGATAATTCGCGGGCATTTTTGGTTGGGCTCATCTCGTAACCAAAATGTTTCACGAATGTACGAAAAAGCGTTATCTTCTCCATGTTAGGCTCTTCGTGGATTCTGTATACAAAAGTCTTTGCCTGTTTCCCTTTTGCCCCAATGAAGTATGCAACCTCTCTGTTTGCAAGAAGCATAAACTCTTCAATAAGCCAGTTAGAGTCCATTGATATCTTCTGGTACACTCTTACGGGCTTTCCATTGCTGTCAACTTCAACTTTCATTTCCGGTCTTTCAAAGCTTATTGCACCGGAGCGGAACCTCTCCTCTCTCAGGAGATATGCAAGAGAGTGAAGTTTAAGCATCTCATCTTTCAAAGGTCCTGTCTTTGTCTCAATAATTTGTTGAGCCTCTTCGTAGCTGAATCTGTAATCGGATTCAATAATGGTTCTACCAAACCACCTGTTGGCAACTTTCCCTTTTTCTGTTATTTCAAAAACTGCAGAGAAGCATAGTTTCTCTTCATTTGGTCTTAATGAGCAAAGTTTGTTAGAAAGCTTTTCTGGTAACATTGGAACTGTTCTGTCCACAAGGTAAACAGATGTTGCCCTCTCGAGAGCCTCTTTGTCAACAAGAGATCCGGGTCTTACATAATGTGTGACATCTGCAATGTGTACTCCTACTTCCCAGTTTCCCTCCGGAAGCTTTCTGATTGAGAGTGCGTCATCAAAATCTTTGGCATCAGCCGGGTCAATAGTAAAGGTAGTTACTCCTCTGAAATCTTTTCTGGCTTTAATCTCTTTCTGGTCAATCCTGTCATCAATTTTATCGGCCTCTTTTTCTACAGAGGGGTCAAATTTAAAAGGCAGACCATATTCTGTGAGAATTGCGTGCATCTCAGTGTTGTTCTCTCCGGGAACACCCAGTACATCAATAATATGCCCAATTGGTTCATCTGAGCTTCTTGGCCACTCATCAACCATTACTGCGACTTTTTTACCGTGCTGGTCTGAACTGTATCCCCCTTTAAGGATTCTGATATCGTGAGGCATAAATTTGTTTTCGCAAATTACCCAGGCCTCTTCTCCAACTATCTGTAATATTCCAATAAACGGCCTTTTTGTTCTTTCAATTATCTCAGTAATCTCTCCCTCTTTCCTTCTGGTGCCGCTTTTCTTTGTTACAATTGATACTCTGACGATATCTCCATGCAAAGCTCCTCGCATTCTTGAAGCCGGAATAAATACATCATCTTCAATACCATCACGGATGATAAATGCATACCCCTCCCGGGTCATGCTTACTTTGCCAGTGGTCTCTTCCCTTCTGCCACGACTTTTATCTCCGCGAGGCTGGCGAGATGAATTTTTCTTTTTATGCATAATTTGTAATTTTGCCCGATTTTTGCAGTATGATACTGCTTCAGTGATTTGACAACAAAATTAATCAATAAAATGAATAAGAAGGTACTTTTGATGATTCTTGACGGTTGGGGAGAGGGGAAGCGAGACAATACGAATGTAATTTACACCCAAGGTGAACCAAATATTGATAAACTCAGAGCCAAATATCCAACCTCATTTTTATCAGCCAGCGGAGAGGATGTCGGTCTTCCTGAGGGGCAGATGGGTAACTCTGAAGTAGGTCACCTGAATATTGGTGCCGGCAGAGTTGTTTACCAGGATCTGGTAAAGATAAATAAAGCTTGCAGAGAGGGTAAGCTACTTGATAACTCGCAGATCAAAGCTGCGTATGATTATGTAAAGAGCTCCGGAAAATCTCTTCACTTTATGGGGCTTATGAGTGATGGTGGTGTACACAGCTCAATGGAGCATCTTTTTGCATTCCTTACTTTGGCTAAAGAGCAGGGGATTGAGAACATTTTTGTTCACGCTTTTATGGATGGAAGGGATACAGATCCAAAGAGTGGTAAGGGATATATTGAACAACTTCAGGGGCACCTTTCAAAAAGCGGGGGCAAAATTGCCTCAATCATTGGCAGGTACTACGCAATGGACAGAGATAAAAGGTGGGAGAGGGTAAAAATTGCCTACGACTTGCTGGTAAGAGGCAAGGGGGATTCATTTACAGATGGAGTTGCGGCAATGCAGATGAGATATGACAGCGACATTACAGATGAGTTTATAACTCCGCTGGTTGCTGTTGATGAAGAGGGAAATCCTGTAGGTACTATCAAAGAGGGTGATGCAGTAATTTTCTTTAATTTCAGAAATGACAGGGCAAGAGAGATTACTCAAGTCCTCACACAGTCAGATATGCCTGAGCTTGATATGAGGGTTCTGCCTCTTTACTATTGTACTCTTACTCCTTATGATGATAAATTTAAGGGTCTTCACATACTTTATGATAAGGAGAATGTTCAGAGAACACTGGGCGAGGTTGTCTCAAGGGCAGGTAAGAGCCAGCTCAGGATTGCCGAGACAGAAAAGTATGCACATGTTACATTTTTCTTCTCCGGAGGCAGGGAGGCAACTTTTGAGAATGAGAACAGGATACTGATAAGCTCTCCAAAAGTTCCCACATATGACCTAAAACCAGAGATGAGTGCTTTTGAAATAAAAGATGCACTTGTAAAGGAGCTGGAAAAGGGCACAAATGACCTGATAATACTAAACTTTGCCAATGGGGATATGGTAGGTCATACAGGAGTTTATGATGCTATAAGAAAAGCAGTGGAGACAGTAGATAAGTGTGCCGGCGAGGTTGTTGAGGTTGCAAAGGCAAATGGATACTCAGTCCTGGTAACTGCAGATCACGGAAACGCAGATAATGCGGTTAATCCGGATGGCTCTCCAAATACAGCCCACTCGCTTAATCCTGTACCATTTATAGTTGTTGATGATGATATTAAGCAAGTTGAAAATGGTATTCTTGCAGATATTGCTCCAACAATTCTAAAAATGATGGGAGTGGAGACACCTCCTGAAATGACCGGCAGGTCTTTGGTATAGAAAAAATCGATAATCCATAGGCTATAATTTACGGGGCCGGCGAAAAATCGTCGGCCCTAATTTTCTATCTTTATGGCTCAAAAAAATAACTCTGAAAAATTCTGGAAATGCCCTTTGTTCATCTTCACGTTCATACTCAGTATTCTATTCTGGATGGTGCTGCATCTATAAAAAACCTCTTTAAAAAAGCAGCTCAGGACAACCAGATTGCACTAGCTATTACAGATCACGGAAATATGTTTGGGGTAAAGGAGTTTCTGGATACTGCAGATAAAACCTCATCTGTAAAACCCATTGTTGGAAGTGAGTTTTATGTCTCTAAAGGGAGCCGGTTTGACAAAAGGGGCAGAGAGGATCAAAGCAGCTATCATCTTGTACTCCTTGCAAAGAACCTGCAGGGATACAAAAACCTGATTAAACTCTCTTCATATGCTTTTATTGAGGGCACTTATTATAAACCAAGAATTGACAGAGAGCTTATTGAGAAATATCATGAGAACCTCATCTGTACTTCAGCCTGTCTTGCCGGAGAGGTCTCAAGGGCTATAATGGCAGGAAATATTGAAGATGCAGAGAACACTGTCAAGTGGTATAAAAATCTGTTTGGAGAAGATTATTATCTGGAGCTTCAGAGGCATCAGACAGATGTTGAGGGGGCTGATAAATCCACTTTTGAACTTCAGGAGCGTGTAAACAAAGTTATCCTTCAGCTTGCTGAAAAATTTAATGTTAAAGTTGTTGCAACTAATGATGTCCATTTTGTTGCTCAGGAGGACAGAGAGGCCCATGACAGGCTTATTTGTCTTACAACAAATTCAGATTACTCAAGTCCGGACCGTCTCAGGTATACTAAACAGGAGTATCTTAAATCACAGGAGGAGATGGAGGCTATTTTTGCCGATGTCCCTCAAGCTCTTGAGAGTACAGTAGAGATAGCAAATAAAATTGAGAGGTTTAAAATAGATTCAGACCCTATTATGCCTCACTTTCCAATACCGGATACTTTTTCAGATTCTGATGAATATCTCAGGCATTTAACCTATGAAGGTGCAAAAATAAGATATGGAGAGCTTAGACCTGAGCATACAGAGAGGATAGATTTTGAATTGGGGACCATAAAAAAAATGGGATATCCAGACTATTTTCTTATTGTCCAGGATTTTATTGCCGCTGCAAGAGATATGAGTGTTTGGGTGGGGCCCGGTAGGGGTTCTGCGGCAGGCTCGGTTGTGGCTTACTGCTTGAAAATTACAGATATAGACCCTCTGAAATATGACCTCCTCTTTGAGCGTTTCCTCAACCCGGACAGGATATCTATGCCGGATATTGATATCGATTTTGATGATGACGGACGCTCAAAGGTTCTTAAATATGTTGAGGATAAATACGGGAAGGATCATGTCTCACATGTTATAACTTTTGGTACAATGGCTGCCAAAAGTGCCATAAGAGATATTGCCAGAATCCAGAACCTGCCTCTCTCTGAGTCAGACAGACTTGCTAAACTTGTTCCCAATAAATTCCCCGCAGACAGCTCAGGAAAGGCGCCGGAGGTTAATTTGGAAAACTGCAGAAGACTTGTCCCTGAAATTAAAGATGCATTTGAATCGTCAGATCCTCTTGTAAGGGATACAATGGAATTTGCGGGGAAGTTGGAGGGTAATGTAAGGAATACGGGAGTCCACGCATGCGCAATTATAATAGGGAGAGATGATTTAAGAGAATTTATTCCGATTGGTATTGCAAAAGATAAAGATACCGGAGAGGATATCTGGGTTTCGCAATATGATGGTTCTCAGATTGAGAAGGTTGGAATGCTCAAGATGGACTTTCTAGGTTTAAAAACCCTCTCTATACTGAAGGAGGCTGTAGAAAACATAAGAAAATCCAGGGGGGTTGTGGTTGATATCAATTCAATCCCTATTGATGATAAGGAGACATTTGAGCTGTTCAGCAGGGGAGATAGTATTGCAACTTTTCAGTTTGAGAGTGATGGAATGAGGAAATGGCTGAGAGAGCTAAAGCCTACGAGATTTGAGGATCTTATAGCAATGAATGCTTTATACAGACCAGGTCCTATGGACTATATCCCGGATTTTGTTGACAGAAAGAGGGGGCTGAAACAGATTGAGTATGACCTGCCGGAGATGAAGGAGATACTTGAGGATACATACGGAATTACCGTATATCAGGAGCAGGTGATGCTTCTCTCCCAAAAAGTGGCCGGATTTTCAAAAGGGGAGGCCGATGGACTCAGAAAGGCTATGGGTAAGAAGATTAAGTCTATGATGGATAGCCTTAAGGAGCAATTTATTAAAGGCGGAACCGGGAATGGCCATACCATAGAGATTCTGGAAAAAATTTGGAAAGACTGGGAGGCCTTTGCTCAATATGCATTTAACAAATCTCACTCAACCTGTTATGCCTGGATTGGATATCAGACTGCATATCTCAAGGCTCATTACCCTGCCGAATTTATGGCAGCTACCCTGAGCAGGAACCTGGACAATATGGATGAGATAACAAAGTATATGGATGAGTGCAAAAGAATGGGAATCTCTGTCCTTGGCCCGGATGTAAACGAGAGTGATTACAAGTTTACTGTAAACAGAAAGGGAAATATAAGGTTTGGTATGGCCGGTATTAAGGGAGTAGGACTTGGAGCTGTAGAAAATATTGTTTCAACAAGAGATACAGGCGGCCCTTTTGAATCAATTTTTGATTTTGTAGAGAGGGTAAACCCATCCGTGGTAGGAAAAAAGACAATAGAGTCTTTGATTTATGCAGGTGCATTCGACTATTTTGAGCCCGTTAAAAGAGAGCAGTATCTTGCACCCGGTACAAGGGATGAGCCTTTTGTCGAGATACTTTACAAATATGGTCAGCGATTCCATAATGACACCATTGCTTTGGGGAATTCCCTGTTTGGAACTCACGAAAGCATTAAGCCGGTAAGACCGGAGATTCCTGTTGCAATGGAGGTGGACAAAATGGAGCTGCTAAAAAGGGAGAGGGAACTTGTAGGGATGTTTCTTTCAGCTCACCCTTTAGATCAATACAGGTTTGAGATAAAAACATTCACTTCAAATACAATAGGAGAGGCAGCTGAACTGGCATCGCAGGCTCTTCAGGATTCAAGCCTCAGAGGGAAGGAGATGATAATTGCCGGAATGGTTACCAATTCAAAGAGCTCTGTTACTAAGACAGGGAGACCTTTTGTCTCATTTTCCGTAGAGGATTTTAATGGGACTATTCAATTTTCGCTTTTTGGAAAAGATTACGAAAATTTTATGAAGTACACCCATCCCGGAACCCCTTTGCTGATTAAGGTTGCAATTCTTCAGAAATATGGTTTCCAGAATAATGGGGATGATTCTGCTAAACAGGTTGACTGCGAATTAAAGGTGAGGAGTATGAGACTTCTCTCAAATACACGAGAGGATTTTATTAAAAGCATAACTCTTTCATTGCCAGTCTCTATGATTACAAAAAATCTCAGAAGAGATTTGACAAATATTTTCAAGGAGAATAAGGGTTCAACAAGAGTCGTCGTTAAAATTCTGGATTACGAAACCCAGATCTCTGTTGAATTTGTCTCGATAAAATACTCGGTAGCATTAACAGATGTTTTGTTAAACTATCTGGAAGCAAACGGAATTGAATGGTCAATCACCCCAACCCTGAGCTTTTAGTGGAATTGGACTACCATCCGGAGTAATAAGCATTGCTCCGCTGCCTGAATTTGTTAAATGACCTATAATATCCAGGGCAGGAATCTCCTTGCTCAAGGTTTCGTATAGCTTCAATGGTATAACATAAAGTAGAAGCATATCGTCACCGCCATTAAGTGCGGCTGTGGTTGCATCCATCCCTATTTCATCGGCCATACTGAATGTTTGTGTAGCAATAGGAATTTTATCAAGATAAATATGGGCCCCAAGATTGTTCCGGTGGCAAATCCTTTTAACTGCATCTGAGAGACCTTTAGTTAAAAACTCTCCGTCCGATGCAATTAATCCATTGTTTTTAAGTGTTTCAGATAAGGTTGTATCGAGATCCGGTGAGAGGTATCTTTTAAGGATGAATTTATAGTCTCCCAGTTTTGGCTGAACATCCGGATTCCCTTCGTAGACTCTCTTCTCCCTCTCCAGAACCTGAAGCCCCATAAATGCAGCTCCGGGAGATCCTGATATACAGATAAGATCACCGGAAGCAGGAGTGTTGCGTTGAACAAAGATCTCCTTATGTTGTTTTCCAATGGATGAAAGCGAAATTGTGAGACCTGTGAGAGATGGCAAAAGATCGAGAGCTGTTGATTCAATGTTATGCTCTTTCATAGCAGCCCTCATACCATCCCAGAGCTCCTCAACATCCTCGGTAAAAAAACGGGCAGATAGGCCGATTCTTACTGAGATGGATACAGGAGTATGCAGCTGAGCATAAATGGGGCCAAGGACCGAAATTACAGATTTGTAACCCAGGTGTCTGAGAGGGTGATAAACGAGATCAAAATCTGTCCCCTCAAGCAGTAATGAGTGAGAGGTCATAAAGTTGCCACCTGAGCTTTCGTAGCTGAAGAGGTTTTCATTCAGAGTATTGCCCTCAAATGAAAGGAGCCTCTCAATAAGTTTTATTTTGCCGGTACTCTCTATTGGGGTCCTTTGGGGTTGATTGTTTTCTTTAGAGGTCATAAGGAGATATTTGTATGCAAAAATAGTTTAAATGATATAACTTTGCGCCACGATGAGTGAAAATGATATAATTCAGAAGGTAACAGAGGCCGAATATGAGCACGGCTTTGAAACCGATATTGAGCAGGAGTATTTTCCAAAAGGGCTCAACGAAGATATTATCCGGATGATCTCCCGGAAAAAGGAGGAGCCGGAGTGGATGCTTGAGTTTAGACTTAAGTCCTACAGAAAGTGGCTTACAATGAAGATGCCATCTTGGGCGCATCTAAATATTCCTCCAATAGATTTCCAGGAGGTTATATATTTTGCCGTTCCAAAAAAGATGAATCCCGGAGGGGAAATAGATCCCGAGTTACAGGCAACCTTTGAAAAACTTGGTATTCCCCTTGACGAAAGAAATGTTCTTGCCGGAGTAGCTGTGGATGCTGTTTTTGACTCGGTTTCTGTTAAAACAACCTTTAGGGAGTCTCTTGCCGAGAAGGGGATAATATTCTGCTCCTTTTCCGAGGCTGTCAGAGACTATCCGGATCTTGTCCAGAAGTATCTGGCTTCTGTAGTTCCATACGGGGATAATTTTTATGCAGCTTTAAATTCTGCAGTATTTTCCGACGGCTCATTCTGCTATATTCCCAAAGGAGTGAGGTGCCCGATGGAGCTCTCAAGTTATTTCAGAATAAACGCAAAGGGTACAGGACAATTTGAACGGACTCTTATTATAGCTGAGGAGGGCTCTTATGTGAGTTATCTTGAAGGGTGTACAGCACCTCAGAGAGACGAGAATCAGCTTCATGCAGCTGTTGTGGAGATAGTTGTGATGAAGGATGCAGAGGTTAAGTACTCTACAGTACAGAATTGGTATCCCGGAGATAAGAACGGCCGGGGAGGCATATATAATTTTGTAACAAAAAGAGGAATTTGCAAGGGTGAAAACAGCAAGTTATTCTGGGCTCAGGTAGAGACCGGCTCTGCTGTAACCTGGAAATATCCAAGCACAATTCTAAGGGGAGATAATTCTATTTCAGAGTTTTACTCGGTAGCTGTGACAAATCATCATCAGCAGGCGGATACCGGAACAAAAATGATTCATATTGGTAAAAATACCAGAAGCAGGATTGTTAGTAAGGGTATATCTGCCGGGGTAAGTCAGAATAGTTACAGAGGTCTTGTGAAAATTTTACCAAATGCAGAATTCGCAAGAAACTACACTCAGTGTGATTCTCTGTTATTAGGAGATAAATGCGGAGCACACACTTTTCCCTACATAGAGAATGAAAATGAGACAGCAATACTGGAGCATGAGGCTACTACTTCAAAGATTTCTGAAGATCAGCTTTTTTATTGTCAGCAAAGAGGTATTGGAACAGAGGATGCGGTTGGGCTGATAGTAAACGGTTATGCAAAAGAGGTACTAAACCAGCTTCCGATGGAGTTTGCAGTTGAAGCACAGAAGCTTCTGCAGGTAACACTTGAGGGAAGTGTTGGTTAAAAAAAGCATAAAATGGAGAGTCTTTTTAGTATAGATAATATTCTTTTCTCAATAGGAGGCCAGGGCGTTAGTCTGGTTGAGACTCTGTCGGTGGCAACAGGATTAACATGTGTTTATCTGGCTACCAGGGCAAAAGTTGCCAATTTTTGGGTTGGTTATGCTTACAACATCCTGCTTTTTATCCTTTTTTATCAGAAAGGACTCTACTCAAGCATGTTGGTGCAGCCAATATCATTTGCGATAAATTTCTATGGCCACTGGAGATGGACCCACCCGGCAAAAGAGGAGGCTAACAGTAAAAAACAATTAAGAATTACTTTGTTAACAGTAAAAGAGCGCGCCCTTTACATTGGTGCGATGGTGCTCTTTATGGTTCTCTGGGGAGTAGTGCTTACCTTTCTAGATGACCTCTTCCCATCTGTTTTCAACGAGGCAAGGAGGCCATATCTGGATGCCTTTGTTACGGGCGCTATTCTAATAGCTCAGTATCTCTCCGCTCAGAAGAAACTTGATTGCTGGGGAGTCTGGTTCATTGTCAACACAACGAATATTACACTTTATCTGCTTGCAGGGCTTGCTTTTCTGCCAATGGTAAGTGCTGGATACCTTATACTTGCATTTATGGGATTTGCAATGTGGAGAAAAATGTGGAAAGAGAACAAATAGTAAATAATATAATTTATATATGCTTACAATTAAAGGCTTAAGAGCCTCAATAGATGGAAAGGAGATTTTAAAAGGGATAGATTTAAAGGTAAATCCCGGTGAGATACACGCAATAATGGGCCCTAACGGTTCCGGAAAGAGCACTCTCTCTTCTGTGCTCGCAGGTAGAGATACATTTGAAGTTACGGGCGGAGAGGTGATTTACGAAGGGGTGAATTTGCTTGAACTTGATCCTGAGGAGAGGGCAAGGATGGGCATATTTCTTGGCTTTCAGTATCCTGTGGAGATCCCCGGAGTTAGCAATGTTAACTTTATGAAGACTGCTATTAATGAGAAGAGGAAGTTTCAAAATCTGCCACCTATGACAGCTGCTGAATTTCTTAAATTAATGAGAGAGAAGATGGCAGTTGTTGAAATGGATAATTCCTTCTCCAGCAGAGGTGTTAATGTTGGTTTTTCAGGAGGGGAGAAGAAGAGGAATGAAATTTTCCAAATGGCTATGCTTGAGCCAAAGCTTGCTATACTTGACGAAACAGATAGTGGTCTTGACATTGATGCATTAAGAATTGTGGCAGCAGGAGTAAATAAGCTTAAAACCAAGGATAATTCATTTATAATAATTACTCACTACCAAAGGCTTCTTGATTATATTATTCCGGATGTTGTACATGTTTTGTATGATGGAAAAATAATTAAAACAGCAGGCAAGGAGCTGGCTTTAGAGGTTGAGGAGAGAGGGTACGACTGGCTGATAAAAGGAGAGTAATATGGGACTAAAGGTAAAATATGCACCGGAGATTCCTGAGGTTTTCAGGTGCCGTGTACCTCTTGAGGATACAGGGCAGGTTTATCTTATGAATGGGATCCTTAGGGAGTCCTATAGTGATGAATCTGGAATTACAATTGTATCTGGAGATGAAGATGGTTTTGTAATTGATGTCCCTGAGGGAACCTCACAAGAGGGCTCTATACAGCTAATAAGTATAAGAGATAGCAATAATACTTCACCAGTCTCAATGACTAACAAAATAAAGCTGGGAGCGGGTTCTTCTTCTAGTTTCCTTATATGTACCCACACCCTTACGCTTGATGAGTTCATTACGGAATCTGCAATCAACATTGAAGCTGCAGAGAACTCAACCTCTCATATAGTTGTAATGCAAAATGAGCACAATCTCTCTACTCATAAGATTAATTTTTCAATTAACCTGAACAAGGGTTCATTTGTAAGAGTCAATATTGTTACGCTTCACGGGGCTCTCCTTGAGAACAGCATTGAGGCAAATCTTAACGGAGAGGGTGCCCTGTGTGAACTTAACGGGATATATTTAGCAGACGGAAAACAGCAAATTAATACAAAGGTCATGATGAATCATATGGTTCCCCACTGTGTTTCCAAACAGCTGTTTAAGGGTATTCTTGACAACGAGGCTAAAGCCTCTTTTTCAGGAAGAATTGTTGTTGCAAAGGATGCCCAGAAGACGGAGGCTTATCAGAGCAACCATAATCTGCTTCTCTCCCGTAAAGCGAAAGTTTACGCACAACCTCAGCTGGAGATATACGCAGATGATGTCAAATGTTCTCACGGCGCTACCAGTGGCCGATTAGATGAAAATGCACTCTTTTATATGCGTTCAAGGGGAATTGGTGCAGCAGAGGCAAAACTTCTCCAGCAGATTGCATTTGTGTACGATGTTCTGGAAGAGATAGATAACCACGAGCTTAGAGACAGGCTTCAAAATATGGTGGAGAGCAGACTCAGAGGTGAATTTAGCCATTGTACAAATTGCAGTATGAACTGCTGCTGAAAATGATAACCCTAACACATTAATATTTATGAAGAGAACAATTAAATTACTGGCTGCAATAATGTTATTTGCAACGCCATTGTTTGCACAACCCTCAAATATTGTTGGCAAGTGGTATACTATAGACGAAGATGGAAACAGAAAGAGTATCGTTGAAATATATAAAGCTCCATCAGGTATATATGAAGGGAAAATAGTTAACCTCCTTACAGGAGACCCTGAAAGAAGGTGTGTAAATTGCACCGGAAGCAAACATAATGTAAAGATAAAAGGGATGGTAAATGTGACAGGTATGAGAGCGGACGGAGAGAAACTTTCCGGGGGCAAAATACTTGATCCTGCCAATGGTAAGGAGTACAACTGCTCTATGACTTACGACAAAAAAACCGGCAATCTGAAAGTTAGAGGATCTCTGGATAAGTCTGGTATTATTGGTAGAAATCAGACTTGGATAAGAGCTGCCAATCAGTAATTAAGATACATTTTAACCATTTGGGGTGTTGATAATTCGGTTAATAAATAACTTGTAAACAGACCCCCTTATTAACCCATTTACTATATTTTTGTGAAAG
>JAGPLK010000001.1:58168-63309 GCA_018053445.1 Bacteroidales bacterium | reverse complement strand
ACTTGGATAAGAGCTGCCAATCAGTAATTAAGATACATTTTAACCATTTGGGGTGTTGATAATTCGGTTAATAAATAACTTGTAAACAGACCCCCTTATTAACCCATTTACTATATTTTTGTGAAAGTCGGCGGAATAACCCCGTCGGCTTTTTCTGTCGAAAACAAATACAACAGACTTATGAAAACTTATACCTACGAAGAGGCAATGGCTGCAAGCCTGGATTATTTCAGAGGGGATGACTTAGCCGCATCTGTATGGATCAACAAATACGCTATGAAGGACTCCTTCGGCAATTTGTATGAGAAGTCCCCTGAGGAGATGCACCAGAGACTTGCAGCTGAATTTGCCCGCATTGAGGAGAGGTATCCTAATCCTATGTCTGCTGATGAGATATTAGAGCTTTTGAGGGACTTTAAATATGTTGTTCCTCAGGGTGGTCCTATGACAGGTATTGGTAATACCCACCAGATTGCCTCCTTGTCAAACTGTTTTGTGATTGGTCATAAAAAACCTGCTGATTCCTATGGTGGAATAATGAGGATTGATGAGGAGCAGGTTCAGCTTATGAAGAGAAGAGGGGGAGTTGGTCACGACCTCTCTCATATCAGACCTGCCGGCAGTCCGGTACTCAACAGTGCTCTTACATCCACAGGAGTTGTACCTTTTATGGAGAGGTATTCAAACTCAACAAGGGAGGTTGCCCAGGATGGAAGAAGAGGCGCTCTTATGCTCTCAATATCTATAAAGCACCCGGATTCAGAAAGCTTTATCGATGCAAAACTTGAACAGGGAAAAGTAACCGGAGCAAATGTTTCGGTTAAAATTGATGATGAATTTATGAGATCTGCTCTTCATGGTAAATTATACCGTCAGCAGTATCCTATTGATTCAGATTCTCCAAAGTATGAAAAGGATATTGATGCATCCCAGTTATGGAAAAAAATAGTCCACAATGCATGGAGATCTGCAGAGCCGGGGATTCTTTTCTGGGATACAATTATAAGAGAGTCTATACCTGATTGTTATGCAGACCTTGGCTATAAAACAGTCAGTACAAATCCTTGCGGGGAGATCCCTCTCTGTCCTTACGACTCTTGCAGACTGATGGCGATTAATCTATATTCATATGTTGATAATCCCTTCACAGTAAATGCAGCTTTTAACATGGATCTGTTCAAAACCCATGTTCGTAAAGCGATGCGTTTAATGGATGATCTTATTGATTTGGAAATGGAGAAAATAGAGCAGATCATTCATAAGATTAGTGCAGATCCGGAGGATGAAGAGGTTAAACATGCAGAACTGCTTCTCTGGAATAAAATTCGCGAGAAGACACTAGGAGGCCGCAGAACAGGTCTTGGGATTACTGCTGAGGGAGATATGCTTGCTGCTCTCGGACTTATTTATGGTACAGATAAGGCTATTGACTTCTCTGTTGAAGTACAGAAGACCCTTGCTGTTGAGGCATATCGCTCATCAACATTTATGGCCCAGGAGAGAGGTGCGTTCCCTATTTTTGAAGCATCAAGGGAGGTTAATAATCCTATGATTGGCAGAATAAAGAAGGAGGATGAGGAGCTGTTTGAGACTATGCAGCGTCATGGGAGAAGAAATATATCTCTCTTAACAATTGCTCCTACCGGTACAACAAGTCTGATGACTCAGACAACATCGGGAATTGAGCCGGTTTTTCTTCCATTCTACAAGAGGCGTAGAAAGGTTAATCCAAATGATAAAAATGTGTCGCTTGACTATCAGGATGAGGTAGGGGATTTTTGGGAGGAGTACTATGTATTTCACCATAAGTTTCTGCACTGGTGTGAGGTTAACGGCCACGACAAAGATGTGGTGCTTTCTATGAAGGCGGAGGAGCTGAACGATCTGGTAAAAACCTCTCCTTATTACAAAGCTACTTCAAACGATATAGACTGGGTTGCCAAGGTTAAGATGCAGGGAAGAATGCAGAAATGGGTTGATCACTCAATAAGTGTAACGGTAAACCTACCAAAAGATGTTACTGAAGAGCTCGTTTCAGAGGTATATAAAACAGCCTGGGAGTCCGGATGTAAAGGTGTAACCGTTTACAGGGATGGATCCAGATCTGGTGTCTTGGTTTCTGCCGGGGATAAAGAGCCTAAGGAGCAAGTTCTTAAAAGAAAAGAGAGACCTAAATCTCTGGAGGCGGAGGTTATCCGTTTTAAGAATGGTGCTGAACAGTGGATTGCCCTTGTTGGTCTTATGAATGGACAGCCATACGAAATTTTTACCGGTCTAATTGATGATGATACTCGCAGTATTCCTAAATCTGTTACTTTGGGACATATTGTTAAGGAAAAGGATGAGGCAGGAAGAACGCGCTACGACTTCCAGTTTTATGACAGATATGGTTATCAAAACACAATAGGGGGTATTTCTCATATGTTCAATAAAGAGTTCTGGAATTATGCCAAGCTAATTTCGGGTGTGTTGAGAAATGGTATGCCTATTACTGATGTTGTTAATCTTGTATCAGGATTGCAATTGGATAATGAGGCAATTAACAACTGGAAGAATGGCGTGGAGAGGGCTCTTAAAAGATATATTCCTGATGGTACAAAAGAGGATACCGGGAAAAAATGCGAAAAGTGCGGTTCTCACGAACTTGTTTATCAGGAGGGATGTTTGACTTGTAAATCCTGTGGATATTCAAAATGCGGATAGATGATTGTATATCCTAGAGCAAAGGTGAATATTGGTCTCAGAATCATTGGAAAACGAATTGACGGATTCCATGATTTGGAGACCTTTTTCATTTCTGCCGGAAAAAGTGATGTGCTCGAGGTTACGGAGAGCAATGAGCTAAAAATAAATTTGTTTGGACTTACTCTTGATTCTGATCCAATGCAGAATCTTTGTGTCAAAGCATATAATGCAATGAAAGAAGAGTTTGATATTCCTCCGGTAGAGATAAATCTGTTTAAGAGAATTCCTTTTGGTGCAGGGCTTGGGGGAGGCTCTTCAGACGCATCGGGAACAATAATAGCTATTAATAAACTTTACGGACTTAATCTCTCTTCTGAAAAACTGGCAGAGATTGCATCGAAAGTGGGATCTGATTGCCCATTTTTTATTTATGCGGATGAATTGAATCCTCTTCTTGGAGAGGGTATGATAGGGAGAGGAAGGGGAAATATTCTCACATCGTATAGAATCCCTTCTTTAGAATCATACGAAATTGAGGTAGAGGTTCCAAATGTTCAGGTTCCAACACCTGAAGCTTACAGAGGTATTACTCCATCAGGAGCAGGCGAACCTCTGGAAAAGCTGCTTGAACAACCGGTTGAAATGTGGAAAGACTCTGTAATAAATGATTTTGAAAAGAGCATTTTTGCTAAATACCCGGAAATTGAGCAATTAAAGCATAATATGTATGCAAGGGGAGCAATATATGCCTCAATGAGCGGCAGTGGATCTGCAGTATATGGGCTATTCAGCCGTTAGTATTCATCAAATATTCTCTGAATTTCTGAACTCGTACTCCCTTTTGTAAGGGCTAAAATTAGTAATATCCTTGCTTTTTGCGGGGATTTGAGTCTTGCGACAGGGTGTTTGAGGTCAAACTCCTCTGCAGCTTTGTCAACACCACCTCTAATTATTCGTGATGTTCTGACAAACCTTACTCCTGCACTGTATCCTCTCTCCATCTCTTTGGCATACTCCCTGTTGTAGTTTCCGTGACCAACACCCGCTATAATAATACCCTTTACTCCGTAATCAATAAAGGCTCTTAAGCCAATGGCTGATGAGAAGGCATAGCTATACAAGATTTCCACTTGAGGCAACTCTTTAATATTTGTAATGTCAAACTCGCTGTTTGTTGTATGTCTTAGTATTGACTCCCTGAAAAAAACAGGTTTTCCATCTCTCATATATCCCATTGGTCCAAGATTAGGACAACTAAATGCGTCTGTATTAAGTGTGTGAGTTTTTGTAACATCATCTGCAGATAGTATGAAGTCATTCATAACTACCATCACCCCCTTGCCGGCTGAGGCTGGCGAAGATGCAAGAGCAACGGCATTATATAAATTGAAAGGACCATCAGCACTAAGGGATGTTGAAGGTCTCATTGAGCCTGTAAGGACTATGGGTCGTTTGTGTCTGACGGTAAGATTCAGAAAATAGGCTGTCTCTTCCATTGTATCCGTTCCGTGAGTAATCACAATCCCATCTGCTATATTATTGCTGAACAGACTATCTGATATCCTGTAGAGTCTAAGCCAGATCTGAGGGGTAATATTCTGGCTGGAAATGTTGCAGACTTGAATTCCGTTAAGGTGAGCTAATTTAGTGAGGTCAGGAACTGAGGAGATTATCTGTTCCAGACTTATAACCCCAGGTATGTATGATGCCTGAGTGGCTGCACTTGCAGCTCCTGCAATAGTGCCGCCTGTTGCAAGTATTGCTATTCTTGGTTTTGACTCAGCAAAAAGGGTTGCCCGGGATATAATCATCAGGGCTGTTAATAGTATAAGGCAGGTTCGTTTCATAATGCTAAGTTAAAATAAAATCAAAAAGGCCCGTCACCCTGCTACAAGTGACCGGCCTTTTTTTTGTACTAAAACCTAAACCTACATCTTTAAGATGCAGCCAATATATGTTTCGTTGCATTAAATGAAAAAAAATTATTTTTTTTTGAAATTTATTACCGGTAACAGAGCAGATAAGTATCCAACAAGAGAGACTCCTCCAATAACCATTAATACATCCCACCCCTCTAAAACGACTGGATATGCTTCAACTATGAAATTGCCGGGCATATTGACAATTCCTGCTTTTTGCTGTATTATGCATATTATTATACCCAATATAACACCTGTTGCCATCCCAAGCAGTGAAATCATCCAGCCCTCAAAAATAAATATCCTGTTGATTAGTTTTTCATTAGCGCCCATACTTCTTAAAGTCCGGGCATCGCTCTCCTTTTCAATTATAAGCATAGAGAGGCTTCCGTATAGATTGAAAGAGATTATTATTACAACAAACAACAATATAATGTAAATAGAGAACTTCTCTGCTCTCATCATTTTATACAGAGTTTCATTCTGACTGAACCTGTCCTTAATGATAAATTTCTCCCCTAACAACTCATTTAACTT
>JAGPLK010000001.1:3221-58068 GCA_018053445.1 Bacteroidales bacterium | reverse complement strand
GCTTATTAATGAGATGATATTAATGACATTGTGCGACTTCTTTGCGAAGAGGTATCGTCTTGCTATGAAGAAGGGTAGCCTCACGGCTGCTATTTCTTAAGAAGTTCGTCTATGCGTTCAACATAGTCGAGTGAGTCGTCTATAAAAAATGCCAGCTCGGGAACAATTCTTAGCTGTTTTGCCACCCTGTGGCCAAGTTCGTATCTTAACTCTCTAGATGTTGAGTTTATTATGTCCAGAACATCTTTTGCCTTGGATGAGGGAAATATGCTTAAGTGAACTCTGGCAAGAGAGAGGTCAGGCGAAACTTTTACCGCCGTAACACTTACCATAGCGCCGTTGTATACAGTCATACCCTTCTCCCTTATAATCTCGGCAAGATCCCTCTGCAGCTGCTTGCCAACTTTTTGCTGTCTTGTGCTTTCTCCCTCCATAATCATTCAACTTTAAGTATATAGTAGTTCTTTTTGCCTCTTTGTATGAGGATATATTTATCGTTTAACAAATCCTGAGCAGTAATGCTGATATCAGGACTATCTGCCTTCTCTTTGTTTATTGCAACTCCTCCTCCCTGAATCATCTTCCTGCACTCTCCTTTTGATGGGAAAACCGCACTCCGTGATGCCAGAATCTCAACAATATTCTCTCCCAGGTTCTCTTTCCTTATTGTAAACTGGGGAACTCCTTCAAAAATAGTGAGAAAAGTATCTTCATCTAAAGATTTAAGAGCATCTGATGTTGAATTTCCAAAAAGGATGCCTGAGGCCTCCAGTGCTTTGTTGTACTCTGTTTCACCATGTACCATCGTTGTCACCTCCTTGGCAAGGAGTTTCTGTAACTCTCTTCTGTGTGGCTCCTGAAGATGTGATTCAATTGCGGAGTCAATAGACTCTTTATTAAGCATTGTGAAGATTTTAATATATCTCTGTGCATCATCATCGCTTACATTAAGCCAGAACTGGTAAAATTTATAAGGAGAAGTATATTTTGCATCCAGCCATACATTGCCCTGTTCTGTTTTTCCAAACTTTCCCCCGTCAGCTTTGGTAATAAGCGGACATGTAAGCGCAAATGCCTCTCCACTCTCTTTTCTGCGGATTAGCTCTGTACCAGTTGTTATATTGCCCCACTGGTCACTTCCACCCATCTGAAGCTTGCAGCCAAGGTGCTGAAAAAGATAGAGGTAGTCATAACCCTGAACAAGCTGATATGTAAACTCGGTGAAGGACATTCCCTCTTTTTCATCTCCGGTAATACGCTTTTTGACAGAGTCTTTGCTCATCATATAGTTCACAGTAATGTGCTTTCCGATATCTCTGATAAAATGGAGGAATGTGTACTCCTTCATCCAGTCGTAGTTGTTAACCAGAACAGCAGCGTTGGACGAATCCGAATCAAAGTCCAGGAACTTGCCAAGTTGGGCTCTGATGGCGTTCTGATTGTGTCTGAGGGTCTCTTCGTCCAGTAGATTCCTCTCTGCCGATTTCATAGAGGGATCACCTATCATACCTGTTGCCCCGCCTACCAGTGCAATTGGTTTGTGACCGCAGGCCTGAAAATGTTTAAGCATCATAATGCTAACCAGGTGACCTATATGTAATGAGTCTGCAGTTGGGTCAATACCCACATAGGCAGCTGTCTGCTCCTTTAATAAATGCTCTTCTGTCCCGGGCATGATGTTATGAACCATACCCCTCCACCTCAATTCTTGTACAAAGTTGTTCATTATGGATCTGTTTGCCGCAAAAATACGGTTTTTTCTTCTAATTTTGCAGAGATATAACCATTACTATGAAAAGATCAACACTCTCTTTAAAACTGCTGATTCTGGCAGCTATTCTATTTGTTTCTGTTCCTGATGCTATTGCGCAATTTCAAACACAGCCATCAATTTTTAAAGATATTGAGCCAGACTCTTTAATGGCAAGAATAGAAAAATTACCATCTGTTAAAGATGTGAAAAGACTTGCCAGTAAAGACTTTAAAGACAAATATGTACTCTATATAGAGCAACCTGTAAGCCATAAGGACCCTTCACTAGGTAAGTTCAGGCAAAGAGTATTTGTAATGCACGCAGGCCTTGACAGACCTACAGTACTGGTTACTGAGGGTTATGGTGCCTCGTATGCAGGTAATCCAAATTACAGAGAGGAGATATCAAGGCTGTTTAATACAAATATAATTTTTGTTGAACACAGATATTTTCTGGAATCTACTCCTGAAAACAAGGATTGGAAATATCTTACAGCAGAGAACTCAGCTTTTGATCTTCACAATGTTACAATGATTTTCAGAGAGGTATACAAAAAGAAGTGGATTGCAACAGGCATTAGCAAGGGGGGGCAGACAGCGCTTCTTTACAGAGCCTTTTTCCCTGATGATGTTCATATAACCGTTCCATATGTAGCTCCACTATGCAAGGGGGTTGAAGATGGAAGACACGAGCCATTTATTGCAAACTTTGCTGGTACGCCTGATCAGAGGGCAAAAATTCTTGCATTTCAGCGAGAGGTGTTAAAGAGAAGAGCTACACTACAACCAATGTTTGACTCTTTCTGCAATGAGAAGAGGTATGAATTCAATTTGCCGCTGGAAGAGATTTACGACTACTCAGTCCTTGAATTCTCTTTTGCTCTCTGGCAATGGGGCAGTAACACAGATGAGATTCCGGCACTTGATGCAGACGATAAAATGATATTTGCCTATTGGATGAAAATCAGCTCTCCTGACTATTTTGTAAAAGAGAGCCCTACAACATCTTTCTTTATTCAGGCAGCCAAAGAGTTGGGCTATTATGGTTATGACACCAAACCATTTGAGGGTCTTTTAAAAATCAAGAGCTCAAAGGGTTACCTTGCTAAACTCTTCCTTCCGCAGGATCAGAAATTTAAATTCAGCAAAAAACTTTCAAAAAAGCTTGAGAAATTTGTCGCTACAACAACTTCAAAAATGATTTTTATATACGGGGAGTACGATCCGTGGAGCGCTGTTATGGTAAATGAACCAAAATCTTCCAACATTGTTGTTGTGACTGATCCTGCAGGAAGTCACAGAGCCAGGATATCAACGCTGCCAGAGGAGAGCCGTCAGAGAGTTGTTTCTCTGCTGGAGAGATGGCTGTTAGAATAGAAATATATGATAGAATTCAGACAGATTTTACTAGAAGATAAGGAGTGGATTGATAAGATACTTGCCTCCTCTGATTTCAGAGGGGCTGAGTATTGCTTTACAAACCTTTTCATATGGGAGGAGGTTTTTAAATCAAAGATTGGCAGACATAAGGATTTTCTTCTCTTTAACTCAGGAGTGGGTGAGGAGACTAGGTATCTTTTCCCTGCCGGCGAAGGAGATCTAAAAGAGGTTATATCTCTGCTTGAGGCCGATGCAAATGAGAGGGGTGTTCCTTTTAAAATGATAGGACTTCCTCCCGAAGCAAAAAGCCGAGTGGAAGAGCTATTTCCCGGTAAGTATAGTTTTGTCCCAACAAGGAACAGCTTTGATTATATTTATGAGAGCGAGAAAATGATATCACTTTCAGGAAAGAAACTCCAGTCCAAAAGGAACCATTTAAACAGATTCCTTGAGTTGCCCGGCTGGATTTATGAAGATATTACTTCTGAAAATCTTACAGAGGTTAGAGAGTTTACAATTAAGTGGTGTATTGAGAATGGTTGTAAAGATAATCAGTCAAAAATGTGGGAGATTTGTGCTGTAAATAAAGCACTTTCAAACTTCCCCGAGCTAAAGTTAAAAGGTGGGCTTATAAGGCTGAACGGAGAGGTCATTGCTTATTCGGCTGGGGAACAGATTAATTCAGATACATTAATTGTCCATATTGAGAAGGCAGATGCAAATATAAGAGGGGCCTACCAGGCTATAAACCGTGAATTTGCAATGAGACACGCCTCTTCTCTTAAGTTTATAAACAGAGAAGACGATGCCGGAGAGGAGGGCCTTCGCAAGGCAAAAGAGTCATATTACCCAGCCTTTATGCAGGAAAAGTATGCTGCAATTAAAAATTAACTATATTTGCACCCATAACCATAGTTTATAAGAAGTTGGAACCTCCCAGTAGCTTAACTGATGATTATTACCCCGTGGGGATGGCGCTCGGCCTCATCCTTATCTTGTATGTGATTCTTAAGGCGGGCGAAATTTATCTCCTAACCATCTCAAAAACTGAGTCGGATCAAATCTCAAAGAGAAAAGTATCCGCTGCGGATTCTCTTTTTAATTCAATTTATCAGATCTCGGCATTTTTTGTAACAGCTATATCCGTATTAATATATATCATATTTGGCAATGAGATATTGCTATTGCCTCTTATAGTGCTAGTTATAACAATATTGCTCTTTGGACACATACTCCCCAATATGCTGGCTGCTAATTACGGTCAATCACTTGCTGTTGCAACAGGAAGGATGGTTCAGGCCACTGCTTGGGTAACTGCTCCTGTCAATAAAATATTATCGTCATTTGCAAAAAGTGTGTTTGAGAGTAAAGAGGAGCGGGATGTTAAATCTGTTGAGGAGTTTGGAGAGGAGAAAGGGATGTTGCTAAATATTGTAAAACTCTCCGAGACAGCTGTAAGGGAGATTATGACACCAAGAGTCTCTGTGGAGGGTATTGAAAGCAGCCTGAACTGGAATGAGGTAAAGACTAAAGCGGCACAAAACGGATTTTCCAGACTTCCCGTTTACCAAGACTCTATAGATAATGTTGTAGGATTTCTATATATAAAGGATTTAGTTGGATATATAGACCGGAATGAACATTTTGACTGGAGAGGCCATATAAGGAAGGCATATTTTGTTCCGGGGGTAAAGAAGATTAATGATTTGCTTGAGGAGTTCAGGCAAAAGAAGATGCATCTTGCAGTTGTTGTTGACGAGTATGGGGGAATGGAGGGAATTGTCACACTGGAGGACATTTTGGAGGAGATTGTGGGGGAGATTTCTGATGAAACTGATATTAAAGATAATATATAACTGGAGATGGGACTATTTTTCAGCAAAGAGGTAGAGAGGGGGGCTACAATTTCCGTTTGGGAGATTACTGAAACTGAGGAGGAGTTAATGAACCTCAGCTCTATCCCTCATGACGAGCTTGAAGATTTGCAGCTTACCAAGAGCATTGCCAGAAGGAAGGAGAGACTGGCAGTAAGGGCGCTTCTTAACGAATTGTTTGATGGGAAGGTCTATTTGGGTCATCACGACAATGGCCGCCCATTCCTGCAAAACAGCTTAATAGAGATAAGTATATCTCATACCAGCCGTTTTGTGTGTGTGCTTACACATCCGGAAGAGAGTGTAGGCGTTGATGTGGAATCTCTTGGGAGGGACTTCTCCGCAGTAGAGAAAAAGGCTCTCTCAGAGGAGGAGGTAGAAAACCTTAGCGAAAGGCATAAAAATCTGCACCTGGCTATTCACTGGAGCGTTAAAGAGGCTTTATATAAAAGAATGTCTCTGACAGATGTAGACTTTGCAAAACAGATAAATATCAAGAGGTTCTCCCCAAGAGAGGAGGGAAGTGTTGATGTGGAGTTTCTTCATAAAGATGGGCACCAGGAGGAATTCGAGGTAAATTATGAGGTTTTTGAAAATCACATCCTAGCTTGGATTGTTGGCTAAGTTTTAGCCAATAATTTGTTTAGAGTGGGCCTTTGTGTCCACTTTTTCTATTATATCAAGAATAACCCCATTCTCATCAATTACAAAGGTCTTTCTAATTATTCCGTCATACTCTTTCCCCATAAACTTCTTTCTTCCCCAGGCTTCGTAAGCTTTTAGGATCTCAGCCTCTTTATCAGAAATAAGAGGGAAGGGAAGGTTGAACTTCTCTATAAAGCTCTTATGAGACTTCTCGTTATCCTTGCTTACGCCAACGATTTTATACCCCATTGCCTCAAAGCGTTGATAGTTGTCGCGCAGGTCGCAAGCCTCTGCAGTACAGCCGGGGGTATTATCCTTTGGGTAAAAATAGAGTACCAGCTTCTTGCCTTTAAAATCACTCAGTTTAATCTCCTTTCCTTCCTGGTCCGTACCTTTGAAATCAGGAGCTTTGTCACCAATTTTAATCATAGTTTTTATTTTGCTAAACACTTGATTCATGGCTTTGGTTCACCAAAAACCAAATATCTTACACCTCCGGTTGTAATTATAAAGGGATTGTAAGATTTATATAAAACAAAAGACCAGCCTGTTAAAAGACTGGTCTCTTTATTAATAACCGGTGGTGGAAGATTACATCATTCCGCCCATTCCGCCCATTCCGGGAGCTCCTCCACCCATAGGCATAGGACTCTCTTCTTTCTTCTCTGCTAAAACGCACTCGGTTGTCAGGAACATACCTGCAACGGAGGCTGCGTTCTCAAGAGCGATACGAGTCACTTTGGTAGGGTCAATCACCCCTGCTGCAAGAAGGTTTTCGTATTTATCTGTCCTTGCATTATAGCCATAGTCTCCCTTGCCCTCTTTAACTTTCTGAATAACAATGCTGCCTTCAATGCCTGCATTTTCAACAATCATTCTCAACGGCTCCTCAATAGCACGAGAGATGATTGCAATACCGGTGTTCTCATCTTCATTTTCACCTTTGAGATTCTTGATTGCATCAATGGCACGGATGTAAGCAACACCACCACCAGGTACTATACCCTCTTCAACAGCTGCACGGGTTGCGCTTAGTGCATCGTCAACTCTGTCTTTTTTCTCTTTCATCTCCATCTCTGAAGCGGCTCCAACATAAAGGACTGCAACACCACCTGCTAGTTTAGCAAGGCGCTCCTGAAGTTTTTCTCTGTCGTAGTCACTTGTAGTAGTCTCCATCTGTTTGCGAATCTGGGCGACTCTCTTCTCAATTGCACTCTTCTCTCCGGAACCATTAACGATAGTTGTATTCTCCTTGTCAATTGAAATTTTCTCAGCAACACCAAGCATTTCAAGTGAGGCAGCATCCAGTCTTATACCCTTCTCCTCAGAAACTACTGTTCCTCCTGTCAGGATAGCGATATCCTCAAGCATCTCTTTTCTTCTGTCACCAAATCCGGGAGCCTTAACAGCTGCAATTTTCAAAGTTCCGCGAAGACGGTTTACAACCAAGGTTGCCAATGCCTCCCCGTCAACATCTTCTGCAATAATTACAAGTGCTCTTCCGCTTTGAGCAACAGGCTCAAGTACAGGAAGCAGATCTTTCATTGTTGAGATCTTCTTGTCTGTGATTAGGATGTACGGATTGTCAAGAACAGCCTCCATCTTTTCTGGGTTGGTCATAAAATATGGAGATATATAACCGCGGTCAAACTGCATTCCTTCTACAACCTTAACCTCTGTATCTGTTCCTTTTGCCTCTTCAACGGTTATTACACCCTCTTTTTTAACTTTACTCATTGCATCAGCAATTAGCTTACCAATGGTAATATCATTGTTTGCAGATATTGTTGCTACCTGCTCAATTTTTGTTATATCGTCACCAACTGACTGACTCTGGCTTTTTAGGGATGCAACAACAGCCTCAACAGCCTTGTCAATTCCTCTCTTAAGGTCCATTGGATTTGCTCCGGCAGTCACATTTTTCAATCCAACATTAATAATGGATTGTGCAAGAACAGTAGCAGTTGTTGTGCCATCACCTGCCTGATCAGCTGTCTTTGAAGCAACTTCCTTAACCATTTGAGCACCCATATTTGCAAAACGGTCTTCAAGCTCCACCTCTTTTGCAACTGTTACTCCATCCTTGGTTATCTGAGGAGAACCATACTTTTTGTCTATAACTACATTTCTCCCTTTTGGGCCAAGTGTTACCTTAACTGCATTTGCCAAGGCATCTACACCCTCTTTCATCAGGTTGCGTGCCTCTATATTGAATTTTATCTCTTTTGCCATAATATTGGTTGTTTTATTTATTAGTTAATTAGTTAAGGACAGCCAGTATGTCTGACTGACGCATCATCAGATAATCTTTTCCATCTACATTGATCTCTGTGCCTGCATATTTTCCGTAAAGCACATTGTCACCTACCTTCAGCTCCATTGGCTCATCTTTTTTTCCGCTTCCAACTGCAACTACTTTTCCTGCCTGTGGTTTCTCTTTGGCTGTATCAGGAATGTAAATGCCGCTTGCTGTTTTTGTTTCGGCCTCTTTAGGCTCAATCAAAACTCTGTCTGCTAGTGGTTTAATGTTCATAATTTTAAACTTTTAATTTATTATATGTTTATATGATTATTTAATTTTGCACAAAGATAAGACGCAAAAGGAGTGCCAATCAGCAATACTGACAATTTGTCTGTATATTTGCAGGGGTTAAAAGTCTTACTGAAGAAAAATAGTCATGAAAAGAGAGAGTGAACTTCCGGATGATGATTCAAGATTCATGGAGATAGCATTGAAGGAGGCAAAGAAGGCTCTGGAACTGGATGAAGTTCCTGTTGGAGCAATAATTGTCTCTGGCGGATCAGTTATAGCAAGAGCACACAACCTTACCCAAAGATTGAATGACGCAACTGCTCACGCAGAGATGCAGGCTATTACAATGGCTACTGCCAGATTTGGGGGGAAATATCTTGAAAATTGCACTCTCTATGTAACTTTGGAGCCTTGCGCAATGTGTGCTGCAGCGCTATCATGGTCCCAGATAGGAAGGATTGTGTATGGTGCCTCAGACTCCAAAAGGGGTTATACACTATACTCTCCTTCGCTTCTTCATCCAAAAACAGAAGTTTCACAAGGAGTTCTTGAAGATACATGTTCTTCAATGGTTAAAGATTTTTTTAAGTCAAAAAGATGATTGAATTTCTTGAAAGTTATGGATTCCTTGGCCTTTTTACCGGATCCTTTCTGGCTGCGACTATAGTGCCATTTAGTTCCGATGTGCTTATTATTGGTGTTCTAGTGGCCGGAATGAATCCCCTCTTAGCATTTCTTTGGGCAACAGCAGGGAATTGGCTTGGAGGGCTTACATCATACTGGATTGGCCATTTTGGTAAATGGCAGTGGATAGAGAAGTGGATGGGTGTCTCGGAGGAGAAACTACTGAGGCAGAAACATTGGATTGACAAACACGGATCTCTCATCGCTTTTTTCAGTTGGGTGCCATTCTTTGGTGATGTCTTATCTCTTGGTCTGGGCTTTTATAAGGTGAATTTTACTAAATCTGCAATCTTTATGTTGATAGGTAAGGCTGTCAGATATGCTTTCTGGATTTTACTCTATTTTATGCTTGGAGATACCCTTGCTGATTTCAAGATTCTTTGAAAATTTTTGTTTTTTATGAAAAAGCTATATATTTGCACCCTCAATTGAGAACCACATTGACCCATGGTGTAATGGTAGCACTACTGATTTTGGTTCAGTCAGTCTAGGTTCGAATCCTGGTGGGTCAACTTGAGGTAGGGGATGTCTGAAAGGTCATCCCCTTTTTTTTATCTTTGTTAAATGTCACAGAAAACTCCAAAAGTTTCAGTAATAATTCCTGTATACAGGGTCTCTTCACTTATTGAGAGATCCCTTAATTCAATAATTAATCAGACTTTCAGAGATTTTGAACTGATTCTGATTGATGATTGCGGGAAAGATAACAGTATTGAAATTGCAGAGAGTTTGCTCTCCCTCTCTTGGTTAAAGGGTTTATACAGGATTGAATATAATTGTAGAAATCTTGGAGTCTCTGCATCCAGGAGAAGAGGTATGGAGGTTGCGTCAGGAGATTATATTATTCACCTGGATTCTGACGACTATTTTGAGCCAGATTTACTTGCTCTGCTTTACCGCGCTATTAATGAGAGTGACTCTGAAATATCAGTTTGCGGTTATTGGAAAGAGAAGAGAGGATTTTCAGAAAAACATTCACCTTCAGTGAAGTCCCCCTTGGTAATTGAAAGTATCGAAGAGAGAGGCAGGTATATTGGGGAGATTCTGGCCAATAAGGCACCGTCTGCACTTTGGAATAAACTAGTTAAAAGGGAGGTTTATGAGAGAGGAGAGATATCATTTTTGCCAGATTTAAGAGATGATCTCTCTGTTACTCCTCTTCTTGTGATGAGTGCAAAAAGGGTTGTAATAATACCTGATGCATTAGTTCACTATGTAATGTTTAATACCTCTTCTGTATCCTATACCCTGGGACATCTTAAACTGGTTGCTGCAGCCCTTAATTACCTTGATAACAGACTCTCCGGTGAGGTTAAAGATATGTGCAGCAGAGAGATCCTTTCATATAAGGTCAGGATACGAAGGAGAATAATGCTTCACCGGGATTTGTCTGTCAGCTCACTAAATAGTGTTTTACATCTTTTCCCAGAGGTAAATGCTGAGTTAAAAGGGGGTAATAACCCTGAGACAAAAAAACACTTTAGAGTACTGGCCCAGTTGAGCGCTGATGGTAATTCTCTTTTGTTAAGGGGATTGGTTTGGGTATTAAGAATGTTACCCTCTTGAAATAATTGAGATTAGCTCTCTCTCCCTTTTTTCTATGGTAAATAGTGCCATTACCCTCTCTCTCATAGCCGGTGCGTAATCTTCACTTTCAGCGGCAAGTCTTGCTATTGCATTGATTGCTTCATGAACAGAACTCTCTTTCTCCTCTCTTCTGAATATATCACTGTCTGATGCATAAATTATCTCTCCAAGTCCTCCCGACACCTCAGGCATTCCTCCGGCTTTTGTTGTCAGAGGCATACAACCATGAAACATAGCTTCCGCAAGCGAAAGTGAGAAACTCTCTCTTCTTGAGAGCTGACAATATACTTTTGATTTGTGATAGTATTCTGTAAGGCGTGAGTGTTCTATTACAGGGATGATAGTCAGGTTTTTTGGTATATCTGCAGGCTTAATACCTGCTCTCTCCGGATCTGTTCCTATCAGGGTAAATTTCTGAGCAGGCATTGCTCGTGCCAGCTCAAGGAATCTGTCTATTCCTTTAATAAAGAAGCTTTGCCTTGTTTGTGAAATGGCTACGCATAATACTCCTCCTCTGCTACCCTCCGGAGGTAGTTTTGTTTTTGAGGTATCAGGAAAACTCATCCCATTGTAAACCAGCAGTGCCGGAGTGTTAGGTGCCAGACTTCTTACAACTCTTCTGATATGGTTAGAAACGCAAAGATTTGCCGTAGATGATCTCATAGAATTTCTGGCCATCCATCCCCTTATTGGGTTTACAAAACTCCCGTATTTGTATTTTTTTACTCTGCAGATGTCATAACCACCAATAACCAGATAGCACCTCTTCCCGGTAATTTTTGCAAACAGAGATGGAAGCCAGGAGTGATAGTCTGCAAACCAGATGTAAACAATATCAAAATTGCGAATATTGAAGATCAGATAGAAGAGTTGTCTGAAAAGGGCAAAAAGCTGAATCGCCTGATTTCTGTTGTCTGTTACAAGCCTTTTGACTTCGTAATGTCTGGACAAAATATCTATATCTCCACGAATGAATGTGGAGTCTCTGGTATAAACAAAGAGGACTCTCTTTATCTCTTTTTCCATCTATTTTGTGTGAACCAGTATGGCATTCGCCACTTTTCGCTCACCTTTGTTGTCAAATTTCCTGTTGTCTGTAGGGTGGTTAACCACACCATTATCAGAGGCACCTTCTACATAGAGGGTTGTAGAACCCCCACCGTCAAGGTTGATTGCATAATCTGCACCAAGCCATCTCATTATATCCTGGAGCTCTTTAAGAGAGACTCCTGCCGCCTCTGTTGATCTTCCATCTGCTGTTAACAGTAATATAGTGCCATCAGCCCTTTTCCCCACTGCTGTTCTCGGATGTCTTGTTGTGTAGAATGAATCCTTAGATAACGCTAAGTCTTCTCCGGATACCCTTAAAATAGGGCCTGTTGTAAGCACCTCGTCTGCTTTGATATATCTCTCCCACTCCCGAAGCATATCTGCTTTCAGGATGAATAACTCTCCCCTGAAGATTGCGATGGCTCCAAGCTGATGCATTGCCCTTCCCTTTGAGGGCCATGTGTTGGGTGCAAGTTGCTTGTTCTCCTTTCTTATGTAATCAACAGAATTGTAATCTTCTGTGTTAATACCACTTTTGAACTTGAAGAAAGAGCCGTTAAGCGCAATTTTTGCACCGGCATCTTTAGCCATTTCGCTAGTCTGCTTTAAAACGGGACTTGCAAAAATCTCAACTCTTGCATTTGATTCAGGGGCTATTTCAACAACTGAGATAAACTGTCTGGATGAGAATAATTGTTGATCATTGAAATGGGCCCGCTTTAAAACAATACCATCTAAAATTACAGATAAATCCCATTTGGCACCAGCCATTGCAATTGAGTCAACTGTCAGGAGAGAGTTTTGTCCAAAGCAGACAATTGAGATAAAAGTTAGTGCCAGCAGTGCAAGTTTTCTTCTGATCATTTTTACTGAATTTCAATTATTGCTTCTGAAACATTAATCATATAGTCACCTGCCTTTTCGCACTCAGCGACTATATCCATATAGTATACACCTGTCTGGTAGCCGTATTTGTTGTTCTCAAGATTAAAGAGGTGCTCCTCTTTGAGAAGATTTCTGTACTCGTTAATCTGCTCCTCTGAATCAACGGCATTGGATATTCCGTCCAGCTTAGTATAACCCTTGTCAAGATTATTAATCATATGGTCAAAAGCTCTGTCAAGAAGGTCAAACATATGGTCAAGCTTATCGCAGACATCGTCTGAGAAGTTTTTCTTATGTACTCTAAGTCTGTTTAGAATCCTTGCAATGTTGTATCCTGAATCACCAAGGCTCTCAATTTCGCTTATAATTTTGTACATTGCCTGCAATCTTCTTCCACTCTCTTCACTAAGCTCTCCCTCTGAAACATTGTTAAGGTAATTTGCAATTTCAAGCTCTACTTTGTCGGTAATTTGTTCATAGTGCTCAATCTTAGCGTATAACTCATCAAATTTATCCGAGTTGCATAATCTCATAGCCTCCCTGGCGTAGGAAAACTCCTGCTTTGCGAGTTTGGCAAAATCAGTTATCTCTGACTTAGCCTGCGAGAGAGAGAGCTCGGCAGTGCTAAGAACACCTCCCTGGATATATTTTAATCGGAAAACCTCCTCTGTCTCTTTAGTCTTTATGAAATAGCTAACCAGTTTAACGATTTGGTTAGTAAAACCAACCAAAATCAAGGTGTTGGTTAGATTGAAAAGTGTATGTAAAAAGGAGATGCCATACAATGTAGCCTCAGATGAAACAAAAGGATCTAAACCAAAAACTGCGATGGTTATTTTAGAAACTATTCCAAGTACCGGTTTAAATATAATAAGTACCCAGGTTACACCAAAAAGATTGAAAAAAGTATGGGCAAGTGCTGCTCTTCTTGCTGA
Source organism: Bacteroidales bacterium (assembly GCA_018053445.1). Classification (GTDB taxonomy): domain Bacteria; phylum Bacteroidota; class Bacteroidia; order Bacteroidales; family UBA932; genus Bact-08. The sequence continues at coordinate 44,743 of JAGPLK010000001.1, read as the reverse complement.
AATGTTTGCCACAGCAGCGGCAATATTAGCTGTTATTGTTGTACCAATATTCTCCCCAAGAACCATTGCCGCAGCCATCTCAAATGGAATCCAGCCATAGCTGCTCATTACAAGAGTAAGAGCCATTGTTGCACTGGAGGATTGCATTACGATTGTTAGAAGTGTGCCCAGCAGTACGAATATCAGAATGGAACCAAAACCATAGTTTGTCCAGCCTTGCAAAAATTCAAAAATCTCAGGATTCGCCTTGAGGTCTGGAACAGAGTCCTTAAGAAAAGCGAGACCAAGAAAAAGCAAAGCAAAACCAATAATGAGCTCTCCTACAGACTTTTTCTTCTTGGATTTAAACATCATCAAAGTAAAACCTATTCCCACAAGTGGGATTGAGATAGTTGAGATGTCAAACTTAAAACCTAGCAGAGAAATTATCCAGGCAGTTACAGTCGTTCCGATATTGGCACCCATAATTACCCCTACAGATTGAGCAAGAGATAATAAACCTGCGTTTACAAAGCTCACGACCATTACAGTTGTAGCACTGGATGACTGAATTATCGCTGTGATAAACAGACCTGTCAGAACTCTTTTTAGAGAATTTGATGTCATTGCAGCAAGTATGCTCCTCATCTTCTCTCCGGCAACCTTTTGAAGGGCTCCGCTCATAAGTGTCATACCATACAAGAAGAGTCCCAGGGAACCTAAAAGTTTTAGTATTTGATATACTATTTCCATTGATTTGGGGTGTTAGTTTTCAGTCACAAATATAGTTTATAAAAATTTGTGATTCATAAATCTGTCGCAATTTTCATAACTTTACGGCACAAAAAAGTATCAGATGAACCGCTCTCTCAGGTATCTAATAGCTGCGATTTTTTCTATAGTGTTTTATTGGCAATCTTTTGCTCAGTTCTACTCAACCGGAAGTGATCCTTCTCATTTAAAATGGAGAGAGATAAAGACGGAGAGATACTACATCATATATCCATCAGAGATAGATTCTCTTGCCAGGCGATATTCAATATTACTTGAGAGAAGCGCAGATGCAATAAACCAGCCTTTATGGTCAAAACCCAGAAAACTCCCTGTAGTCCTTCATCCACATAATGTTTACAGTAACGGAATGGTTACCTGGGCGCCAAGGAGAATGGAGTTGTATACAACGCCTCCATCGTTCGGGGGATATTCAATGAACTGGGAGAAACAACTTGTACTTCACGAGGGGAGGCATGTAGCTCAAATGACAATGTTTGAAAGGGGTATTTTCAAGCCCCTCTCCTGGCTTATCGGTGAGCAGGCTGTAGGCATAGGTGCCGGACTCTACATAAATAAATGGGCGCTGGAAGGGGATGCTGTCATAGCCGAAACCGCTAATTCCAGTGCAGGCAGAGGGAGAAATCCGTCACATCTTCTATATTTTAAAGCTGCTTTTCTTGATGGAGATTTCCGAAATATTCAGCAGTGGGCCTTTGGCTCTTTTAAGAAATTCACACCGGATGAATATAGTCTTGGCTATCTTTTACTATCCGGAATGAGATTCAGATCAGGGAACAGTTATCTGATGGGGGATGTTATGACTACCCTGGTAGATCAGTTTTATAATCCCTCCGGGACCTCTCTGGCTTATAAAAGGGCATCGGGATATACTGTTGAGGAGAACCTAAGAATCACGGCTCAGTCAATGACAAAACTATGGAGAGAAGAAGATTCTTTAAGGGCTCCATTTACAAGTTTTAAATATTTAACTCCGGAAACAGAAGACTATGTTTCGTATACATCTTCAATGATTACTCCTGATGGTATCTCATATGCTGTTAAAACCGATCTTGATGAAGCTCCCCGGTTGGTCAAAGTTTTTCAGGATGGGAGGGAGGAGACTCTGCTCTTCCTTGGAAGAGTAAATGGAGAGCCGGTACTGAAGAACAATAGATTATACTGGAGTGAGAGTATTCCTTCGTTAAGGTGGGAGCATGAGAGTTATGCAGAGATAGTAGAGTGGGATTTAAAAACGAACAATAGAACAAGGCTGACAAAAAATGCAGTCTATATGAATCCATCTCTCTCTGAAGATGGGAAGTTAATGGCTGTGGCAGAATACCACAGAACAGGTGGAAGCTCCCTTGTCCTTCTGAATATGGATGGATTTTTAATCAACTCTGTCCGCAGAGCACCTTTAAACGGACAGATAAAGGAGTCGCTCATAATCGGAGATAGAGTCTTTTGCTCAATTATCACGGAAAACGGACTCGGTCTGTTTTCAATTGGCATTAGTGGTGGTGAGTGGATTCGTGAGATTGCAGAACAGAGACAAACTATTGAGAGCCTCTCTGAGATGGAGGGCTCAGTTCTTTTTACCAGTGATATGGATGGGACTGATAATATTTACCACTATGACCCATCTGCCAGATTTACAAGAAGGCTGACATCTGCTCCTCTGGCAGCTAAATCACCCCAATTTTGCAAAATCAGGGGCTCAGTTATTTATTCGAATTACACAAAAAATGGATACAAAATAGTTGAATCTCCTGTGGATTCTCTCAAATGGGAGCCAGCTAATCTATCCAACCCTTTCAAATTTGTTATGGCTGAGGAGCTTTCATTACAGGCTAAATTTAATATTGATACAGTTGATCTTGATGGGACTGAGAGGCTTGTTTCAAAACCATACAGAAAAGGGCAGCACCTTTTCAGACTGCACTCCTGGACGCCACTGTTTGTAAATACTGATATTCTTAATAATATATCTTATGAGAATTTGTATAATATCGTCTCACCTGGAGCATCTGTTTATACCCAAAACTCTTTGGGAACAGCTGAGGGTATGCTTGGGTATTCATATCATGGAGGATTCCATTCGGGGCATTTGAGGTTTACATACAGAGCTCTTTATCCTGTTTTTGAATTTAGGGCAGATCTCAATGACAGGGATAAACAAAGAATCACTCTTGTTTCAGGGGACCTTTTTAATCCAGAAATGGTGGCTGACACAATTATCGGGTCTCCATACCTTAATGCATCAATGCTGGCTTATGTGCCGCTTAATCTCTCTTCAGGAGGATGGTCCAGAGGGCTAATCCCAAAACTTAACTGGAGATACACTAATGACTCCTATTATTCATTCAGAGAGGCTAAATACCAGGATTATCAGCATATAACTTTGGGTATTCAATACTATCAGATCCAGAGAATGGCGCTTAGAAACCTTTTTCCCAAATGGGGATTTGGAGTAAATTTTCAGTATAATATGATGCCTTTTGCCGGAGAGAACTTTGGATCAACGTTCTATTTTAACTCTTATGGTTACCTGCCGGGAGTTATGAAGAATCACGGCATTAAGCTCTCATTTGCCTACCAAAGACAGTTTTACGGAGGTAAGCGTTATCTTATGAGAAACCTGGCTGCTTCTCCCAGAGGATACAACTCGCATTATAGTATTAATTATGCATCATTATTCGCAGATTATGCAATTCCTGTAAATCTTGGTGATATTACACTCTCTTGGTTATTATATTTAAAGAGAGCAAGGATAATTCCATTTTTTGACTGGGCCTACAGCAGAGGAATGAATGACTCCAGACATCTCTACTCTGCCGGCACTGATGTTCTTATTGATTTTAACATATTCAATATCCCTTTACCACTGACTGCAGGGGTCAGGTTTATAAGGACAGGAGAGTCCAGAAACATATTCCAGTTTTTATTCACAACACCTCTATTATGATAAAATTTAGCAGAATCAACACTCTTAGTCCATTCGACTGGTTTCTTATTTCAGGTGTTATTGTTTCCAACATCCTTCATATGCTGTTAACTGACAGTTTTGACCTTATGGGTTCTGCTGCTGCCATTACAGGAGTTGTTTGTGTTGTTCTTGTTGCCAGAGGCAATATCATCAATTATTTTTTTGGACTTGTAAATGTATCACTGTATGCGATTATTGCATTTAAGGCAGAGCTTTACGGAGATGCAGTGTTGAACGCATTCTACTATCTTCCGATGCAATTTGTCGGATGGTTTATGTGGATGAAGAAGAGAGAAAATAAAGAGTCTGTAACTATTGTGGGAAAGAGGTTTAAAGCTAAAGAGAGGATTATTCTCTTTCTTGTTTCTGCTACTCTGGTTTTAATTGTGGCTTTTATTCTTGATAATTTTGGAGACCCCCAGCCGCTAAAGGATTCTGCTACAACGGTTTTATCAGTAATTGCAATGTATTTAATGGTTAAAACCTATATGGAGCAGTGGGTTTTGTGGGTAACTGTAAATGTAATAAGTATTGTAATGTGGTCCTTTGCATTTGCAAACGGAGAAGATCACTCTGTTTTAATGGTTATTATGTGGCTTTTCTACCTTGCAAACTCTGTTAACGGATGGAGAAACTGGGTAAGGCTTACTAAAGGTACTCCCCGGACTCAAAATAGTGATGTAGAATATTAGCTACACGAGCACCTGCAACTCTCTGAATCTCCTCTAAAGAGGAGGATCTTATTGCCTGAATACTTTTAAAATGGGCAAGAAGTTTTTGGATGCTTTTCTCTCCAATTCCTTTAATTTCTGCGAGTTCAGATTCTATTTGACCCTTACTTCTCTTTTTTCGGTGGTGTGTTATTCCAAATCTGTGAGCTTCGTCTCTTAACTGCATTAAAACCCTAAGAGTAGAGCTGTTTTTATCCAGAAAAAGAGGATGAGGGTCTCCCGGTACAATAAGCTCTTCAAGCCTTTTTGCGATTCCTACCAATTTTATTCTTTTCTCTAGACCCAGCTCTTCCATTGCTTCATATGCAGCATTAACCTGCCCTCTGCCACCGTCAATTACCACCAGTTGAGGGAGGCTACTCTCCTCCTCAACCATTCTTGAATATCTTCTGTTGACTACCTCTTTCATTGTTGCAAAATCATTTGCTCCAACTACTCTTTTGACATTGAAGTGTCTGTAATCTTTTTTGCTTGGCACACCATCTTTGAATACAACACAAGCAGATACCGCATACTTGCCCTGAATGTTTGAATTATCAAAACACTCAATATGAATCGGAGTGTCTGTCAGGTTCAGATCTGTTTTGATAGATTCAAGAACTCTCTCTCTCTGTTCATCAGGTCTTAGAATTTGCTCTTGTTTAAACTTCTCCAGTTTGAAAATCCTTGCATTTTTGAGACTTAGCTCCAGTAAACTAAGTTTTTCACCCCTTTTAGGTATATGAATCCGGGAAGGTGTAAAGTCTCCCTCAGGAGGGTACTCTGTTATGATTTCTTCTGACAGGGGAGAGAATCTTTCTCCGATTGATATTATAAATCGGCTTAACACATTCTCTCTCACTTCGTCAATGGGAAGCTTCATCTCAACATTCATTGACTGGATAACAGATCCGTTAACTACTCTCATCCAGTTACCAAATGCAGCGCTATTTTCAAAAACCAGGGAAAAAATATCAATGTTGGTGAGGCTCTGACTTACCACCAGAGATTTACTGTAATGCCTGTTAAGCGTCTCCAGCCTAAACTTAGCCTCTTGTGCCTCTTCAAATCTTAGTTCTGATGAGGCAAGATGCATCTCCTCTCTAATTTCACCGGCGAGAGCTGCTGTCTCTCCTTTCAATATAAGCTTTATCCTCTCTATCTGGGAGTTGTATTCCTCTTCGCTTTGCTGAGATACACAGGGAGCCTTGCATTTTCCAATATGAAACCTTAAACAGGGTCTGAAGTTTTTTGATTTAATATTCTCAGGTGTAAGAGAGAGTTTGCAATTCCTTATTTTAAAGAGAGCGTCTACTATATCTAAAAGATTATATGCGTGTGAAACATTACTGTATGGTCCATAATATAGAGAGCCATCTTTGAGTAACTTTCTTGTTAAAAACACTCTTGGAAAGGGCTCTTTTTTTATGCATATCCAAGGATAGGTTTTACCGTCCTTAAGCATTACATTATATCTGGGCTGATATTTCTTTATTAGAGTATTCTCAAGAAGGAGCGCTTCGGACTCACTCCCTACTATGGTGTGCTCAAAGCTTGCAATCCTTGAGACCATTACTCTTGTTTTGGGAGTCAGCCCCTCAGGGGCCTGAAAATATTGGGATACCCTGCTTCTGAGATTCTTTGCTTTTCCTACATAAATAATGGTTCCATCCTTGTTCAGAAAGCGATAAACTCCCGGAAGCTGAGGCAGGATTTTAACACTATCCTTGAGATCTTCTCGATTATCTATTGATTTCATATTTGTAAAAGTAACAAATAAACTATATTTGCAAGGGATATGGATGCAAAACTAATAACGAAGAGTCACATTAAGAAGGCTGTAAATGTCCATGGTTTGCCTGGCAATATTATTGCCGGTATTGCGATGCACTTGCTGGGAATATGCAGAATTAACAAGTTACACGCAAAAGTTGCTAATTACAATGGCAGGGATTTTTCTACAGCACTTCTGAAAGAGATGAATGTTGGGTACGAAATTCCACCTAAGGAGTTGGAGTACATACCTCAGGAGGGCCCTTTCATTGTAGTCTCAAATCATCCGTTTGGAGCAATTGACGGTATTGTGTTGATAGATATATTCAGTGCAGCTCGCCCAGACACAAAATTTCTCACAAATTTTATCCTGTCTCACATTGATAATCTTAAAGAGTTCTTCTTTCCTGTAAATCCATTTACGGAGAAACCGGATATAGCTCAAAGTTTTTCCGGGCTCAGGATGGCTTCAGAAAGTATTAAAAATGGTTCTCCTTTGTGTCTCTTTCCTGCAGGAGAGGTTGCCACAACTTATGGTTCATCAATTATTCAGGACAAAGAGTGGCAATCTACAATTATTAAATTAATCAGAAACTCCGGTGTTCAGGTATTACCTGTCTATGTTCACGGAACAAATTCTCATTTTTTCCACTGGCTGGGGAAGGTTCATCCTTTGCTTAGAACTATGAGACTGCCCGGAGAGCTTTTAAATAAGAGGAACAGGACAATTCAGGTTAGGATAGGAAAACCGGTATCAACGAATGAACTTGCTGAATACAAAGATCTAAAAGAGCTGGGAGGATATCTCAGAAGCAGAACATATGCCCTGGAGGGTAATGTTCAATTAAAAGTGATTCATCCTGAGGAGGTTTACTCAATACCTATTGCTCTACCCAAAAACAGAAGAGCGCTAATAAAAGAGATAAATTCATTACCAAAGGAGAAACACCTCTTTACAACAGGGAATTACAGCTGCTATCTGACGGATTCAAAGTCTATCCCTCTAACAATGCACGAGCTGGGAAGAAAAAGAGAGGAGGCCTTCAGGGCGGTTGGTGAGGGAACAAAATCGGCACTGGATATCGATGTTTATGATGAGTACTACAGGCATCTCTTTCTTTGGGATAAGCAGAAGGGGAAAATAGTTGGGGCATACAGACTGGGTTATGGTGATGAAATACTTAAATCTAAGGGTGTAAAAGGGTTTTATACAAAAACGCTTTTTGACTACGATCCTGAGTTTTCAAAGTACTTAAGTAAATCAATAGAACTGGGACGCTCTTTTGTAACACTGGAATATCAGAAAGAGGCTCTACCTCTTATGCTCCTGATAAAGGGTTTGTTATACTCTGTGCTAAACAAACCAAATGTACAGTATCTTATTGGCCCTGTTAGCATAAGTTCCTGGTATCCAAAATTCTATCGCAGTCTGATGATAGAATATCTTAAAAAATATCACTCTGTTGAGAAGTTAGACAAACTGATGAGACCAAAAAACCCGTTTTTTCCTAACTTTCACAGATGCAATCCTGATATGCTTTTAAGTGGGAGCAAGGCAGATTCAATTGAGAAGTTTGACAGGTATATTTTGAAACTGAGTGATGGAGAGTACCGGTTACCAACTCTGGTAAAGAAATATTTGAAAATTAACGCCAGAATTCTCAATTTTAATGTAGATCCGGATTTCAACTACTGTGTTGACGGACTTGTTTTTATGGATCTTTCAAAAGTTCCAGAGCAAGAGATAAGGATGCTTGCCAGAGACGAAAAGAATATTGACAGTGTTCTTAGTAGATTTGGTATAGAGAATTCTCAGGGCACTGGATCATAACCACTTCCTCCCCAAGGGTGGCATCTGGAGATTCGCTTTATTGCAAGCCACAAACCTTTTACAGGGCCGTGCTTCTTTACAGCTTCAAGAGAATAGGCCGAACAAGTAGGTGAATATCTGCATGATTGAGTTTTTAGAGGAGAAATGCAGTACTGGTAGCACTTAATTACTAATATTAGAGGTAGAGTTGCTGCTTTTATCAAGAGCCGCTTTAATTTTTGCCAGTCCATCTGATAGAGATTTGTCAATTTTATGAAATTCTGTCAATGAGGAGCTAATGTAGATTACAGCAATATCCATACCTGTAAATAACCCTCTCTCTCCACATCTCCAGCTCTCTTTAATCCGCCTTTTAAGCAGATTTCTGTCAACAGCATTTTTATGAGCCCTTTTTGGAATTGAGATAAGTATCCTGTTATTTATTAGATTGTTGGGCTTGTAATATAATTTGAGGGGGAACACAAAACAAGATTCTCCGCTTTCAAAAAGCGAAGTGATAGCCTTTTTATTGCACAATCTCTCCCCTTTTGGGAATTCGTTAGTGTTCTCCGGCATATCTTGCTTATTAAAATTATTTAATCTCCAGGTAGTTTTGAAGAGCTTTTGCTATTGAGGGGGCCTCCGGTGTTGGAGCAACCACCTCTGCAGTGAATTTTGCAGCTTTTAGAGCTTTAAGTGTTCCGGCACCAAATGTTGCGAACTTTGTACCATTTTGAACAAAATCAGGAAAGTTCTCCTGGAGTGATTTAATATCGCTGGGACTGTAAAATACAAGAAAATCGTACTTCTGCAGATCAATAGCAGAGAGGTCACTGTTAACTGTTTTAACAAAAACAGCTGTAGTGTGCTTTATTTTAGCCTTTACAAACAACTTGTGCAGATCTGTTTTGCAGTTATCTGCCGCAGTAATCATAAAGTTCTCGTTTTTGTGTTTTGAATTGATAAGATCAATTATTGATGAATTGGTTCCGTTGCCAAAGAATATCTTTCTTTTGCGGTATACGATATACTTTTGCAGATAGAGGGCAACTGCCTCTGAAATGCAAAAATATTTCATAGTTTCAGGAACTGTAATCCTTAATTCTTCACAAATCTTAAAGAATGCATCAATAGCAGATCTTGCAGAGAAAACTATTGCGGTTGAATCAGGTATGGAGACCTTCTGTAAACGGAATTCCTTAGCAGACAATGGTTCAACTTTAAAAAAGGGTATAAAGTCAATAGTTATCTTGTGCTTTGTAACCAATTCAGAATAAGGAGATCCGTTGGCAGGTTCTGGTTGAGCAATTAAAATATTCTTTATCTTCATTTTATCAGAGCGAGAGTATAAAGTGTACTAAAAGTACTATGGGTAAAAATTCAGCGCCGCAAAGATACAAAATATAAAAAAAATGTGAGTATCGTTGGCCAATTATTATTTGACTACTTCGAATCAAATACAATATATAAACGGGTAAAATGCAGATAATCATAGCGTAAATCTGAATCTCTCCGGAATAGTCATTTGTTACTACTTGAGCAAGAAGAGAGGGAAAAGTAACGATTGTTGCCAATATTATATGATTGTAACCCACTTTTTCAAGTAATGTAAATGTGTTTTTATCCCTGTTCAGCCAGGAGAGAAGCTTAAAAATCAACTTCTTTACAATTCCAAGCAATATAAGAATGCTAAAGAATAAAATCAGAAACAGCGGCGGATAAATTCCAAATCTTAACTGGATGTAACTACCCGCCATTATGGTGACAATCACGGGAAAATAGATAAGAGAAACAAGAAAAACAACATTCCTCATATTGGATAATGATAGCTTCTCTTCTATTTTGTAATGATTTTTTAAATTAAAGGTGCTTCTAAATACAGATGGTATTACGGTAAGAATTTCCCTGGAAAAAAATATAAGGATTACAAAAAAGGCAAGAATGATAAATGAGAGAAGCACATCTGTAATAGCAGTATTGCCAAATTCCTCTGCAGGAGGTATTGAAGATACAATTTTGGATCCGGCCTCCCACAGGGAGTCTGCAGGAAAAACCTTTTCCATAATCAATTACCTCTTTTTGCATTGTAACCTGAAGATTGAAGCAGAGATACCACCCTGTCACGAAAATCTCCCTGAAGAATAATTTCTCCATCTTTTACTGATCCTCCGGTCCCGCACTTGTTTTTAAGTAGTTTTCCCAAGGATTCGAGATCCTCTTCCTTTCCTGAGAAGCCTTTTACCAGTGTTACCTGTTTCCCTGCGCGATGTCTTTTGTCAATAGAGACTATTAATCTCTGCTTTCCCGGGGCTAAAGTCTCAGAATGTACACTCTCTTCATCTGAATTTTCGTAGCTAAAATCCGGATTAGTAGAGAATACAACTCCCAGTCTGCTTTTCCAGTCAGTTTGACTCATTAAACATTAATTTTGTGCAAATTTAGGCAGAATATTTCAAAATAGTATCTTTGCAAGATAAAGTGAATGTAAACACAAAAACACCCTTATGGAGCTGAAAAAATTCAAACTTATTAATAATCTTCTGGGAGTATTTGTACTCCTGGTAGCATCTGTAACTTATCTCTCTACAATAGAGCCCACCACAAGTTTCTGGGATTGCGGTGAATTTATAGCATCTTCATATAAACTAGAGGTTGGACACCCTCCCGGAAATCCGGTTTTTCAGCTTATTGCAAGATTCTTTACCTTGCCTGCAGGACCAGAGAAGGCTGCCATGATGGTTAATGCAATGAGTGCAATGTGCTCTGCATTTACAATTATGTTCTTGTTCTGGACCATTACTCATTTAGGAAGAAGAGTAACAGAGAAGAGTAGAAAGGAGGTTTCCGGCAGTGGATCATTAGCAATTTTTGGTGCCGGACTGGTGGGTGCCTTGGCTTATACATTTTCAGATACTTTTTGGTTTTCAGCCGTTGAGGGGGAGGTTTATGCAATGTCCTCACTATTTACTGCAGTAGTTTTCTGGGCAATGCTTAAATGGGAAGAGGAGGCCGGTTCACCACACGCAAACAGATGGATTGTGCTAATTGCATTATTAATGGGGTTATCAATTGGGGTTCATCTGCTTAATCTTTTGGCAATTCCGGCAATTGTGTTTATTTACTATTATAAAAACTACGAGGTTTCAATAAAAAGAAGTTTCTATGTTTTACTGGTATCTGCTGTTATACTTGCAGTAATTCTGTATGGGATAATTCCACTGCTTCCAAAAATTGCATCGTGGGTGGATCTCCTCTTTGTAAACGGAATGGGATTTCCATTCAATTCAGGAGCAGCATTTTTCTTAATTTCCATACTTGCGGCATCATTGTGGGGGATTTTCTACACTTTCAAAAAGAAGAGTGTTTTATGGAATACAATCCTGCTCAGCTTTACAATGATTGTTATTGGTTACTCTGCATTTGCTGTTGTAATTATCAGATCTTCTGCAAATACGCCTACAAACGAAAATCAACCTGATAATCCTTTCTCACTTGTTCGATATCTTGCAAGGGAGCAGTACGGGAAAAATCCGCTGGTTTACGGAGAGAGTTTCAGCTCTCCTTATGATATTAAGAGTTCCAAGTATTATGCAAAAGTGGGAGACAGATACAAGAAGGTGGATGGGCCTGTTGAACCAATCTTCAAACCTGGCAGCAAGATGCTATTTCCCAGAATGTGGAGCTCAACACCTGATCACGTAAGATTCTATGAGAGCTATACAGAGGGTAGAGGAAAGAGCATTCAGGGAAGCGATAAAAAGCTACCTCTTTTTAAAGATAATCTTGCCTATTTCTTTGATTACCAGATAAATTATATGTATATCAGGTACTTTATGTGGAATTTTGTTGGCAGACAGAATGATCTTCATGGAACTGTACCGGGTGACCCTGTCAGAGGAAACTGGGCATCAGGGATTGGTTTTATTGACAATCCAAGATTTGGAGATCAAAGTAGCGGACCTGCTTATATAGTAGACAGTAAGGCAAAGAATCACTACTATTTCCTCCCTTTGCTGCTGGGGCTTATTGGTCTGTTCTATCATCTTAAAAAAGATAAACAGAACTGGTGGGTAACAATGCTACTCTTCTTGCTGACAGGGATAGCAATAGTTGTCTATCTTAATCAGCCACCTTATCAGGCAAGAGAGAGAGATTATGCTTATGCCGGCTCATTCTACGCATTTTCAATTTGGATTGGGCTTGCTGTTATGGCAATAAACGATTTTATTAAAAGATGGGTGCCTGAGAAGTATTCGGCATTAGTTGTAACAGCCGCATCACTTTTAGTACCTGTTCAAATGGCATCAGAAAACTGGGATGATCACGACAGAAGCAACAGATATACGGCAAGAGATATTGCATACAACTATCTCAACAGTACTGAAAATAACGCAATACTGGTTACTCACGGAGATAACGATACATTCCCTCTATGGTATATACAGGAGGTTGAAGGGGTAAGAACAGATGTCAGGATTGTTAATACCTCTCTGCTTGGAACAGACTGGTATATAGATCAGATGAAGTACAGGACGTATGAATCTGATCCTCTCCCAATCTCTATCCCAAGAAGTGAGTATCTCTATGGTACAAATGATGTTGTGCATATTGTTGACAGACGCAATTCCAGAGTTCCGCTTAAACTTGTAATAGACCTGATTTCAAAGAGAGAAGCAGTTATTGCTGCTGAAAATGGTAAAAGATATAGTATTTTTACCTCAAGGAAACTTACGATCCCTGTTAATAAAAGAGCTGCTATTGAGAACGGAATCGTCAGCGAGGCAGACTCCTCAGTGATTCTTGATTCGATAGAACTAAATATTTCAGAGAATAAAGATCTTCTTACAAAAACAGAGCTCATCATCCTTGACATCCTTGCAAATTACCAGTGGGACAGGCCTATTTACTTTGTTGCCATGGGAGGTGATCTGGAAATTGGAATAAGAGATTATCTGGAGTGGACCGGATTTGCTTACAAATTTGTACCGATAAAGAGCCAGACAACAATGGTTGTTCCGGGGAGGGTTCCTGCAGATAAAATGTATGATAAAGTAATGAATGTATACAGGTGGGGAAATATGAATGACCCTTCAGTAAATATTGACTATCAGAATTTGCTTACTTTCAATGCCGTTATGTCAGTCAGGAATATTCACGCTCAAACGGCCAGAGCTCTCTTTAACGAAGGGAAGAGAGATAGAGCTGTTGAGGTTCTGGACCGGATGCAGGAGGTATTTATACATGATCAATTCCCTGTTACATGCTCAGTTTTTTCATCCCTTAATGAGCAGGCTGTGATAGATGCAATTGATATTTACCTTCTTTCAGAGGAGCGTGAAAAAGCACTGAAACTTGCCTCCCTTTTTGAAGAGGAGAGCTTTAAGGCAATAGGCTTCTTTGGTCAGAAACTTGGAGGATACTATCTTTCAAAGACTGATATAGAGAGAAATCTCTCATACCTGATGTACCTTTCAGAGGTACTCAGAAGCAGAGGAGAGGGAGAACTTGCAGATTCAATAGAGAAGAGAGTGCAGGACTCAATATCAAAGATTCAGATTTAGTATCAGCCTAACAAAAGGTTACATCCTCTGAGTTCTGAATTGGTAATTCGGCCGGGAATCTTCCAAAGATTGCCGGCTTTTTTAACTCCAATATCCTCGGTTTCAATGAAAGAGCAGGAGTTAACATTTGAGAGATCAATTATATTAAGCCCGCCTATCTCAGAGTCATTTAGTATCTTAAGCGGATTCGTAAAGTCTCTTAGAAGAAATTTCATCCAGTGTGGAGTGGAAAATATTCCATCTCCATATGAGTATGCTTGTGAAAGAAGTTCAGCCATGCCATATTCCGAGTGGACTTTTTCAACCCCAAATGCCCCTTTTATTATATTATGAATCTCCTCTCTGGACATCTCTTTTCCTCTTCCCTTCATCCCTCCTGTCTCCATGATAATCAGCTCAGGAAAATTTATATTAAATGACGATGCAAAATCAACAAGAGCAAAACTTACTCCCAGAAGTATTGTTTTTTTGGAAGATTCTCTGAGTTTGATAAGATTATCGGCTAGGTTGTCAAAGTTGTATAAGTAAAAGCCGCTGTATTCGCTTTTACTCTCTTTGATTAGCCGTTCTGTCATGTAGACTAGTGATGACCCCTCTCTCTCCAGATACGATGGCAGCAATGCAAGTATGTTGAAATCCTCCGGATTCCCGTAAAAATTGCGGAATGCCTCCAGGAAACTTAGTTCGTATAATGATAGATCTGAAACAGGATGTCTGGATGGGATCATACCTGTTGTCGCACTGCTTGTAAAAACAATTTCCGGAGGAGTTTTAACGGAATATACATCTTTGCTTTTAAAAAACTTTACCGGCAGGAAGGGAATTCCATCAATGTCAGACACATCATCAGGGCCAATGCCTAATAATGTACAAAATTCTGCATAGGGGGCGCAATTAACAACCTGATATCTGAAGAGATCCATCGCAAGTTTGCGAAAAACCGTGTCTTTGTTGCTATTGCTGCTATTTTGGATGAATAGCTCTATTTCCTTTTGAAGTCCTCTTATCACGGCTAAATCAAATATTTCTGTATTCAAGCAGTTCGTCTGCAATCGTTCTGGAGTTACTCAATCGGGGTACTTTGTTTTGTCCTCCCAGCTTCCCTTTTGATTTTTGCCATTTATAGAAGGACCCTTCAGGCAGAGAAACAAGAGAGAGTCTGGTCATAGTTACGCTGTTTGCCCTTTTAGCTTCATAGTCCGAATTTGCTTTGCATACCTCATTGTCAAGTATCTCCGCAAAGATGATTTCGTCATCAGGGGGTGTTTTAAATTCAATAATCCACTGGTGAGATCCTTTTTTTCCTCCCTCCATAAAAAGAGGGGCTACAGTATAATTTTCAACTGTGCACCCAATTTGTTCACAAGCATTACTTAGAGCCTTCTCGGCATTGCTGATCATCAACTCCTCTCCAAATGCGTTTATGAAAAGTTGTGTGCGTCCTGTTATAACTATCTTATGGGGATAAAGAGAGGTAAACTTAACAGAGTCACCAATTAAATACCTCCATAATCCTCCGTTTGTAGTGATAACCATTGCGTAATTTGTATCAGTTTTGACGCTCTCAACGGTATCCAGAGTGTTATAATTACCGGCGAGAGTCTCTTCAAACCTGTCCATTGGGATAAATTCGAAGAAAATACCTCCGTTTGTCATAAGGAGCATTGAACTATCTTTTGGGCTATCCTGAAAAGCAAAATAGCCCTCTGAAGCGTTGTAATTCTCCATGTAGTTCATATCTGTGTGAGGAATAATCCTGGAGTACTCTTTCCTGTATGGATCAAAACTTATACCACCGTGCATAAAGAGTTCAAGATTTGGCCATACATCTCTCAGGTCTCTTTTTCCTGAGAAATCTAAAATAGCATTTAATAATATCAGATTCCAGGAAGGTACGCCAGAAAAACTCGTAACATTTTGTTTTGATGAGACTTTGCAAATTTCATTTACCTTTTTTTCAAAATCGCTTATCAAAGCAATCTCAGCTGGTGGAGTTCTCCTGAACTCAGCCAATACAGGCGAGTTTTTCAGAAGAATTGCGGAGAGGTCTCCGTATTGAGTTTTCCCATTTCCCTCTTCATCTATCCGTGCACTACCTCCCAGTGTAAGAGCCATCCCTTCAAGAAGCCGGGAGTCTGGATAGTTGTCAAGATAGGTTGATAACATATTTTGCATGCCATCGTAATGACAGAGATTCAGAGAGTCATCAGAAATTGGGATGAATTTACTTTTTGAGTTACTTGTCCCGCTTGACTTTGCAAACCATTTTATAGTTCCTGGCCAGAGCAGGTTCTCCTCTCCGTTTCTTGCCCTCATAATCCAGCTTTCTGTTTTGTCGTAATCTCTTACCGGGACTCTCTGTTGAAAATCAGAGAGCGAGATTCCTTCGTGTATGTTGTGCTCAATACCAAACTGAGTCTCTCCCCCTCGCTTTACGATGTGCTCAAACCATTTTTTCTGGAAACTTACAGGATCTCTTCTGTTTTGATCCAGTAATCTTAGTCTTTTTGCTGAGTATAAACGGTATATCTTTGATAATATGGGCATTGTCTATATGATGTATAAGGCAAAGTTAAGTATTATTCGAAGACCTCATGCAGAATTTCAAGAGATTGAATGTTTAAATTGCAACCAAGGTGATAAGAGAGATATGTAGTCATCTCCCTGGCAAATGATCTCCGCTGTATTCCGTTAATTTTTAGCATGTGAATGCTCTCCTCTCTATGTTTTAATATTGTATCAAGAAGTGCAGAGTCCTCCCTGTTCAGGCACTTTGTTCCTTGAGCAGGATTATTAACAAATGAAGCGGATGAAATATCAAAAAGAGATCCTTCAGTATAGTTGTCAGCAGGAGAGTATCCAACCTCCTTTGAGAGCTCTACAAGAAACCAAAGATGAAAATTTGCATAATCATCACCAATTGCGTCTAGCAGAAGTATTGACCTTACAAGAAAATTAAAGAATCCGGGACTAGGTCCATATTCGTGAATACCCCTGAAAATAAGCTCGCTTATATAGATTGCAATTGCATTTTTGATAACGCTCTCCCTAAGTTTTGTAAGTGTATGAAGAGATCTGAAGTTGTTAATAAACCTTAGCTCTCCTTTTGATTTTTCAGAAATTTCTGCCTCAATTATCCCTAGTGGATGGAGGAGAGAAAGAGAGCCTTTTTTTGAGTTGCTTTTAATAATAAATCCACATCTTCCGTTGTCTGAAGAGTAACCGTGAACTACAATTGAAGAGTCACCAAGTTTGGTTTTGTGCAGAACAACAACAGATGTTTTATGGCTCATTTATTCTTTTGTAAATTAAGGAAATGTGAGAGTTTTCTCATTGCAACTCCTCTGTGAGATATTAGATTTTTTTCATCCGGAGAGAGTTCGGCAAGAGTTTTGTCATATCCAACCGGAAGGAAAACCGGATCATACCCAAAACCTCCCCTCCCGGAAGGGTGGTATGTAATGGAACCCTCGAGCTTCCCTTCAAAAAGATACTGCTCTTCATCTGATAGAATCAGAGTCACAATGGTAACAAAACGGGCGACTCTTGCGTCAATACCGTTGAGTTCAGACAACAGAAGATTTGTGTTTTTTTGTGAATCAGCCTCAGGACCAGCATACCTGGCTGAGTAGACACCCGGACTGCCGTTAAGAGAGTCAACCATTAGTCCGGTATCATCTGCGAAGCAGGGTATGCCAAATTTTTCCCAGAGAAACCTGGCCTTCATAATTGAATTATCCTCAATAGTTGATGCGGTCTCAGGGATATCACCGGAAAAACCGAGAGATGAAGGAGTAATCAGCTGGAAATCTTTTCCCAGTATCTCTTCTGCCTCTTTGAGCTTATGATTGTTTGCTGTAGCAAAAAGTAATTTCATAATTGAAAATGAATGTTGCATCAAAGATACTAAAACTTTAAATTTGTGTTTAAGTAACCATTTAACCATATGAAGAGAACCATAAAGACGGCGTTACTCGCCGCAGCAGTACTTTTGACATTTGTCTCTTACGGCCAGTCAAAGGAGTTTAAAACAGGTAAAAGTCTGGATATACAGTTTTCCGTTTTGAGGGAACTATCTCTCTTCTATGTAGATAGTGTTGAGCTGGATAAGCTTGTATTTAAGGGTATTGAATCAATGCTGGAGTCTCTGGATCCCTATACAGTTTACATACCTGAAGAGAATGAAGATGACCTCGAGATGATGACTACCGGGTCGTACGGAGGAATTGGGGCTTTAATTCTTAAAAGAGATAACGGAATAGAGTTGTCAGAAATATATGAAGGGTCGCCTGCACAGAAAGCTGGACTTTTTGCAGGAGATTTGCTTTTAAAAGTAGACACCACCTCTACAATAAATCTTACTACAGAACAATGTTCGTCCAGAATGCGCGGAGTTCCCGGAACTCCTGTGAAGTTTATCGTTAAAAGATTGCGTGGAGGAGCAGAGGAGGAGATAACTGTGTTAAGGGAGCGTATTCACATGCCTGATGTGCCTTACTGGGGTATGATAGCCGATACGGTTGGTTATATACGAATAACAGGATTTACAGTTGATGGCTGGAAAGATGTAAAACGGGCCTTGACAGAGTTAAAAAAAGATCCAAAGCTAAAAAGGCTTGTTCTGGATCTCAGAGGCAATGGTGGTGGATTGCTTGATGAGGCTGTTAATATTGTTTCGCTGTTTGTCCCATCCGGGACCAAGGTGGTATCTGCGTTGGGAAGATTTCAGCAAACAGATGCGGTCTATTTTACCAAAGAGGAGCCGGTAGATCTCAAACTTCCTCTTGTTGTTCTCGTTAACTCAGGTTCTGCATCATCTTCAGAAATTGTAGCCGGTGCACTTCAAGATTTAGACAGAGCAACAATTGTTGGAACAAGAACATTTGGCAAAGGTCTGATTCAATCAATAAGAGATGTAGGGTACAATACCAAACTTAAGATAACAACAGCTAAGTATTACACCCCAAGCGGCAGGTGTGTTCAGGCAATAGACTACAGCAACAGAAATGAAGACGGAAGCGTGGGTTTTGTTCCGGATTCTCTGATAAAACCCTTTAAAACTCGCCTGGGAAGAACAGTTTACGATGGGGGAGGAATAGTCCCTGATGTAAAGATTGACCCAAAGATTTACAGCAGGATTGCCGTTTCTCTTATTTATGGAGATATACTGAGAGACTACTCTGTTGAATTTTTTAAAAAGAATATTTCAATTGCTAAACCTCGTGATTTTTCCCTCTCTGAAGAGGAGTTTGAGGAGTTTGTAAAATATGCAGAGAGCAGGGAGTTTGATCACAGGACAGCATCTGAGGTTGAATTTGATAAAATGATTCAGACAGCGAAGAGAGAGGGCCTGCTCACCAATTATGACGAGGCTCTTAAAGAGTTGGAATCCAGGGTTAAGCTTAACAAAAGGGGCGCTCTGCTTAAAAACAGAGATGAGATAAAGAGCCTGCTTGAAGAGGAGATTTGTACAAGATATTTCTACCAGTGGGGCAGGTTTGAGAAAATGACAATGAGTGATGAACAGTTAAAAAAGGCTGCTTCAGCAGAGTTAATAAAGACGGAGTGAGAGAGATTGCGGATTTGATATTGCCAAGAGTCTGTCCTGTGTGCAGAGAGGTGTTGAGTGGGGTTGAGAGGGAGATATGCATGGACTGTCTTTCGTCACTTCCGCTTACCTATTTTTGGAGTTACAGGAACAATCCGGCAGAGGAGCTTTTCTGGGGTAAAGTCTATTTTCAACGGGCCTGTTCTCTTTTTTTCTATGGGGATGACAGCCCTTACAGAAGGCTTATTCACGAACTCAAATACAACGGAAGATGTGAAATAGGCACACTTCTCGGCTCTATTCTTGGCCGGAGAATGAAGGAGAGTGGACTCTACAGTGATTTGGACCTGGTTACAGCCGTTCCTGTCAGCCCTTTTAAGCAATGGACAAGAGGTTACAATCAGGCCGAGGTAATTGCTAAGGCTATTTCCAAAGAGCTGGGAATCAGTTTGATCAGCGGAGCTCTTAAGAAGAGGCTATTTGTCTCTTCTCAAACCACGAAGAACCCACAGGAGAGATGGCGAAACGCATCGGCCTCTTTCAGATTGGCAAGAGAAAAGGAGATCTGCGGACGACATATCCTTTTAGTAGATGATGTGTTAACAACAGGGGCAACACTTGAGGCGTGCGGCACCTCTCTTTTATCCGCTTCAGAGTGCAGAGTGAGTGCTGCAACTCTCGCATTTGTTGAATAATATTTTTAAGTTTGTAAACTGGTTATGCTCGATTTTATAAAAATAGGATTTATAGATATTCTGGATATTTTTCTGGTAGGACTCCTTATTTATCAGGCTTATAAGCTGATTAAAGGGACTGCAGCGATGAATATTTTTACCGGGGTTCTGGTATTCTATTTCATATGGATTATTGTTAAAGCCCTTCATATGGATCTTCTGGGCGAGATAATGGGGCAGATTATTGGAGTAGGGGGTATAGCCCTTGTAATTTTATTTCAGCAGGAGATAAGAAGATTTTTGCTTAGAATTGGAACAAGGTATATTGATTCAAGAAAACAGATGCGCCTTGTAAGGGCATTTATGGGTAAACAAAAAAGAGCAATTTCTCTGGAAACGCTTGAAGAGATAACTCTTGCATGTAAACGGATGGCAGAGACCAAGACTGGTGCGCTTATAGTTTTAGCTCACAGCTCTGCACTTGAAGTTGTTGCTGAGACGGGGGACAGAATTGATTCCCTGGTAAACAGAAGGCTTATTGAAACAATCTTTTTTAAAAATACACCTTTGCACGATGGTGCAATGCTGATCTTTGGGGAGAAGATAATTGCAGCAAGATGTACTCTTCCCATTTCAGAGAGCCCTTCAATTCCTGCACATTATGGAATGAGGCACAGGGCTGCGATAGGCATAACAGAACAGAGCGATGCCAGTGTGATTGTTGTCTCCGAACAGAGAGGAGAGATATCCTTTGTAACAAACGGAGAGATTAAGAGTATGAACAGCATCAACGAACTGAGGCTGGCTATTGAAAATTCATATAAATAATTGGATGAACTACCTTTCCAGACTGGAAAATAAACTCGGCTTTGATAAGATCAGAGGGGCCGTGGAGGCAGGATGCTCCACAAATATTGCAAGGTCTATGGCCTCTGATTTTACATTTATGACTGATGAAGAGAGCATCAGAGTGGCAATTGAGGAGACAGATGAGATGAGGGTTATTCAGATGCTTGAGTCTGGATTTCCCAATGATGGCTATGTAGACACAATCGGCTTCCTGAAACAGCTGGAGGCAGAGCAATACTATCTTGATACTCAGTCTATGTTTAGGCTGAGGCAATCACTTGAGGCAACAGGCGCAATTATAAGGTTTTTTAAGGGGACAAAGGAGGCGAGCTATCCATATCTTAAAAAACTTGCTGCCCCTGTGGTGAATTTTCCTGAGGTATCAAGGCGCATAGATGTCATTGTTGATAAATATGGAGAGATTAGGGATGGGGCAAGTCCCGGTCTTATGGCTGTAAGGAGGGAGATTAAAGAGAAAGAGGGTCAGATTTCAAAAAGGATAACGGCAATTTTAAAAAGGGCTCAGGCCGATGGTTTGGCCGATGAGGACTCATCGGTTTCTGTAAGGGATGGTAGGATGCTTATACCTGTTTCAGCAGCCAATAAAAGGAAGATACCTGGTTTTGTAGTGGACGAGTCTTCATCCGGAAAGACTGTCTTTATTGAGCCAATGGAGATAGTAGAGTTAAACAATGTGGTCAAAGAGCTCTATTTTGCAGAACAGAGAGAGATACTTAAAATTCTTGTAGAGTTCTCGGATTTCTTAAGACCTTATGCACCGGATTTAATAATTTCAGCTGAGTTCCTTTCAAAAATTGATTTTATAAGGGCTAAATCCAGGGTTGCTATTTCAATGAGTGCCGGGAAGCCCATTTTAACTGATGAAAGACAGATAAGAATCGTCAGAGGGAGGCATCCTATTTTGGAAAAGGCTCTCTCCAGAGAGGGTAAGGAGATAGTTCCCCTTAATATGGAATTAAGCGGAGAGAAGAGAATTCTTCTTATTTCCGGGCCAAATGCAGGAGGGAAGTCTGTGTGTCTTAAGACTGTGGGGATTTTGCAATATATGTTGCAGTCCGGTATGCTTGTCCCGGCATCTGAAATTTCCGAATTCCCCCTCTTCACTAAAATCTTTATTGATATTGGTGACGAACAGTCTATAGAGAATGATTTAAGTACTTACAGTTCGCATCTTACAAATATGAGAGAGGTTCTTCTGAATGCGGATGAAAAATCTCTTGTTCTTGTTGACGAATTTGGTGCAGGGACAGAACCTACGGCTGGAGGAGCTATTGCGGAGTCAATCCTAAAGGAGCTTGAAGAGAGGGGTTGTTTTGGTGTGATAACTACTCACTACAGTAATTTGAAGTTTTATGCAGGAACAAGCAGGGGAGTTATCAATGGCGGGATGCAATTTGATGTTCAGAATATAAAACCGCTTTTTAAACTAGAGACCGGAGTTCCGGGAAGCTCTTTTGCATTTGAACTGGCAAAGAAAATCGGTCTTCCCCACGAGATTGTAAAGTATGCAGAAGAGAGGGCGGGAGGTGACTTCGTTGATCTGGAGAGGAATCTGAAAAAGATAGCCAGAAACAGAAGGATGCTTGATGAGAAACTGGCAAGAATTAAAAGTACGGATAGGACACTCGAGAGTATTACTGAGAAATACGAAAAAGAGTTGCTTGATATAAAAGCCTTAAGAAAAAATATTCTCACAGAGGCCAGAGAGGAGGCGGAGAGGCTTCTTGCGGAGGCAAATAAAAAAATAGAGGCAACTATAAAGGAGATCAGGGAGAGTCAGGCAGATAAAGAGAAGACGAGATTTATAAGAAAAGATCTTGAGGACTTTGCATCTAAGGCGTTAAGTGATTCCGGAAACGGAAATAACGAACATATAGAGAGAAAGATGGAGCAGCTTAAAAAGCGCAAGGAGAGAAGGGAGGAGCGAAGAGTTAACAGACCCAAAGATCCGGATGCGGCAGCTAATAAGATAGTTGTGCTCGGATCAAAACCTAATGATAAGATAATCTCTGCAGGAGATAAAATTAAATTAAAGGGCAGTGATCTGACAGGTGAGGTGATCAGGATAGAGGGAAAGGATGTTAGTGTTGCCATAGGAAATATTATTAGCAAGTTATCCCTGGAGAAGGTAGAGAAGATATCTGCAAAGGAGTTTAAAGAGACAACCAGGGCTGTGTGGAGTATAAGCTCTTCCTCTGCTTCAATATCTGAGAGAAGATTGAATTTTAAACCCACTATTGATGTTAGGGGTCAGAGGGCGGACGAGGCTCTTGAAAATGTTAGCAGATTTGTGGATGATGCCATAATGGTGGGGGTTGGAGAGGTAAAGATATTACACGGTAAAGGGAATGGGATTCTAAAAGAGGAGATTAGAAAATATCTTAAGGTTGTCCCCGGGGTGTTATCAGTGAAAGATGAAGTCCTGGAGCTGGGAGGCTCAGGCATAACAGTTGTCAAATTGGATTAAAGATATATGGAAAAGAAATTTTTTAAACTTGGAGTTGCGATAATTGCTTCCATTTCACTTCTTCAGGCCTGTACTGACTACAAGGAGGATATTAAGGTAAAAACGAACGAGTTTCTTAGTGCATACTTCAACGGAGATTACCAGAGAGCTATGACATTTTGCACAGATTCTCTTGGAGGAGAGATATCGAAGATGTTAAGTGGTTTTGAGGCCCTTGATCCATCAATTCAGGATATGGTAAAACGGCAGGCATCAACTCTTACAACAGAGATTGTATCAGTTGTTAAAAGCGAAAACAGAGACACAATAATGGTTAATTATAAACTTTCTCTTCCATTTTCTCCCCGGGATATTGATAATTCGATATCATTTATAAAAGAGGATAAAGATTGGAAGGTTGCCAGGCTTGGTGCTGATAAATAGTGAACAGATTGAAACTTTTTGATACACATACACACTCAGAATTCTCTCCTGACGGAAGGATGACTATGGAGGAGGCTGTAGAGTCTTCCCTGGCAAAAGGTCTGGGTGGAATTTCATTTACAGACCATTTTGATGTGGAGGCTCCCGGTGACAACTCTCACTTCTCATTTGACCCTTTAGAGCAACAGGATAAGATTGATAAACTTAAGTCCCGTGAGGGTTTTTTTATTGGCAAAGGTATTGAGCTGGGGCTTCAGCCCAGTGCGATTGAGAGTGCCAGAAAGGCTGTCTCTCTGTTCAAGTTTGATCTTGTTATTGCTTCTGTTCACTTTGTAGATGGAATTGATCCATATCACGATAAATACTACGATTTAAGAAATGAAAAGGTGGCCTACGGGAGATATCTTGAGACCATTTATCAATGTATTACAGGTTATGATGACTTTGATATCCTGGGTCACTTTGACTATATAACAAGATACTCCCCCTATTTGAATAAATCTCTAACAATGAAAGAGTATGGAGATTATTTAGACCCTATTTTAAGGCACCTGGCTTATAGAGGTAAAGCACTTGAGATTAATACCAATACATACAGGGTAAGAAACGGGTCATCTCCTGTGCTGGATAATGCTGTTATCAGGCATTTCAGGCAGATTGGCGGAGAGTTAGTAACTCTTGGGTCAGATGCCCATGACTATCAAAGGGTTGGCGAAGGGCTTGAGGAGGCAGCCAGATTGCTTATCTCTGAAGGATACAGATATACCGCATATTTTGCAGAGAGAAAGGCTGTGTTAGTCCCGTTAGCTATTTAATTCCATTTCTTTTCTTATAATCTTTCCATCTTCCGGATATCTTAAGGTATCTGATAAACTGCTCTTTATCCAGAATCTTTTCAAAAGCTTCTTCTGTCTTTTGTCCCCATTTTTTCTGTGCGTTAAAATAGGTGTCTCTTGACTGTAGTCCTGCTTTTTTCATCTCCTCAATTTCGTTTGTAAGAGCCTGAAAGTTATATTGAAGTATTGAATCAATATAGAAAAGCTGATGGTCTGCAAGTTTAAGATCTCTTTGAAGTCTGTCTGCCTGTTCTGAGGCCATCTCCTGAGGAGTTTTCTGAGGCTCTTGTCCTAATGCAGAATAATTTGCAAAGAACAGAATTAGTGTTGATAACGACAGAAAAAGGGTGATTTTGCTCTTCATATTGCTAAGAAAATAATATTATCTTTGTAATCAGTGGAAGCGTAAATATAACACAATCATTTGAAAATATGAATAAATCAATCTTAACATCACTAGCTCTGTTAGCCTTTCTCTTAATACCGGGGAGAGGAGAGTCTTGTACTAATCTTTTGATTACCAAAGGAGCATCAAAGGACGGGTCTGTAATGGTAACATACTCTGCAGACTCTCATCAGCTTTATGGAGAACTCTACTTTAAGAAGGCAAATAACTTTGCTCCGGGTACAATGTTGAAAATTTATGAGTGGGATACCGGAAAGTACCTGGGAGAGATTCCGCAGTCAGAGAGAACTTACTATACAGTAGGTAACATGAATGAACACCAGGTTATAATTACAGAGACAACTTTTGGAGGAAGGGAGCTTGATGATCCTCACGGAATTATGGATTACGGTTCATTGATTTATGTAACTCTTCAGAGAGCAAAAAGTGCTCGTGAAGCCATAAAGATTATGACTGATCTTGTAAAGGAGCACGGCTACTACTCTTCCGGAGAATCATTCTCAATTGCGGATAAAAACGAGGTTTGGATTCTTGAGATGATTGGGAAGGGAGTTAAGATGGAAAATGGAAAAAATCTAAATAAAGGTGCTGTATGGGTAGCCGTTAGGATACCGGACGGATATGTATCTGCACATGCGAATCAGGCCAGAATTACAACTTTCCCTTTAAATGATTCTGA
Organism: Bacteroidales bacterium; assembly: GCA_018053445.1. Lineage (GTDB taxonomy): Bacteria > Bacteroidota > Bacteroidia > Bacteroidales > UBA932 > Bact-08. Next base: position 19,247 of record JAGPLK010000001.1, on the reverse strand, counting down.
AAACTGTGTTTATGCACCGGATGTAATCTCTTTCGCAAAAGAGATGGGATGGTATAAAGGTGCTGATAAAGATTTCAGTTTCTCTGATACCTATGCTCCTCTTGATTTTGGTGCAATGCGCGGTTGTGAGGCCAGAGTCTGGGCAGCATTTAACATTATGGGAAAAGGGATGATTGGTGACAAACCTTATACACATTATCTTGACTATGCAATGGGACATAATGCAAAGAACAGAATGCCCCTTTACATTAAGCCCGCTGAGAAGCTCACGGTTAAAATGGTTGCTGATGTAATGAGAGATCATTATGAGGGAACAGAACTTGATATGACAAAAGATATCGGAGCGGGCGGCCACGCTCTTCCTTATCGCTGGAGGCCAATGGGATTTGAAGTAGATGGTGCCAGATATACAAATGAAAGAGCTATTGCTACACAACAAACAGGGTTCTGGCTGCTTGGACAGGCGCGCAGCTGGCTGCCTGACGAGGTTGGAGGTATCTTCTGGTTTGGCGTTGACGACGCAGCAACATCTGCACTTACTCCTATCTATTCAAGTTCACTGAGAGTCCCTGAGTGCTTCAGAACTGGTAACGGAAATATGACTACATATTCACCTACCTCTGCATTCTGGATATTTAACAGAGTGGCTCAGTTTGCGTATCTTCTTTATGACAGAATTCATCCTGAGGTTAAAAAAGTTGCAGACAAACACGAACTTGACGCAATGGAGCGTACAGCAGCCATTGATGCTGCTGCTATGGAGCTTTACAAACAATCTCCAGAGAAGGCTCGTGAATTTCTGACAGACTACTCTGTAAGAACTGCACAGGATCTTTTTGATAAATGGGTTGCCCTTGATCAGTATCTTCTGGTTAAGTTTATGGATGGCAATGTAAAGAAACAGGATGCAAATGGCTGCTTTATTGATAATGGTAATGGCAAGAATATTCCGGCATCACCATCACAGCCGGGCTATTCCGATATTTGGAAAAGAGCAGTAAAAGAGAGTGCTGGAGAGAGGCTTAAAACGAAGTAAAAAAGAGTCCCTGGAAAAAAACAACCCTCGCCTCAAGCGGGGGTTTTGCTGAACTAGCTCAGTTGGTAGAGCAGCTCATTCGTAATGAGCAGGTCGGGGGTTCAACTCCCCCGTTCAGCTCTGATTTTATTTAGTCTCCCTGTTAACTCCTCTCCAAGTGCTGTTTTGTCATCTATGTGCTGTAAAACTGCCGCAACAAAGGGATTTTTCTCAAAGCCCCCTCTAACCTGTTCAAAGTCCATAAGCCTCTCTTCGTTGTTTCCATCGGCACCAAATCCTGTCATTGCATTTAGAGAGAATTCTTTACGCGCATCTTCGTAAACCATTCTGTCTAATCCAACTACCGCCTCCCTCCAATCAAGGACAATCTCACGGACTTGTTCTGCGGTAATTTCTTCCGGATCAATTTCATAGAACTCTTTGATTTTTGAATGGGCCCATGTCCACTCGTAGTAGTAGTAGTTTGAATGGAGATTCTCTATGAATTCATTTATATCTCTTAATTTACAAATACTCTTGTCCTCAATACCATTCATCAGGTGCTCAATCTCACTTCTGGGAGCGATGAGGCCGGATATATCCACCCATTCGCCAAGTCCAATATTAGTATCGGGTTTTAGCCTTTCACGGATAGATTGTTCATTTGAGAATTCTATACCCTCAAGCCTTTTGATTATTGAGTTCCCGAGGAATTTCCGGATAGCAATCTCATAATATTTAATACCATTTACCAATGAGCTGTTTTTAATCTTTGTGCTTTTGTAAGAATAGAGGTCTGTTGTCTCTCCGGATACTCTTCTAAGCTCAAGGAGGAGTTCGCGGCCGTTTATCATCTTCTGAATGGTAAAAGGGCTTAAGAGATTGTAATTGATCTGATCAAATTTTACTGGATCTTTTCTTCGGTCTCTTTTAGGCCACTTCTGGGCATCTCTGATAGTCCCGACGCTCCTCAGGTTAACACCCGGAATAAGGTGTGTTGTATTATCCTTCTCGATCAGGTAGGAGAATGGGAGAGATGTAGTGTCGGTGTTGTTAACATGTCTGCCCATAACAAGCGAAAATGCTCCAATTCTGGCTGGCCACAAAATGTAAGAGTCAGAAGTTGTTTTTGCACCCCTCTCAAGGATTCCCTGATGGATTGGGCCGAGTTTGTACATATGGTTACTTTGATTTGATCCCGATCCTGCATTCATAAATGAGAACATACCGGCAATAAGAAGACTGCTTTTATGATGGCTGACAGTATACGGACCAGCAAACACAGAGCAAGCCTCTCCGTTTTCTCCATGGCAATTTGAGAAGAAAAGTGTATCACTTGCCGAATAACCTCTTCCCAATATTGTGCTTTGACCGACAAAACATTTGCTTATTGTGGCTCCGCTATCCAAATGCGCTCCTGAGGAGATTATAAAATCCTCACAACTCACGCCATATCCAATGTAAACAGGATCCTCCATACAACTGTTAATGCTGCCGTTAACAAGGTGTGGAGCCCCCTCTATTGTAGCTCCGTCTCCAATAATAACATTTTTAATGTTCCCGGTATTGCTGATCTTAACCCCTTTACCAATTTTTCCTCTATCTGAAGAGTGCTTTAATGCGTAGTATTTTACAAGCTCCTTCATTCTTTTTATCAATTCAGGTCTGTGTCTGTAAAGGGCCATGATATAAGCAAAGTGTGCGCTTAGCTTGTTGTTTATAGGCACCTCCCTTCCTCCGGTCTCGTTAAGTACAGAGACCTCCACCCCATTTCCAAATGAAGTAAAGCAATCTACAAGAATCCTGTCTGCATTCTCAATTATGCAATCCGGACCAATGTCATAATTTGCAATGTAGTTATGAATATTCTCAATACATGTGTTATTGCCAACGCAAACATTATGGAGTTTAGCGTGGCAAATACCGGATTGAATCTTAACTCCGCCTGGTAATTCAAAGACCGAATCAAACAGGCCAAGCCTTATTTCACCTGAGAACGAAGCGTCCCAAACCCTGTCAGGCCTAAAATCGGGATGGACGAAAATCTTTGCCCAGTCTTGCGAATGGCAGCGTTGCAATTTGAGCTGCCTTATTTCTTGTTCGTTAACTCTTCTGTAGTTTTCCATACTCTAAATTAGATAAAAAATCTTCTATATTTGTAAAAATTAAGAGAATGCAGTACAAAGAAATAATTGAAAGAATTTATAAAGAGCTACAAGATTATACCGGACATGGTAAGGTGGCTGATTATATTCCCGCGCTTTCAAAGGTAATTCCTGATAATTACGGGATATCTGTTGCAACACTTGATGGTGAGAACTTTTCAATAGGCGATGTTGAAACAAGGTTTACAATTCAGAGTATTTCAAAGGTATTTACACTGGCAATGGTGAGCAGGCATCTGGGTGATAAATTGTGGGAGATTGTAGGAAGAGAGCCATCAGGAACAGCTTTTAACTCTCTTATCCAACTTGAGCAAGAGAGGGGGATTCCAAGAAATCCATTTATTAATGCAGGTGCTCTTGTGATAACAGACAGATTGATTTCTCTCTATAAAAATCCTAAAGATGATATCCTGGAGTTTGTAAGGGAACTTAGCGGTAATGGATATCTCTCCTATAACAAAGAGGTAGCTATCTCTGAGATAGAACATTCACATAGAAACCTTGCTCTTGCAAATTTTGTGAAAAGCTTTGGTAACCTTGTTAATGACCCTGTTAAAGTAATTGATACATATTGCCACCATTGTTCTCTAAGTATGAATACAAATGAATTGGCAACATCTTTTCTGTTTCTGGCAAACGGAGGTATTATACCATCTTCAGAGCAGAGAGTTTGCGGGGCAAGAAGTGCAAAAAGATTAAATGCATTAATGTTAACTTGTGGTCTGTACAATGAATCAGGGGACTTTGCCTATCGGGTGGGACTTCCGGGCAAAAGCGGTGTTGGCGGAGGGGTTGTTGCAGTTATTCCCGGCAAACTTTCTATTGCAGTATGGAGTCCGGAACTTAACAAAAATGGTAATTCATACAGAGGGATTGAGACCCTTGAGAGATTTACAACATATCTTGGAATATCTGTATTTTAGAAATTTAATTATTATGAAACGATACTTACACTCTTTTGCAATTTTTTTACTGGCTCTGTTTTTTACGAATTTTGCACATGCCCAGCTTAAAAAGCAGCTAACTGTTGATGATATTGTGAAATGGAACAGAATATCAGATAAGAAGATATCTGATGACGGCAGATATGTTTTTGTATTAACAGAGCCCTGGAAAGGAACATCTAGTGCAAATCTTCTTGACAACAGAGGAAATTCTCTCTTCTCCGCAGACTCCGTAAGATCTGCTGACTTTACATCAGGGGGTGAGTTCCTTATACTTAACAGAGCCGGAAAAAAGGCAGAATCTTTGATTTTATTCAATATCAAAAATGGGACAAAAGAGATAATAGATTCTATCTCAAAATTCTCAATAATGAAAGATTGGGGTCCATGGCTTTTGTTTACAAAAAAGGACTCAACACTCATATCTTTAAATCTCGCAAACAATAATAGGGCTGAGTTTGGGAAAGTGAAAGAGTGGACACCCGCTGAAAAATCGACAATAATACTGGCAGTTCAGGGAGATAGTATTGTGGTTATCAATCCCTCTGCAAATACAAAGATTGTAGCAGGGAGCGCTAAAAACACAAAGAGACTTGCATTGTCAAAAGATGGTGACTACTTTGCCTGGCTTAGTAAGGGTGAAATTACAATCCAGTCTCAAAGTGGAGTAATCAAAAAAATTTCAAGCGGAGAATCTTCTCTGCCACAGGGGTGGAGAGTGCCGGATAATTCGCAGCTATACTTTTCTGAGAGTGGCGCTAAGCTCTATTTTGGAACTGCACCGGCAGAGAGAAAAAGAGATAGTTCTGCCGTAAAAGGTGAATGGCCAGGAGTGCAGGTCTGGAATTGGAAAGAGGGAACTCAGTTTACTGCTCAGGTAGTTGAAAAAGAGAGAGAAAAAAAGAGAACATTTCTTGCAGTTTACGATATAAAATCATCCTCTCTGGTCCAACTGTCTACTCCTTCTAATGAAAGGGTTGTAACATCAGACAAAGGCGACGGAGAGTGGGCTCTCTCTTTATCAGACAATAAATACAGACTTGAAGAGATGTGGACAGGAAGGAGTAAATATGATGTCCATATTATTAATACTGTTTCGGACAGGTCTGTTCCTGTTGCAAGAGAGGTTAACGGAAACCCGATGATTTCGCCAAAAGGTAACTGGGTAATATGGTACAGTTTCCCGGATAGCTCCTGGTATGCCTGGTCAGTGAAATCAATGACCGGACAATTTATTACCACTCCTTCTCTGCTTCCTGTTCACGATGAAGACAATGATGTTCCCGACTGGCCTTCTGCTTACGGAGTTGCGGGATGGAATGAGGATGAAAGTGCTTTGTATTTATACGATAAATATGATATTTGGCGTGTTGATCCTCTTTCATTAGGCAAACCTTTGAGGATTACAGAGAATGGAAGGGAGTCAGGGATAACTTACAGAGTAGAGAAGACAGAGAGTACTAGAGATTTCATTGATGAGAAGGGGGATCTTATATTATCTGTTTTTGATAATAAAACTAAAGAGAGTGGATACTCGAAAATTGCCCCTGGTTTTAAAAAGGGACCTCAATTATTAGTAAAAGGCCCTTTCAGTTTCTCCGGTCTGTTAAAGGCTAAGAACTCCAAAGATATTATATATACCAGGGAGAATTATGAGACCTCTCCTGATGTTTATTTAACAGATATCTCATTTAAAAAAGAGCAAAAAATAACAAACATTAATCCTCAGCAAAATGATTTTCTCTGGGGAAGGGCAGAATTGGTAAGCTGGACATCTCTTGACGGGATAAAACTTGAGGGTGTTGTATATAAGCCTGCAGACTTTGACCCAAATAAAAAATATCCTCTTATTGTTAATTTTTACGAAAAAAACTCATCCTCTCTTTACAGTTACAGAACTCCGGAGGCTCACAGATCTACTGTTGATTACCATATGTATAACAGTCATGGATATGTGGTATTCAATCCCGATATTGTTTACAGAGACGGCTATCCCGGAGAGAGTGGATTTAATTGTATAATGCCGGGAATCTCTTCATTAGTCCAGCAAGGATGGGTAGAGGAAAAGGCAATTGGAGCTCAGGGACATAGCTGGGGAGGTTATCAGGTTGCATATCTGGCTACAAGAACAAGCATTTTTGCTGCTATTGAGAGCGGTGCCCCGGTAGTTAATATGTTTAGTGCTTATGGAGGAATCAGGTGGGGTACAGGGTTAAACAGATCTTTTCAGTACGAGCATCAGCAAAGCAGAATCGGAGCAACTCCATGGGAGGCTCATCAGAGGTACATTGAGAATTCTCCGCTATTTGCTATGGATAAGGTTACAACACCAATCCTGATTATGCATAATGATCAGGATGGGCATGTTCCGTGGTACCAGGGTATTGAATATTTCGTGGCACTAAAAAGATTACAAAAACCTGTATGGCTTCTGAACTATTCAGGAGAGGTTCACTGGCCCCAGAAGATTCAGAATAAAATGGATTTCCAGATAAGAATGCTTCAGTTTTTTGACCACTATCTTCGGGGGAAGGATGCCCCTAAGTGGATGAAGGATGGTATCTCTGCAATTGACTTGGATTATGAACTTGGGTATTGATTAATAGCAAATAATTTTTATCTTTGTTAAAGATCAAAAGAGTAAGTTATGGAAGTTCATTTTCCCAAAAAACTTGTTCTCCCACTTATCATCCTTCTGGGTGCAGTAATTGGTGTATTTTTCTATCTCCTCTATGTTGCCAGGATGCCATCCTATCTCTCTGACGACCCGTCGGCCTGCGTAAACTGTCATATAATGGCTCCGTACTATCAGAGTTGGCAAAAGAGTTCTCACCAGGCCTGGACAACCTGCAACGAGTGTCATGTTCCTCAGGACAACTTTGTCAGGGGTTATGCATTTAAAGCAAAGGACGGACTATATCACGCTGCAGTTTTTACAGCGAGAATGGAGCCTCAGGTGATAAGACCTCGCGACGAGAGTTATGGCGTAATAATGGAGAACTGTATAAGATGCCATACTCAGCTTAATCAGGAGTTTGTAAATACAGGTATGCTAAGTTATGCCGATACTCAGAAGGGTATGGGAAAGGCTTGCTGGGACTGTCACCGGGAGGTTCCTCACGGACGCATATCAAACCTTGCAATGAGTCCAAATGCAATTGTTCCTCTTCCTGAATCTCCTGTTCCTCAATGGTTAAAAGACATAATGAAATAAAGCCTATAATATGAAATTCTATGAAAAACACAAAGGAATCCTGTTGTGGATCCTTTTCGGAGGTACGATAGTAGTCGTATTTCTGCTTGGTTTGCTGGCTGCCTCTGTAAATGAGAGGAGGGCAGAGATTGCAACCCTTTTTGCTAATAAGAGAGTTGAGATTACAGGTATTGAGTCCAGAAGTTCAATCTGGGGAGAGAACTATCCTAGGGAGTACGAAACCTGGAAAAAAACAGCCGATTCTACTTTTGAGAGCAAGCATCATGGTAATCATTTTCAGGATGTTCTGGAAGAGAGACCTGAGATGGTTGTGCTGTGGGCCGGTTATGCTTTTTCAATGGATTATTCAGCACCCAGAGGGCACTCAAACGCAATAAAGGATATTCATAATACCCTGAGAACAGGTTCTCCAATGACAGCTGATGAGGGCCCTCAGCCGGCTACCTGCTGGAGCTGTAAAAGTCCTGATGTGCCAAGAATGATGGCAGAAGTGGGCATTGAGGAGTTTTACAAGAACAAGTGGGCCGCTTATGGACACGAGGTTGTAAATCCTATTGGATGTGCAGATTGTCATAACCCTCAGAATATGAATATCAATATCTCCCGTCCTGCTCTTGCTGAGGCATTTGAAAGACAGGGGAAAGATATATCAAAGTCAACAATACAGGATCTTCGCTCTCTCGCTTGCGCTCAATGTCATGTTGAGTATTATTTCAAGGGAGATGGCAAATATCTTACATTCCCCTGGGATAAAGGTATGACAGTTGAGGCAATGGAGGAGTATTATGATGAATATGGATTCACGGACTGGACTCATAAACTCAGCAAAGCTCCTATGCTTAAAGCTCAGCACCCGGATTACGAATTATTCCAGCTGGGACCACACGCTCAGAGGGGACTCTCTTGTGCAGACTGCCATATGCCATACAAGACAGATGGAGCTATAAAGTATAGTGACCACCAGCTTGTATCGCCTCTTATGAATATTGATCGTACATGCCAGAGCTGTCACAGAGACAGTAAGGAGAATCTGATGAAGTATGTGTATGAATATCAGGACAAGGCACTGGAAATACGAAACAGGGTTGAGGCAGAGCTTTCAAAAGCTCATATTGGAGCTAAATATGCATGGGATAATGGTGCAAACGAGAAGCAGATGGAGCCGGTGCTTAAACTTCTAAGATCTGCACAATGGAGGTGGGATTTTGCTGTAGCATCACACGGAGCATCCTTCCATGCACCTGTTGAAACACAGAGAATCCTTGCACACTCTCTTGATAAGAGCTATCAGGCTCAGCTAGAGATACAAAAGGTGCTTTCGGCTATTGGTGTAAAAGGAGAGTTCCCTATGCCGGACATCTCAACCAAGGCAAAAGCACAGGAGTATATCGGCCTTGATATGAAGACACTCCACGCAAATAAAGATAAATTCAAATCTGAAATTATTCCTCAATGGGTAGCCAAAGCAAAGGAAAACAAGAGACTGCTCTAGTTGAAATAATTATAATATCTGCCGTGACAATTGCAGGGTTCGCCCTGCAATTTGTCATTGGTCCCCTTGATTTTGGGATTCTCTCTTTTCCTGTAAATCTTGTATTGGGAATATTACTTCTTCTGCTGATACCTTTTAAGTTTCCCAAACCAATTCGAAAGTTTGGCTCGGGAAAGGTATCTGTTATCCTCCTGGTCATGGTTACTTTAATGGCTATCTATATGGGTCTGGTACCGGGGAATGATGTAAAGCACTCGTGGCCGTTTGCATTAGTATACCTGATGTGTATGATAAATCTTGCTCTTGCCATTGGTAAAAGAGTAAGGAGATTCAGTATTAAAAAGGATTATGGTTTTATGCTAAACCACGTGGGGTTGCTTTTATTTCTTTTTGCCGCAGGGCCGGGTTCAGGAGATATGCAGCGGTGGTTTATGACAGTTGCCGAGGGTAGTACTGAGTGGAGAGGAGAGAGAGGTGGAGTTAAGGAGCCTGTTGAGCTACCGGTTGCAATAACTCTGCTTGATTTTAGTATGTCTGAATATCCACCTAAGATAGCTATTGTTGATAAAACAACAGGGGAATCTCAGCCGGTTAAAAGAGCTGTTTTTGTTGAGGCTGTGGAGGGCGAATCAGGGATAATTTCAGGATGGAGGATTAATATTGACACATTTAAGTATCCTCCTATGATGGCTCCTGTTGCTTCAATTACTGCAGAGAGAGTCTCTGATGGCAGGGTACTTAAAGGAAAAGTAAGTTGCGGTAACCATTTTCAGCAATTTATCATACTTGATATAGATGAGAGATACTGTTTTGCAATGACCTATCCTGAACCTGAAAAATTCTCTTCTCAGGTAGAGGTTTTTACAAAGGATGGAAAGGAGAAAAGTGGTGTTATAGAGGTTAATAATCCCCTTTCAATTGGTGGATGGAATATATACCAATACTCTTATGATACCGGTAAAGGGAGAGATTCAAATATGTCAATTTTTGAACTGGTATACGATCCCTGGCTCATAGCCTCCTATATTGGTATTGCTATGGTTATGCTGGGTTCTGTTACCCTTTTATTCAAGGGAGGAAAAAGAGAATGAGCTGGAATGAATTTATATATTTTGCGATAGGTTCTCTTGTTCTATGGACATTGGGGACAGTTGCTATTTACAGATTTAAGAGAAGCTTGTACGGAGAGCTTCTGATTGTTGGCGGTCTTGTGCTTTTTTCACTCTTTATTGCCCTCTTATGGAACTATGTTAATCATCCTCCTTTAAGAACAATGGGAGAAACCAGATTGTGGTATTCACTCTTCCTTGTTTTTGTTGGCTATGTTACATATAAGAGGTGGCATTACAAGTGGCTTATGGCATACAGCGTATTGGTTTCAGCTGTTTTTATTTTTGTAAATCTCTTAAAACCTGAAATACACGGAACAAATCTGATGCCTGCTCTTCAGAGTCTCTGGTTTGTACCCCATGTGACTGTGTATATTCTCTCCTATGCAATGATGGGTGCTGCTACAATCGCATCAATAATAACCTTGAGTTCCGGAAGTAGAAGGGAGAAAGAGTTGCTCCCATTAATAGATAATCTTGTTTATATAGGCTTTGGCTTTCTTGTGCTTGGTATGCTTATGGGAGCAGTCTGGGCAAAGGAGGCATGGGGTGACTACTGGACCTGGGACCCCAAAGAGGTTTGGGCATTCATAACAGCATCGGCTTATCTGGTATACATGCACGCACATTATGCAAAAATAACCAGAAGAGATGCGCTGTGGATTATTCCAATAGCCTTTGTGCTTCTTATGATCACCTGGCTGGGAGTAAATTATCTGCCTGCAGCACAGGGAAGTATACACACATACTAAGATTATCTAAAATATTTGTTTGGAAGTTATTTAAATTTTAACCTACATTTGCGTCGTTACGTAAAGAGATGAGAAGAAACTCAAATATCCATTCAATCCATCATCATCACCTGTTCTTAAGCGGCGGGCCGAGTGGTTATTGCGGATATATGAGTTAAACGAATTATATTTAATTACCTGGAGGGCTTGCCAATCGGCAAGCCCTCTTTTTTTATTTACCATTATGATAAGATTGGCTGTTCAGGCAAAAGGAAGATTAAGCGAAGAGACTACTCTGTTATTGCACGAGTGTGGTCTCACAATCGATCAGAGTAAACGGAAACTTCTGGCTAAATGCGAAGATTTTCCGTTAGAATTAATTTATCTGAGGGATGATGATATCCCCGGTGCTGTCTCCACAGGAGTTGCAGATGCAGGAATTGTAGGGATGAACGAAGTTGTTGAAAAGGGTTTTGACCTTGAGATTATTCACAAAATGGGATTTGGGAAATGCCGGATATCCCTTGCCATACCCAAAGGGGAGGAGTATACCGGTATTGATTGGTTTTCTGGTCGCAGGGTGGCAACTTCATATCCTATTATACTTGACAGGTATTTCAGGGAGAATGGTGTTAAAGCTGATATACATCAAATTGCAGGATCTGTAGAGGTTGCCCCCTCTGTTGGAATGGCAGATGCAATATTTGATATTGTAAGTTCCGGAGGAACTTTAATTTCAAATGGATTAAAAGAGGTTGAAAGGGTCTTCAATTCTGAGGCTGTTTTTGTTGTTAACAAGGCCCTGTCGTCAGAAAAAGAGATTATTGTAAAGCAGTTGATTTCCAGATTTCAGTCTGTTGAAAGAAGCAGGGGGATGAAATATCTGCTTATGAACCTTCCTCAGGAGATGGTTGAAGAGGTTTCCGTACTTATGCCCGGTATGAGAAGCCCAACAATACTTCCGCTTGCTCAGAAGGGATGGTGCTCCATGCATGTAGTTGTTAAAGAGAGGGAGATTTGGCCCAATCTGGAGAGACTTAAGTCTTTGGGTGCAGAGGGCATTTTAGTTTTATCACTTGAAAAAATGATGTTATGACAGAAATAATTTATTATCCGGACTTAGAATTAAGAAAGAGAATTCTGGCTCGCCCTTTCGCAGATGACTCTGCAACTGAATCGGCAGTGAATGAAATTGTTAGAGATGTAAAAAGGGGTGGAGACAAATCACTTCTGCGCTATGCTAAAATACTGGACGGAGTCGCTCTTGAATCTCTTTATGTCTCAAAAGAGGAGATAGAAAACAGCGAATTTTTAGTAAGCTCAGAAGTCAAGGAGGCTATAACTAATGCAGCCATTAATATTTCAAAATTTCATAAAGCACAGATTGCGCAGGATACAGATATAGAGACATCACCCGGTGTAAGATGCATTCTGAGAAGGAGTGCTATTGACAGAGTTGGACTATATATTCCCGGAGGAACAGCCCCTCTTTTTTCTACACTGTTAATGCTGGCTATTCCTGCAAAAATTGCAGGTTGTAAGGACATTACCATTTTTACTCCTCCATCAAAGGATGGATCGGTAAATAATCTTATTCTTTATTCAGCAAAGGTAGTGGGCGTTAATAAGATAATAAAGGCCGGAGGAGCTCAGGCAATTGCGGCAATGGCATATGGGACCGAGAGTATTGTTCCCTGCAATAAAATATTTGGACCTGGTAACAGATATGTCTCTATAGCAAAGCAAATTGTAAGCAAGGATGTCTCAATTGATATGTTTGCGGGACCATCTGAATTAATGGTAATTGCAGATAACACTGCAAACTCATCTTTCATTGCAGCTGACTTGCTCTCCCAGGCAGAGCATGGCGGAGACTCTCAGGTATTTTTGATATCAACATCAGAAGATCTTGCTGTTAAGTGCAGAGAAGAGGTTATTAATCAGCTGGAGAATTTGCCCAGAAAGAGGGAGCTTGAGGGAGCTCTTCTAAAAAGCAGAATTATTGTTGTCAGGTCAATAATGGATGCTGTTGAAATAGCCAATGTTTACGCCCCGGAGCATTTAATTGTAGCTGCAGAGAATCCATGGGAAATTGTAAATAATGTCTATTCAGCAGGAAGCATTTTTATTGGCAACTACTCTCCTGAGAGTGCGGGGGATTACGCATCAGGCACAAATCATACTCTACCTACAGGTGGATGGGCCCGTTCAAAAGGGGGCGTTACAACAGATAGTTTTTGCAGATCATTCACAATTCAGGAAATTACAAAAATTGGGCTTCAAGGATTGTCAGACACAATTCAAACAATGGCGAAGTCTGAAGGGCTGGATGCTCACGCAAATGCTGTAAAAATAAGGATGGAGGAAAATTGCAATGAAGATTGAGAATCTGGTCAGAAAAAATATTGCAGAAATAGTACCCTATTCTGCCTCAAGAGATGAGTGCACATTGAGGAGCAAAATCTTGCTTGATGCAAACGAAAACCCATATGACAGCGGTTTCAACAGATATCCGGATATATATAGCACCAGGCTAAAGAGAGTTTTTTCCGGGATTATTGATGTCTCCCCTCGTAATTTGTTTGCGGGAAATGGAAGTGATGAGGTTATTGATTTATTAATACGAGTTTTTTGCGAACCCGGCAGAGATAGTATAATATGTTTGACGCCTTCGTATGGGATGTATAAAACTTCGGCAATAATAAATGGAGTAAAATGTTTAGAGATACCTTTAAACGATGATTTTTCTCTCAATCCCGGCAGAGTTTTAGGTTCGGTTTCTGAGACTACAAAAATAATTTTTCTATGCTCTCCCAATAATCCAACGGGCAATAGCCTGGAATGTCAAGATGTTAAACAAATAATTAAAGATTTTAATGGAATTGTTGTAGTTGACGAGGCGTATATAGATTTCTCTTCAGAAAGAGGGTTTGCATCAGATGTTGAAGAGTTTGAAAATTTAGTTGTCCTGAGAACATTATCGAAGGCTTGGGGTATGGCCGGAATAAGGGTGGGATTTGCTGTTGCATCAGAAGTAATTATAAAATTGCTTAATAAAATTAAGTTCCCGTATAATGTTAACATATTAAGTCAGGACAAGGCTGTTGAATTACTTACAAGAGGTAACTTAAAGCAGGTTGAGGCGATTATTCTGGAGAGAGAGAGGTTGCTAAGTGTATTGGCTACTTTACCAGATATTTACCAGGTATACCCGTCACAAGCAAATTTCCTGCTTGTTAAATTCAGAGATAACAGAAAAGTATACTCAAATCTACTTGAAAAAGGGATTGTGGTCAGAGATCTGTCATTACTAAAGGGGTGTGAAGATACTCTCAGAATCTCAATTGGGACTAAAAGTGATAATGATCTTTTGATAGACCTCCTTCAAGGTTGCAACGATTATATGCCTGTAAATTTTATTGAAAAGGTAAGGAGTACAAAAGAGACAATGATCTCTCTCAGAATTGATCCAAAAGGGAGAACAGAAAATGAGATAACCTCCGGAATTCCATTTATTGATCATATGTTAGAGCAGATTCCGGTTCACGCCGGATTCTCAATGAGACTTATTGCAGAGGGTGATTTACAGAACGGACCTCACCATACAATAGAGGATATCGCTATTGTATTGGGAGATTCGCTTTATGAATTTTTATCATCAGAAAAAAGCAATAACAGATATGGTTTTGCATTGCCAATGGACGATTCGGGAGCTAATGTAATGATAGATTTTGGACGGAGAGCTTTTCTTCGCTGGGATGTTGCCTTTCCGGTTCCATTTATTGAGGGAATTGAATCAGATATGTTCAGACATTTTTTTGATACTCTCTCAAAAGCTATGAAGGCATCAATTCATATTCAGGCCAGCGGATTAAATGGCCATCATATTATTGAGTCTGTCTTTAAGGCCTTTGCAAAATCTTTAGCGATGGTGCTGAATGACACATCTGATACATTAAAACTTAAAAGCAGCAAGGGGGTATTATGACAGCTATAATAGATTATGGTTCCGGAAATCTGTTTTCTCTGGGAGCTGCGTTAAAGAGGCTGGGTGAGGAATATATTATAACCTCAGAAGAATCGGAAATTCTCTCTGCAAACAGGATAATCTTACCTGGAGTAGGTGAGGCCTCCGGATTGATACCAACAATAATCGGCAGAGATATTGACTCGGTTATAAGAAAATCAAATATGCCGGTTCTTGGAATATGTATAGGCATGCAGCTTTTGTGCAATTTTAGTGAAGAGGGAGAGACTGAGTGTCTTGACTATTTCAACACCAGGGTAAGCAGACTTCAAGCAAAGTCTGTAAAAGTACCTCATATGGGATGGAACAGAGTAAATTCGCTATCCGGACCTCTTTTTAAAGGAGTTGCAGAGGGAGAGTGGTTTTATTTTATCCACTCGTATGCCCCTGAATTGTGCAATGAGACATCTTCAGTCACGGAACACGGAGTAATATTCTCCTCTTCACTATTTTCCGGCCGGTTCTTTGGTACCCAATTCCATCCGGAAAAGAGTGGAGAGGCAGGTGAAAGACTCCTAAGAAACTTCATTAACCTATAAAATATCAAATATCAGATTATGAAATCGATGGAAATTATTCCGGCAATGGATTTAATAGCAGGAGAGTGCGTGAGATTGGAAATGGGAAATTATTCGAGGAAGAAGATCTATGAAAGAGATCCTTTAAAGCAAGCGGTGAAGTTTGAAAAAATGGGTTTTAAAACTTTGCATATGGTTGATCTGGACGGAGCAAAGGGTAGCGAGCCGGTGAATTTAGAACTCCTTGAAAAGATAGTATCAAAAACCTCTTTAGCAGTTCAATTTGGAGGAGGAATCAAATCAGTTAAGTCTGCAGAGAGAGCTTTCTCAGCTGGTGCTAAAAGGGTAATTGCAGGTAGTATATCAGTAACGAATCCTGAAGTTGTAAACGAAATGATTGCAAAGTTTGGGAAAGATAAAATTGTCCTTGGAGTTGATCTTTATGAAGAAAAAATTGCGATAAACGGATGGCTTGACAGAGTAGACAATAACTTTATGGAGTTAGTCTCATATTATGTTAACAGGGGAATTGGCAGTATAGTCTGTACCGATATTGCAAAGGATGGAATGATGAAGGGTCCGTCAGTAAAACTTTATCAGAAACTAATAAAAGAGTTTCCTGAATTAACTGTAATCGCCTCCGGAGGAATCTCATCTGTTGAGGATCTTGAGTTGCTTTCCGGTATAAATATTAAAGGGGTTATTGTTGGTAAAGCCCTATATGAAGAAGTAATAACAGATAATCAAATTAAAAAATGGTTGCAAAACGAATAATACCCTGTCTTGATGTTCTCAATGGGGCTACAGTAAA
>JAGPLK010000001.1:0-3121 GCA_018053445.1 Bacteroidales bacterium | reverse complement strand
CAGAGGAGCATTTTGCAGATGTTTTCAATTATGGATATGCCGATGCAGCATTGGCGGCATCTGTTTTCCACAGTGGAGCCATTTCAATAGGTTCTCTTAAGAGATATATGGAAGATAAGGGTATTAATGTAAGAATATAATATTGATAATAGTGATGAATAAAATTGATAAGGACAAGATATTTATTGATAATTCTGTGCTTGTTCCGGCAATAATTCAAGATGATAAAACATTAAAAGTATTAATGCTGGGTTACATGAACAGAGAATCATTTGAATACACAGAGCAAAAAGGTCTGGTGACATTTTTCAGCAGATCGCGTAATCGTTTATGGACCAAAGGTGAAACGAGTGGGAACTATCTTTATGTAAAAAGCATTGAGAGTGACTGTGATAATGATACCCTTTTGATAAGAGTTGATCCGGCAGGAGCAGTGTGTCACACAGGTTCGTTAAGTTGCTTTAACGATAATGCTTCTGAAGGTTTTATCGGGAAGTTGCAGGATCTCATTACTGAACGACACAAAGATATGCCACAAGATTCATATACCACATTTTTGTTCCAGAAAGGGGAGGAAAAAATTGCAAAAAAACTGGGAGAAGAGGCTACAGAGGTCGTTATTGAGGCAATTAAAGGAGATAAAAAAAGATTGGTATATGAGTCCGGGGATCTCATATACCACCTTTTAGTTTTGCTTGAATTCTATGGCCTCTCAATAAGAGATATAGAGAGTGAGCTTATAAGCCGTCACACAAAATAATGCAATGTAAGATCTAGAAAAGTCCTGTTATATTGCCATCATTGTCAATGTCAATGCGAACAGATGACGGCTCTTCAGGAAGTCCCGGCATTCTCATTATTTCCCCTGTAATAGGTACAAGAAAGCCTGCTCCTGCCGCAATCTCTATCTCTCTAACAGTGACAACAAAGTCTTTAGGTCTTCCTAGTAGCTCAGGGTTGTCAGAGAGTGATTTCTGAGTCTTTGCCATACATATAGCAAGATCATTGAGTCCCAGCCTGTCAATCTTTGCTAGGTTTGCTTTTGCTTTTGCAGTATAGTCAACAGCCTCTGCCCCGTATATCTTTTTGGCAATAGTCTCAATTTTTTTCTCTACGCTCTCTTTTAAAGGATATAGTGGAAGGAAGTTAGGGCAGCAATCTTCGGCAGCATCAACTACCATTTTTGCAAGCTCCTCTGCTCCGGCACCACCTTTTGCCCAAACATCAATAATTGAAACAGGGATTTTTCTTTCTATACAGTAATTCTTGATAAAATCAAGCTCCTCCTGGGTGTCTGTGACAAATCTGTTGATTGCTACAACCGGTGCCAGGCTGAATAACTTTATGTTTTCAACGTGTTTTTGTAGATTCTCAATCCCTTTTGCCAAAGCAGCTACATCAGGATCTTTAATCTCCTTTAGAGGTTTCCCTCCGTGATATTTAAGAGCCCTTACTGTTGCAACCAAAACAGCAGCATTTGGAGATAACTTTGCAGAGCGGCATTTTATATCCAGGAACTTCTCTGCACCAAGGTCAAACCCAAAGCCAGCCTCCGTTACAGTGTAGTCAGTAAGAGACATAGCAGTTTGAGTTGCAATCACAGAATTTGTACCCTGAGCGATGTTTGCAAAAGGTCCTCCGTGAATTATCGCAGGAGTGCCCTCTATTGTCTGTACAAGATTTGGTTTAATTGCATCTTTAAGAAGTGCTGCCATTGCTCCGTTTGCCTTAAGATCTCTTGCATAAACAGGCTTTTTGTCAAAAGTGAAGCCAATAAAGATATTGCCAAGCCTCTCTTTCAGATCCTCCCTGTCTTTTGCAAGACAAAGTATAGCCATTACTTCAGATGCCGCTGTGATATCAAATCCGGTCTCTCTTGGAATTCCATTTCCGGTTCCCCCCAATCCAACAACTATATCTCGCAAAGCTCTGTCATTCATATCCATAACCCTTTTCCATGATATAGTTCTTGGGTCAAGGTTAAGGTTATTGTTTTTACTTTGAATATTGTTGTCAATAAGAGCAGAGAGAAGATTGTGAGCCTTCTCAATAGCGGCAAAGTCTCCGGTAAAGTGGAGATTAATATCTTCCATAGGAAGTACCTGAGAGTATCCTCCTCCTGTTGCTCCCCCTTTTATACCAAACACAGGGCCAAGAGAGGGCTCTCGTAATACAACAGTAGATTTTTTACCAATCCTGTTCAGCGCTTGGGAGAGGCCTATTGAAACAGTTGTCTTACCCTCTCCTGCCGGAGTGGGAGAGATGGCGGATACAAGAATCAGTTTGCCGAATTTGTTCCTGTCAATATATTTTAAAGGCAATTTTGCCTTATACTTGCCATAAAGCTCTAGGTCATCGGCATCTATTCCAAGCTTGGCAGCTATTTCACCAATAGGTTTTAACTTGATTGTGCGTGCAACTTCCTGATCAGTCATAATTGTAAATATTTGTAATTAAATACATAAGTTTTATATACTAACAAATATAATTTATTAAAGTTTCCTTTCAAAACGATATTTTTTTATCTTCGTGAACGAAGCCTTTTTTAATAGTTTATAAACAAGAAATAGAAATATGGCAACACTGGAAATTGAAGGAAAAGTTTTTGAAGTAGATGGAGATGGATTCCTCTCGGATCCATCTGTATGGAACGAACAGGTAGCAACTCTTTTTGCTAAATCTGACGGGATAGATAATTTAAACGAAAAGCATTGGGCAGTGGTTAATATTATCAGAAGGAATTTTGAGGAGAAGGGAAATGCTCCAATGATAAGGACTATTTGTCAGGAGACCGGTCTTAAACTTCGTGAAATCTACGAACTTTTTCCTTTGGGACCAGCCAGAGGGGCCTGCAGAATTGCCGGTTTACCCAAGCCGGATGGGTGTGTTTAACATCTGTATAATATGGATGTTTACAAACTAGTCTCGCTTATAGCAATTGCTATATGTATAGCAATGTTGCTTTTTCAGCTCTTAAGATTGATTTCAGCAGGACATCCTGTTGATTACTCTAAACCATCCGGAAGTATAAGGGATGGGGTGATTTATTCTTTTACCTCGGCTATGTCTCCTTTTGAAAAGGAGTCGGCCTTTATGCATTTGCCAACATATGTTGCGGGTA
>JAGPLK010000014.1 GCA_018053445.1 Bacteroidales bacterium | reverse complement strand
TCAAGACTATCTCCCTGCTCTGGATAACCATTGGCACTACAGCTATCTTTGCAACAGATAACCTCCATATAAGAATCTTCCTTGGAGTTGTTGCAATTGCTGTAACAGTTCATCTGGCTATTAAGAAAACTAAATACTAAAAAAAGGGCTGACCAAAATTTCTTTTGGTCAGCCCCGCACCACTTAACTAATAACAAATAATCACTCAATAAATGAGCGAAGACCTACAAAAGCTCCTTAACGGCAGCAATTGCAAGGTCGTAGTTTGGCTCATCCAGAATATCCTTGGTTATCTCCTTGTACTTCACCACTCCGTTTTTGTCAATAACCACAACACCTCTGGCGAGCAGCTGGTTCTCCTTTACCAGGAATCCATACTCAAGACCAAACTTTGAGAATTTGAAATCTGAGAGAGTATGAATGTTGTTTATGCCTTCAGCGGCACAAAATCTTCCAAGAGCAAACGGAAGGTCTTTTGACATTGTCAGAATTACAACATCTTCAGATAATTCTGTTGCCCTTTTGTTGAATGTGCGGGTTTGGGTTGCACACACACCGGTGTCAATTGATGGAAATACGCTTACTACAACTACCTTTCCCTTGAAGTCCGATAGTTTTACATCCTTCAGTGTATTGTCTGAAGCAATAATTTCAGGGGCAGCATCCCCTGGTTTAATCTGGTTTCCCAGAAGTGTAAGCGGATTACCTTTGGCTGCAAAAATTCCTTTTGTCTCAATTGAAAAAAGATCTTTCATAATTTCTTTATATTATTAAAATATGTTTCTGTGTTTAGATTAAGAACATAGAATCAGCAATTTTGTTTAAATTTGTGTTAAAGAATTATAGAAAAAATGAAAATTGGATTTAGAAAAAGACTTGTTATTGCATCTGTTGCTATAATAGCATTTGGTCTCTCTTTAACCTCATGTGATCCTGAGGAAATTATTGAACAAATTAAGCCTGATGCAAAAAAAACAAAGCTTTATACATATGTGAGCGATTTGATGCACGATGTTTACTACTGGTATAAAGATGTCCCTGCAAATATAAGTCACTCTTTATCACCTGATGTTTTTGACTACTTTGAGAGGCATCTTGTCTCCCAGGACAGATGGTCATGGATGATGACCGGAGAAGAGTACCTTGACGATAATGCCGGCGTATCTACAAGTTATGGAGCAAGTTATGCCCAACCTGTAGAATATTTTAATGACTACTCAATAAGGGTTAAATATGTATTTCCAAATACCCCAATGTCTGAAAACGGAGTAAAAAGAGGGTGGGAACTTACACATGTCAATAATACTCCTGTTATGGACCTTGTAAGAAACAACACATTTAATTCTGAAATGGCAAAGTCAACCAATACTTTTACTTTTAAGGATCTGAATAATGTTTCCAAAACCTTTACTACCTCTGCCAGAGAGATTAGTACCAGGTCATACTTTGCAAGAGAGGTTTACACCTCAAAAGAGTTCCCCGGTCTTACTAAATCTGTAGGATACTTTAACTACTATACTTTCAATGCATATATGCTTAAGGATATTGACGATGCAATGGCAATATTCAAAACGGCCGGCATTAAACACCTTATACTTGACCTGAGGTATAATGGCGGAGGAGACGGAAGAGCCACTCAGCTCCTCGCAAATTACATTGCCTCTGCATCAGCAGATGGTAAACTAATTGCAAAAAGAGAGCATAACGACAAATACTCCTCTCTGGACAATAAGGTAGAGAACATGACAGTAATCAAGAGAATTGCCGGTTCACTTGACCTAGAGCGTATTTATATACTGGGCAGCAAAGGTACAGCATCTGCAAGTGAGGTAATAATCAACGGCTTCAAACCTCTTATGGATGTAATTCAGGTAGGTACAACTACATATGGAAAACCAAACGGTATGTATGTATTATCTTATCCTGAAAACAACTATGATAATCCTGAATACATATTCCTGCCTATAGCATTTTTCTCAGTGAATATTGACGGGAAAGGCCATTATCTCAATGGTCTGGAACCTGACCACTACCGTCCGGACGATCTTTACCACGAATTTGGTGTTAATGAAGACTGGGTTAAGGCCTGCCTTACACACTCTGCAACAGGATCTTTCCCTGCACTTCCTCCAAAAGGGGCGTCAGTAAAATCAGAGGGAGCCATGTTCAGAATACCTGTTGAGTCCGATTCACCAAACTACGGCAGATATACTTTTACTTTAGAATCCGTTAAGCTCTAAGCTTATTGTAGGAAGCAGAAGTAAAAATCCCACTATTATCAGAAGCAGTATAAATGGCCAAACCCATTTAAACCACTTGGCATAGGGTATTCTCGCAATTGAAAGAACTGCAATAAGAACTCCTGATGTTGGAGTAATCATATTTGTAAATCCGTCACCAAACTGAAAAGCAAGCACCGTTGCCTGTCTTGATACCCCTATAAGATCAGAGAAAGGGGCCATAATAGGCATTGTTATAGCTGCCTTTGCACTGGCAGATGGAATAACAATATTTATAAATGTCTGAATAAGATACATTACTCCCAGAGAGCCGCCTTTGCCTGCTCCATCCATTGCAAGCGACATTTCGTGAAGTATTGTGTTAATAACCCTACCCTCTTCCAGAATCACAATAATTCCTGCTGCGAGTCCCACAACTACCGCTGCAGAGAGTATATCCCTTGCACCCTCGTTAAGTTTTGAGACTATTTCATTTCCACTATACCCTGCAGCTATACCGCTAAGAATTCCAAGAGCCAGAAAGAGTGCCGATATCTCTCCTATATACCAGCCGTATCCCATTACGCCTACAACCAGGAATAATATTGTAAAGAAGAGGAGATTGAGTACATAAAAATGTACTGATTTTCTCAGGGAGAAGATGCCTGTCAAGCCAAAAAGAAGAGTCAGAGCCGGTATCAGAGCAGGTATATCAAATGAGCTGTTTCCAATTTTTATTGTAGTGTGGTAGTAAAATAGTGAGAATAGAGCCAGGGATACAAATGCAATTGCAAAACTCACCCAGGCTGCACGAGGAGTATGATACTCAATTTGAGAGTTCTCACTCTCTGCTCGTCCCCTCCAGTATGCATCTTCTTCATAAACAGGAGATTTAAGAGGATTTTTCTTAATTTTGGCAGCATAAAGAAGCACAAATGTAAAAGTGATTATGTTAAGAACCATCCAGCAGAAGAGTCTGTATTCAATTCCGGAAAAGAGAGGTAATCCGGCAATATCCTGAGCTATTCCTATTGTAAAAGGATTAAGGATTGCCCCTGCAAACCCCACATGAGCTGCAACATATACCAGTGAAACTCCTACTATTGAGTCATATCCCATTGAAATTGCCAAAGGAATCAGCAATACAGCAAAAGCAATTGTCTCTTCGCTCATACCAAAGACTGCTCCAAAAAGACTGAAAAGAGTCATTATAAGCAGAAGTACAATATTATTAACTCCCACTTTTCTTAGCAGAGAGTATCTCTCAAGACCTTTTGTAAAACGGAGAAAGGACTCAATTCCGGCATCAATTGCCTTAACAGAGTTAACAACCCAGAAAGCCGCCCCAATTACCAGAATAAAGACTATAATTCCG
This sequence comes from Bacteroidales bacterium, assembly GCA_018053445.1. Classification (GTDB taxonomy): domain Bacteria; phylum Bacteroidota; class Bacteroidia; order Bacteroidales; family UBA932; genus Bact-08. The sequence continues at coordinate 26,135 of JAGPLK010000014.1, read as the reverse complement.
GCTTGTCTGGTAAATCCCTTATAGAAGGCTGTTAAAATTTGCCAGCTTTGTGGCTGGTTATCTATGTACCTGAACTCAAGAATTTCAGAATCTCCTTGTGTAATCTTCACATACTCCCCTCCGGGAACAATAAAGGTAACAATGGCACTAATTATTATAAGTGCAAAAATTATTACAAATGTGTGCGGTATCTTAAGTTTTTTCTTCTCCATCAGACAAAAATAATTCTAAATTTGTACAAAACCATTGATAAATGATAAACTTCAAAAAGAAAACAGCACTTATAGTTGCTGTTACACTACTTTTCGCAGGGCAGACCATAGCACAACCCAAGGCTCAGATGTCGGCCTCAGACCACGACAATGTGGTATCAAACATTATTAAAATCGGCCAAACCGATAACAGGACCATGCATCATCTTGATGTACTCACAAATCGTATCGGCGGCCGCTTGCTTGGATCTGATGCCTACGAGAACGCTACCTACTGGGCAGCCGATTTGTATAAAAAATGGGGGCTTGAGGTGGTAGTCCAGGAGGTTGGTCAACTTCCCGTAGGATTCAACAGGGGCCCGTGGTTTGGAAGAATGTTGTCAGAAAACGGGATGGTTCTCCATTTTGCAACTCCATCTTATACTTCAGGCACCAAAGGGGTTCAGAGGGGACATGTGGTAAAGGAGCCTAAAAGCAGAGCCGAGTTTGAAAGGATGAAGGGTAAACTTAAAGGGGCCTGGGTTCTTATTACAGGTATAAATGAGGGGTGGCCCGTAGATTATTCAGAATATGGTGATACACTCAGGTCTCAGATTATTCAGGAAAATCTGAAAATTCAGAGATACAATGACTCAATAATGAGAATTAACAGGGCGAATCCTCAAAAGCCTCAGCTTGAAAGAAAACCGCTTAAAGATGCACCTGCATTATTCTACAAAGAGATGCGTGATGCCGGAATTCTTGGGATTATTCAATCTTCACAGGTTCCTATCAGAGCTCTTTATGACAGAAAGAATATTGAGTATATGAGCTGGGACGAACTTCCAACTTGTCCGGATATTAAACTTAGTGAACATCAGTTCAAAGTAATTGAACAAATGGTTAATGAGCGCAGATATTTTCAGCTGGAATTTGACATAAGAAATCATTTCAAACCAGGACCTGTTAAATATCACAATGTTCTCGGGATAATCAGGGGTACTGAATTTCCGGACGAATATGTTATGTCCGGAGGGCACCTTGATGCATTTGATGTCGCTACAGGAGGCGTTGATTGCGGAACAGGTGTAGCTCCAAATCTTGAGGCTGCAAGGATGATTATGCAGGCCGGAGGAAAACCAAGACGCTCAATTGTATTCTGTTTGTGGGCCGGAGAGGAATTTGGTCTCTGGGGTTCAAAATTTTGGGTTGAAAACAGTAAGGATAAACTTGAAAATATTTCCAACTATTTTAACAGGGATGGTGGTCCAACAATTACAAATAGTATAACAGTTCCTCCCGCAATGTTTGATGCCTTTAAACAGGCAACATCAAGACTCAACGAGATAAATCAGGAATTTCCTTTCACACTGTATAAGCGAGAAGGAGAAGCCAGACCAAAACCTACAACTGCAGGAGGAAGCGACCATGCACATTTTGCAATAAACGGAGTTCCCACAATCAGCTTTGGAAACGCAGATCCTAAAGGGTATGATTTTAACTATGGTGAGATATGGCATACAGAGAGAGACACCTACAATATGTCTATTCCAGAATATATGGAGCACACATCCACAGTTATGGCAGTTGTTCTTTACAACCTGGCAAATCAGGATAAAATTCTCTCAAGAAAAGGTCTCTATAATTAGATTATCTCAATATCTACAGAGATAATCCAGCCTTGGCGGCCGTCAGAGAGCTCCACTCTCTGCCAGCCGCCAATTTGTTCCAGCAGTTTAACCTTAGTCCCCTCGTGGAGAATAAAGAGTGTCTTTCCAGAATTATCCGGAGAGCTCTTTACAGAACTTACAGGCTTCATGATTATTGCAGTATCGTGTGATGTAAAATCACTTTTCTGATTCCATGCAAACATAACAGAAACTATTGCAAAGAGAAGCGCTGTTGCACCAGAAAAAAACGAGGCCTTTCTTATCCGGGATGTGGTTGCGTATCTGAAGAGCAGTATCAGGAGAGCAAAGATTCCTGCAAAAAGCAGAGATAACATTGCCCAGCCATTTGAAGAGAACACATAGCCGGCCTCTCGTATCCAGGTTGTGAGAATAAACTCCGGGACACTCTCTATCTTATCAAGTGTATACTCTTTTGCAAGTGCAAGATTTCTCTCTGCATCACCATCTGAAGGATCAAGTTTAAGAGTCCGCTCAAAATAGAGTATTGCCTTTCCGTTCTCTCCCAGCTTAAAATAAGTATTTCCAATATTGTATGTCAGCTGAGAAGAGCTGTATCCCAACTCCTCAATCTTAAGATAATTCTCCAGAGCTGAAGTGAAATCACCCTGAATATATTTCTCATTTCCGCTATTCCAAAGCTCTCTGTGGTCAGGAGTTTCTGCAGATTGAAGTGAAAGTGCAGTAAGCAAAAAGATTAATAAAAGAGCTCCTCTCATCTTAACTCCCGATTTGCCTGATTTTCTTCCCTCAAGAGATGTAATTAGTTTCATAGCCTTTTTATAATTGTTCTCCATTTCACCCTCAGCAGAATCCGGTGCATATCTTGCATATTCACAGCTATCCATAAGCTCCATAAATTCTGAAGTTACACTCTCCTCTATCCCAGCCACCGAGAGAGCATCTTTTATCTTCTCTCTTGACAAATCTGCCGGAGAGAGAGAGAATTTATCTGAGGCATACCCCAGGAGAGCTTTATAAAGCTCTTCGTAAAAGGCCGAGTATATATTCTGCTTAAGTAAACCCTCTGCAATTTTAAGCCTGCCCTTAGCCACCTTCTCAGCTTTTCTGTTCTTTACCCCTGCGACATCTCTGTTTCTCTCAATATGTTTGTCAAGTATTCGTCTGGCCATAAACCAGGCTGTAAATATCAGAAGTAATGAGAGTAAGTATGAAAAGGTCCCGAAAAACATCGGATTACCTTTTGATAAACCGGAGGCACCGGTTTTAATATATCTCACATCGTCACCCAGGCTTCTTACTGCCTGTTTGTTAACACCTGCAGGGAGCATTTGACCGCTGTAAGATTTACCTCCTCCTGCCTCTCCTCCCACCTTTACTTTAAGATCTCCCGATTTTAGTGTTACATATTTTCTTTTTGCAATATCGTAGTAGCTAAACTCCACAGGTGCGATTACAAACTCTCCCGGCCCTCTTGGGATAAGAGGGTATTCAAACTCCTTATTCCCTGATGTTTTGACATCATACCGTTCAAAATCAGCGGGAAATTCAACTTTAGGTGCCTCAACCAGGTTAATGTTTCCTGTTCCGTTAATTTTTATTATAAGAGAGAGAGCCTCGTTTGCATTAAGTGAGTCCCGGGTAAAAGATGCCTGCATCCGGAACTCTCCCACTGCTCCGTTAAAGGAGGCGGGAGCGCCTGAGGGCAACGGGTCAACATTAATACGGCTTGCCGGTGCAGAAATCCTCTTTCTGACTGTTTGATAATCGCTGAAAAAATCATCAAATACAGATCTGGGAGCACTGCTCTGATTTCTTATCTGAACAATACATACCAGTTCAGAGGGATCTATCTGAATTTGCCCTGTTTGCTGAGGAATAAGATTATACCTTCTCAGAACAGCTGCGTTGTATATGGTTCCATTCACATTCTCTCTGACAAACTCAATATTCTGGGGTGTCTCCAGCTCCTGGCTCCAGAAGCCATTAAATGAGGGGAATTTCACATCCTCAAATCCGGAAATAGGAACCTTTGTGTAGAGCTTTAGTGTTGCTACAAGAGGTTCTCCCTTTACGACTCGAGTCTTGCTAAGGGAGAGTCTCAGCAGTATGTCATTACTTCCAACAGTGGCTGCTGATGATGAACCATCCGATTTCTTATCACCGGAGGCTTTAACCACCTCAATTGTTACAGGTTGGCTCGAGTACCTCTTTCCATCTATTGTCACTGTTGCTGCAGAAATTGTAAATTTTCCCGTTGTTTTAGCCTGCAGAATATATGTGTAACTTACCTCAAAAGACTCAGTTCTCTTGCCGTTAATTATTTGGGTAGAACTCATCCTGGAGGATGTAGGGCCGGCAAGTATATCAAACCCGTTAATTACAGGTGGTTCAAAAGAGGATGGGTCCGCATTGGATACAAATACAACCCTGAAACTCTCATCAATCTCTACAACTCTGGGTGCATCTGTGTGAAACGAAACTTGAGCAAAAGATGTAAGTCCTGTTATTAAAAACAGGAGCATTGCAGTGTATCTTTTCATCTGACAGTTAATTTTTTTCATTACCAATTCTTCTCCCTCTGTTGACGCTCATAAAGTTTAGCCTTCTCCTTTTTCACCTTATCCTGAGTCTCATTCTCTTTGTTTTGTATAGCCTGAAGCATCTGCTGTGCAGCCTGTGGTGTTATTTTAGGGGGCTGGTTTTGATTCTGTTTCTGATCATTATTTTGCTCCTTGTTCTGATCCTGATTCTGATCTTTATTATCATCCTTATTTTGATCTTTATCTTGGTCCTTGTTCTGGTCTTTATTCTGATCATTATTCTGGTTCTTATCCTGCTCGTTTTGCAGCATTTTCTGAGCATAAGCCAGATTAGACTTGGTCTCCATATCTGAAGGATTTATTCTCAGGGAATTTTTGTAAGACTCTACTGCTTCACTCCATTTTTTTTGTGAAAGAGAGTAGTTTCCCTTGTTATGAAATATGTTTGCAGCGTCATTATCAGTAATTGACACACCTGTAGAGTCCGATAATAGCCTGGAGACCTCCTGCTCTGCTGCAGCTGCGTTCTGATTTCTGTACAATACATTGGCAAGATTGTATCTTGCCTTAACAGAGAGTGAGTCCTTTCCCAGTGCTTTTCTGTAATTTATCTCGGCCTGCTGATATTCACCCTTATTATATAACCTGTTCCCTTTTCTTACATCCCACCTCTCCTTCTGAGCTGAGGCCAGGGATGACACAAATAGTAAAATTATCAATATAAAGACTCTTCTCATTTCGCTATCTCCTCCTTACACTTTTAAAAAGGTTTCTCCCCCTCTTCTCTCCAATCAGGAACTCAACAAGGAGGAAAAAAAGGGCTATTGCAAAGAAATACATATACTGTTCGTCAAAATCTTCAAATACAACAGATTTGTACTTCTGTTTATCCATATTATGTATCTTATCGACTATTGCCTCAAGTCCAAAATCTGAGTTACCTGCTCTGATATAAGCACCTCCACCGGCTTCAACTACCTCAGTTAATGTTTTCTCATCAAGTTTAGTCACTACAATATTCCCATCTTTATCTTTTAACAGCTCTCCGTTACCGGCAGGAATCGGCTTTCCCCCCTCTGTTCCAATGCCAATGGCAAAAACAGGAATACCCAGATTAATGGCCTCTTTAGCCGCCTGCACAGGATCATCTTCATGATTCTCTCCGTCAGTAATAAGTATAATTGCTCTGCTGTTTGCACTCTCCAGGCTGAATCCTCTGATTGCAGTAAGAATTGCATCACCCATTGCAGTCCCCTGTACAGGAACTGATGATGTGGATATTGAGTTCAGGAAGATTTTTGCCGATATGTAATCTGCTGTTATTGGCAGCTGAACAAAGGCTTTGCCGGCAAAAACAATAAGGCCGACTCTGTCCTGCTTCATCTTGTCAACAAGTCTTGATATTGCAAGTTTTGCCCTTTCAAGTCTGTTTGGGGTATAGTCCTCTGCAAGCATTGAGTTTGATACATCCAGTGCAAGAATAATCTCCACGCCTGTAGTCTCAACCTCCTTAAGCCTTGCTCCAAGCTGAGGTCTGGATAATCCAACTGCAAAAAAGAAGAGAGCTGCAGAGAAGAGGGTGATCTTTACCCAACCTCTGCTCTTTGAGGCATCAGGCATCAGCCTCTCAACCAGAAGCCTTTCGCCAAACCTGTTCAGCCTCTTTCTTCGGGCTCTTCTCGATACTCCGTAGAAGATATACAAAAAAGGTATTAACAGTATGAGTGCAAGATATTCTATTTGTGCGAATTGTATCATCTTATGGCAATTTTCTGATTACAAATATTCTTATAACCAACTCAAAGAGCAGAAAAAACATTGCAATTAGAGCAAACTTCATAAAGAGCTCTTTATATACAGGAAAGGAGTCAACTGTTGTTCTGCTTCTCTCCATTTTATTAATCTCTCCATATATCTCAAGTAACTTGGTGTTGTCAGTTGCTCTGAAATACTTACCTCCTGTCTGATTTGCAATATCTTGTAAAAGAGGCTCGTCTATCTCCACTTTTACCTGCTGTACTTCAATTCCAAATGGTGTTATAACCGGATATGGTGCCATTCCCATTGCACCAACACCTATTGTGTATACTCTGATTCCGTATGTTTTTGCTATCTCTGCTGCCATCAGAGGGGTTATCTCTCCTCTGTTGTTAACACCATCTGTCAATAGAATAACAACCCTGCTGGGGGCAGGAGAATCCTTCAGTCTTGCTACCGCAGTGGCAAGACCATTGCCAATTGCAGTCCCATCCTCAATCAGCCCGGTCTCTATCTCCTTAAGCAGGTTAATCAGCGTGGGTCTGTCTGTTGTAAGAGGGCACTGTGTAAAGCTCTCTCCCGCAAAAACAACCACCCCCATTCTGTCAGAGGGCCTCTGTGCAATAAACTCAATTGCTATGTCTTTTGCTGCACTAATTCTGTCCGGGTTAAAATCTCTTGCCAGCATAGATGTAGAGACATCAAGGGTGAGAACAATATCTATCCCCTCAGTGTTTACCTTCTCAAAATCCTGAGAACTTCTCGGTCTTGCAATAGCTAGAATTAATGCAGCTATTGCAAACAATCTTGCAATAAAAGGCAGATGCCTGGAATATTTTTTCACGAATCCACCCCTACCTCTCCATGGAGAAGCATTTGAAACCCTGAGTGTGGGTACTCCGCCTCTGAGCTCTCTCCATAAATAAAGGAGAGCAATTGGTATGAGCAATATTTCCAGGTAAAGAACGCTTGGATATTCAAAAAACATATCTACTCCTCCTTCTTTATTGCAGTTGAACTAATAAACCTTATAGCAGCCGGAATAGCATTTTCATTCTCTGATTCAGTTGCAATATATTTTGCAAATTTAACTAAGTCCGCTACCTCAAGAAGCTCCTTGAGAGAGTTGTAATCACTCTTATCAATCCCGGCAGGTATCAGCTCCGTGAGTATCTCTGCCGATGTCTTCTCCATAGCCTGAAGAGCAAATCTCGCCTCTATATACTCTCTGAGAACATCAGTAATTCTGGTATAATAAAGCTTCATCTGATTGTTCTGCCACAACCTCTCTTTTCTTATGTTCTCAAGCTCTTTAAGTGCTGCGATATATGGTGAGTCAGGCTCAGCTGGCTTAATAAAGAGAGCCCTTTTCTCTCTCCATCTACGCCACAATCTTACAGCAATAACTAATAATGCAATTAATGCAACCAGGAGACCAATCCAGGGGAGAAACTCCTTAACTGTGTAAGGATATGTCATCTGATCCTTGACATCAAAAGGCTTGTAAGTTGTAGTGTCAATCTGAATTGTGGTGACCTCAAGTTTGCCTGCATCAAACTTAACAGTATCAATTGTTCCATCCGGATTCTCCAGGTAGCCGTTTATTACCGGAATAACATGAGACCCGCTGTCAAATGATGTAAATGTAAATGATGTCTGAATCTCAGTTACGTTACTGTCTGAGCTTAGTGTATCCATCTTTGGAGAACCGGCCAGTTCAACTCCATTACCCAGGTCTCTTTGCAGACTCTGCAATGAAAAACGGGAACCTGCCGGAACTTTTGTTTTAAAGGCAAATGTAGCCTGATCTCCTATAAGCAATGTATCTCTTTGATTCATCTGTACTATCTGTTTTTGAACAGTGTAACTAGTCCCTTAACAAAATCTCCGTTGGTTGGTATCTGAACCTGATCTACTCCGTACCTGAGCAGAGTAGTATTTATTGCAGTTGCTGATTTTGAATTCCAGCTGGTAAAATACTCTCTCACCCTTTTACTGGATGTATCTACCCACATCTCCTCTCCACTCTCAGAATCTTTAAGTTTTACCAAGCCAATATCCGGCAACTCCCTCTCTCTTGGATCGTAGACTGAAATTACTGAAATTTCGTGTCTGTTAACAGCTATCTTAAGAGCTTCGTGCCAGTTTGGATTGAAATCTATGTCAAAATCCATCAGGTCAGAGATTAGAAACGCTGTGCACCTTCTCTTTATTGCATTTGTAAGATACCTGAGAGCCTCTCCAACATCTGTCCCGGATTCCTGCGGCTCAAATTCTAGAAGTTCTCTTATAATTCTTAGCAGATGACTTCTCCCCTTTTTGGGAGGGATAAACTTCTCCACCTTTGAACTGAAGAAAAGAGCTCCCACTTTGTCATTATTTGCAGATGCAGAGAAAGAGAGCACTGCAGATATTTCAGTTATCAGGTCTCTCTTTGTTTTAACCATTGTACCAAACATTCTGGAGGCGCTCACATCAACCAGAAGCATTACGGTAAGCTCCCTCTCCTCCTCAAATACCTTAACATATGGGGAGTTTAGTCTGGCTGTTACATTCCAGTCCATACTTCTTACATCATCCCCCGGCTGGTACTCTCTTACCTCGCTGAAAGCCATCCCCCTCCCTTTAAAGGCCGAGTGGTACTCGCCTGCAAAGATCTGTCTTGAGAGCCCCCTGGTCTTAATCTCAATTTTTCTTACCTTTTTTAAAAGATCGTTGTCCATATTAAGGAACCTCCACAGCGTTCATTATCTCAGTTATGATGTTCTCTGAAGTAATATTTTCTGCCTCTGCCTCGTAAGTGAGCCCTATTCTGTGTCTCAGAACTTCATAGCAAACAGCCCTTACATCTTCAGGTATAACATATCCCCTTCTTCTTATAAAAGCATATGCCTTTGCTGCCATCGCAAGATTTATACTTGCACGAGGTGAACCTCCGTATGAGATCAGATTTTTTAATCTGGAGAGACCGTACTCTTCAGGAGTTCTTGTTGCAAAAACAATATCAACAATGTATCTCTCTATCTTCTCGTCCATATATACCTCTCTGACAACCTCCCTGGCCCTTAGTATATCTTCAGGTTTAATAACAGAGTTTGCAACAGGGAATTTCCCACTGTTGTTCATCCTGATTATTAGTTTCTCCTCCTCCTTTTTTGGATAATTTACAACTACCTTAAGCATAAAACGGTCTACCTGAGCCTCCGGTAGCGGATATGTCCCCTCCTGCTCAATTGGATTCTGAGTTGCCATTACCAAAAAAGGCTCCGGCAGCTTAAAACTGTTATCTCCAATGGTTACCTGTCTCTCCTGCATAGCCTCAAGAAGGGCACTCTGTACCTTAGCAGGAGATCTGTTAATCTCATCTGCAAGCACAAAATTTGCAAAGATGGGACCCTTGCGAATTTTAAACTCCTCTTGCTTCTGGCTGTATATAAGTGTTCCGATTAAGTCTGCGGGCAACAGGTCCGGAGTGAACTGGATTCTGCTGAACTTAGCATCCACAATTGAGGCAAGTGTATTGATGGCCAGAGTTTTTGCCAGCCCGGGAACCCCTTCCAGCAAAATATGCCCATTTGCAAGCAGGCCTATAAGCAGATTTTCAACCAGTTGTTTCTGCCCTACAATTACCTTGTTCATCTCAAGGGTAACCATATCTACGAATGCGCTCTCTCTCTGAATCTTTTCATTGAGCTCTTTGATATTGACGCTTTCCATAACAGTCTCTCTATTTTTTATATTTTTGTATCAATATTGAATATCTTGCGAATTTAACTATTTAATTAATGCGTCTCTTCATCAAATTGTCATACAACGGCAGAAACTACAACGGGTGGCAGGTTCAGCCGGGGCATCCGTCAGTGCAGGAGACTCTGGAGCGTGCATTGACCATATGGTTCAAAGAGAAAATCCAGGTCACAGGTGCCGGAAGAACAGATACAGGGGTGAGCGCAGTCAACTATATTGCACACTTTGACCTCTCATCTGACACACTGGCACTGTTTGAAGAGCCACAGAGAACGATTTTCAAAATTAATGCCATTCTTCCAACTGACATAGTTGTTCATGACATCTGGCAGGTTCCTGATGTTGCTCACGCCAGATTTGATGCATTATCCAGAACATATATTTACTATGTTCACTCTAACAAATCCCCCTTCCTTAATGAGTACTCATATTTCTATCCATACATACTTGATATAGATAAAATGAACCGTGCAGCCGGATATATAACAGGAACTTTTGACTTTACCTCTATGGCTAAACTTCACACAGATGCAAAGACAAATATCTGTACTGTAACAAAAGCACTATGGGAATCAGAATCTCCTCTTTCAAACGGAGATGATATATCTTATAAGTTCACAATAACTGCAAACAGATACCTTAGAAACATGGTAAGAGCACTTGTTGGCACAATGCTGGAAATTGGCAGAGGCAGACAAGAGCCCGAATGGATAATTGAGGTGATGAAACTTAAAAACCGATCCTCTGCCGGCAACTCCGTTCCAGCTCACCCGCTCTTTCTTACAGAGATAGAGTACCCGGATTACAAACTATAAACTTTTCCTCTGTTTGTATATATCATTGCCCTCAGAATCAATCGCTACAATAACAGGCATATCCTTTACAATAAGTTCCCTCACTGCCTCGGTACCCAACTCCTCAAATGCAATAACCTGAGCGCTTACGACACATTTTGCCATCAGAGCTGCGGCACCACCAATTGCTGCAAAATAGAGACCTCTGTTTTCAACAATTGCATCGGAAACCTCTTTACTTCTCAGACCCTTCCCAATCATGAACTTTAATCCCCTCTCAATCAGTTTAGGGGAGTAGAGATCCATTCTTCCGCTTGTGGTAGGACCTACTGATCCTATAGGTCTTCCAGGTTTTGCAGGGCATGGTCCGGCATAAAAAACCACAGCACCATTGAAATCAAATGGCATTTCAACCCCCTCTTCAATAAGTTCGCTGAGTCTTTTATGAGCGGCATCCCTTGCTGTGTAGATCTTACCGGAAATATAGACCATATCTCCGGCCTTGAGACTCTTAATATCATTTTCACATAACGGAGTTGTGAGTTCTGTTCTCTCCTGGGTCATATCTCTGATTTATTAAATTTGTTAATTATTACAAGCTCCCCTCTGCATGCCTTGTAGCATGGCATCCGATATTTACAGATACAGGAAGCCCGGCAATATGAGTTGGGTATGATAGTATGTGGACTCCAAGGGCTGTAGTCTCCCCTCCAAGACCGGCAGGTCCTATGCCTAGTGAGTTTACTGCCTCCAGAAGTTCTGCCTCAAGGGCCGCAAGATGAGGTTTATCGCTTGGAGTACCAACTGCTCTCAGCAGAGCCTTTTTACTAAGCAGCGCGCTCTTCTCCATTGTACCTCCAATCCCCACACCTACAATAATGGGAGGGCAAGGATTTGGTCCCGCCTCCTCTACTGTTTTAATAACAAAGTCCTTAACACCCTGTATACCCTGGCTTGGTTTTAACATTTTTAACTGACTCATATTCTCACTGCCAAATCCTTTTGGTGCAACTGTAATATGAAATTCATCACCCTTTACAATCTCAAAATGAATTACTGCAGGGGTATTATCCTTTGTATTTACCCTCTCCAGGGGATCCTTTACCACAGACTTGCGCAGATAACCCTTTTCATAACCTCTTCTCACACCTTCGTTAATGGCATCCTCAATAAAACCTCCCTCAATTTTAATATCCTGCCCCATGGTTACAAATACAACTGTCATCCCGGTATCCTGGCAAATTGGACTCATCTCATCCTCTGCAATTCTTGCATTCTCCACAAGAGTTCCAAGAATCTCTCTCCCAAGCGGAGAGGTTTCACTTTTCATACAACTACCAAGACAAGCACGGATATCATCCGTAATAACACAATTTGCCTCAATGCAGAGTTTCTCTACCAACTCTGTAATTTGATCTGCCTTTATCTCTCTCATTTTGTATTTAATCTTTTCTTTTTAAGAAGTGGACTGTGTTTCTGTTCTCCAGCTCATCTGAATTATTATCAATAAGTCCCACCAGACACCATGTTGATGTCCTTGGGTCTTTAACAAGTCTCTGCACAAGCGAAAAATTCAGAACTTTAGAGGTATTGCTTACATGCAACCTGGGACCATCACATACAACTATCTTTTCCCCAATCTTAATATGGTTCTCATCATAATATGAAACGGGCATTGCAAGATCCAGCGTCTCTTTAATTCTTTTGGACAGCCTGCCAAGGTCAATAAAAGGCTCTTGAGGGAATTTTAAAACAAAGCCTTTTCTAATGTCTGAGCTAAAGTAACAATCGTGACAAATATCAAACTCCTCCTCCAGAATCTGCATTGTCACATCCTCTGCAGTATGAGCCATTTTTCTGTATGTAAGAGACTTATGGACAATCTCGTATATACTTCCGGGAAGTGGGCCAAAGACACTTGGCCTTGTTACAATTATCTCCTCTCCAATGCCAACTATAATGTCTGCATTGATTCCAAGTGCAGGGTATAAAAGATCAAAATGTTCCACAATTACCCTTCTCTTTCTGGAGAGTACATTTTTAACAAAATCAACAATTTCGTACATCTGGGTAAATGCTGTCTGGAACCTCATATCAATATGATACGAGCCCGAATCTTTCAGATCATCCAGCCCCTCCCTCACCTGCATAATTTTACGCGGGTTAAGTACATCATCGTCATTTGAGAGCTCAAGTCCGGGAAACATCCCCTTTATTAAAGAGGATTTCCCCGAACCTGCGTCTCCAACAATTCCTATTAATCTGTCGTTAAACTGGAGGTGTCTCTGCGCAATCTGCTCGCCGAGAAACATAAGCCGCTCACGCCCTCTCGGGGCAAAATATTGTGATGAGACCGAGTATTCCTGAAGTAGATTTTGCATAAGACAAATCCTTTTAAAGAGTTAATGTCATCTTCATAAGAGGTGCATGCTGCTGTGCTCCGTAAACATCAGTCTCACCAAGTGCTCCTGATGGAATAGGGCGTACAATAGTAATTTTCACAGCCTTTGCCGGGTCAAAATAGACCAGACTAATTATATCGCTCTCCTCAATTTCGTAAAGCGATGCAAATAGTTTACCGTCAATTGCCTTAACCTCTTTAACCCTTTTGTACATCTCTACATCCTTGAATATAATGTCAAAAGTCAATTCGTAAGGACCGGAATTTTTGCTCCTTATAACAGATGCAATATCAATTAATTTGTATTCCATAACTATCTCCTTTTTTTAGCAGCCCTTTGTGAACTGAATGTAATTAACAGGGAACAACTCTGCAGGATCATCCACCCTCATCAGGTGATAAACATTAAATTCAAATACCTCTCCAACTTTGCAGTCCGATGGAGAGAACGGGAAGGCCAGGTTGCCGGCGGTTGAAATTCTGCCCTCATAACCATAGTGAAGCATTGTACTCCTTGCAAACCCGCAGATAGTATCTGCCTGATCCTGTGTTGGTGCTACTGCCTCAATAATAATCATAAGTTCATGAGAAACCTGTTGTTCAAGATTAGGAAACATAGCCATTACACCATTCTTTCCGTAGATTTTAAAATCAAGGAAGAAATCGGTAATTCCGTAATGCTCAAAGTTATTCTTAACCCTCTCCTTTACGCTCTCTACAATTTTATCAATCTGAGATATCATCACAGGATCCTTTGCTGCAGCACAGGATATGGTTCTGAATCCAACTCTCCTTACACCTTCAAGTTTAACAAAGTACTCTTCAGTTGGTACAAACTTACTCCCTTTTACCTCAACCATGTTGTCAGCAATCTGGGTGAAACTTGATTCGTGGAGATTTATAGCACCTCCCGGACCCGGAAGAATATAGGGATTTGTCTTCTCATAAAGAGTATGTGCAGCAACAGACAGAGTTGTACACTTACGAATCGGTGATAGTGGCTCCAGTACAAAACCATCTTTTCTCAGATAACCAAACATACAGTCGCTGCCACTTCCCGGAGAGGCGGCAATTGCTGCGCACTCAAGAATTTTACCCAGGTGTATCGCAAGACCCTTGTCAAATCCCTCTTTTATTGCAAGTGCCGAGAAGACAGACGGGTCGTAAGAGCGGCCTGCCAAAATAACATTCGCACCACCCTCAAGAGCCTTAATAAATGGCTCCTCACCCATCTGGGCAACTATTCTTACAGACTCTTCAACATCTGCTTCTGAAATCTCTTTTGCAGGGAAAAGTGGAGAGATATCTCCTTTGCGAATCTTCTCCTTAACAAATTCCTTGTCAAATTCAGACTGAATAACAGCTAGTTTAAAGGTTAGTGACTGCTCTTTAGCTATCTCTTTAACAATTTCAATGGTAAGATCAACATGAGGCCTTCCGCCGCTTCCACCGGCTGTTCCAATTATTACCGGAATACCTGCCTCAATAGCAGCCGGTATCATAATAGCCAGGTCTCTCTTTACAGAGTTTTTGTCTGTGAAAGATTTTCCTGCACCAAGATAGTAAGGTCCCGGGTCTGTCGATCCGGCATCCACAGCTATTACATGTGGCTTGCGTTTCATTCCCTCCTTGAAGGATTCCATCGGAAATCCGTACCCAAGTATCGCCGTAGGCGACAGAATTCTCATCTCTTCCATACTAAAGAATATTTTTTAGAGCAGATATCCTGCTCATTTCATTGAAAACAATCATATAACCCTCATCTACACCCATACCCGGTTTTGCCAGATACTGAACAGGAGAGGTAGCCATTGCAATGTGGGCACAAACCTCTGCTGAACGATTTGTCTCGTTGCAGGTTCCACCTAAATATGCTCCCATTCCGTGGCTTTTGCAATAGAGTACTGCCTCAATTGAGTTGTTGATACCTCCAAGGTCCGGAGTCTTAATCTGAGCCATGTGACCAGCTTTTGCCTTAGTAAAATCAATTATGTCCTCAAGTGTATTACACCACTCATCTGCAACTATCTCGGCCTTTATACCCTTTCTCTCCATATGCTCTCTTATCACCTTAAGTGCCTCAATCTGTGCCTCTCTCTCCCCCATATCCACTGGTCCCTCTACTCTTAGATGGAATGGCTCGGCAATTTTGGAAAGCTCTCCCACATAGTCAGCAATTTTCTCAAAATCATTGTTAAAAACCTGACTAAGTGTCCCGTAAACATCAATATGAATTGTAGGATGATATGATTCAAATGGCTTAAGTTTAATTATTCTGTCCCTCAGCCACTCTATATATGCTGCAATCTTCTCACCCTTCAGACCCACTTTACCTTCAACATGGTTAAATAACGCATGTGGAAGAACCTGTGCTGCCTTCATAATCATTTTGTCTGCATTAAGGTATCTGTCATCTCCTGATTGAGTAAAGATTGGAATCATCTTTTCAGATATCTCTGTTCCGTATTCGTCTGCTATAATCTGAGCCATAAGCTTTGATTTGCTCTTTGCAACTGCATCCAGGCAAGCCTGTGTTATACCGTAACGAATTGCTGTATGATATTGTTTACCGGTTGAAGGACTTTTACTTTTGTCTACCAGGTCAGCCATCTCTCTGAATGAGGTAATCTCTCTACCTTCATAAAGGGGAGCTATCTCCTTTTCAATAAGTGGAATAAACTCCTTAGCGAGAAACAGCGGATCTCTGCCGCCTGCGCCTGAGTACTGGACAGCGGCACAATCTCCGTGAGCAACAGCTCCGTTCTCAAGAACAAAGAGTACCGATATTGACTCACCAGCCTGTCTTACTGCTGTGAAACCCTCTGTTGAAGGTGCACCTTCATAAAATGCACCATCATTCTTAGCTCCTGCCTTAATGGCCTTTTGGTCGTCAAAGAAGAATCCGGTCTTTCCGGCTGAACAAATTACCTTTACTATTTTCATACTAAACTCCTTTATACTATTTAGGTCTTCCTACAAGGAATCCCTTTCCTATTGCATATACATCATCAATTACCATCTGGAAACTCACCGGGCGATTCTCAAATGCAGCCCTCTGCTCCAGCTTCTCTCTGTGGAAATCTCTTAAATCCTTTGTGAATGGAATATTACCAATCTCAAGAAGTCTGACTGCTCCTGAATTGTCTCTTGCAGGCATAACCTTTCCTGCGTTAAATCTGCTTGGAGCAAAAGGAATATCAATAATTCCGGCTTCAAAAGCTGCCACTGTACCTATTGCAAAATCACCTTTACCAAGCTCCTCAACTTTGCCTAAAATACATCTCATCTCCTGCATAATTATATTACTTTCTGCAATCACAGCAGGTATCTCAGTAAAGCTCTGGTCTTTAAGCATTGAAGTAAGTTGTTTGGTTGCTCTCAGTCCGGATGCATTTGCCTCTTTTGTAGGGACACCCATAGCCTCGTGAGGAGTCTTAACAATAACTTTTGTTGCCTTTGCAAGAACTGCGGCAGCTGCTCCCCATGATATAACCCCAAATGATTTGGACTCATCCTGAGGGAAGCCTCCCATCCACTGGTGAAATACTGTAGTAACCCTCACATCTTTGTATCCAAACTTGTCAAGGTACTCTCTTGTCATCATCTTAAGTGAGCGAACGGCAGCAACATCCTGAATAAGGTTTCCGCACTGACCATAACCAACTGTTATGTCCTTCACACCCTGCTCTGCAGCCAGAAGAGACTCAAGTACAGCAACAGAATTTGATATACACGGAGCAACAAGAGTTCCGGTAAGAGGGCCGAATGGCTCTCTGTTAATGGATACCCCTGCCTCTTCGTACATCCCGACAAGTCTGTCTGCATATTGCCAGTGGGCTATGGTTTTTTCAAGAGAATGGTTCTTTGAGTAAGGGATATTGTATGAAATACCACCACCCTCATAAGATGTAAATCCACCTGCTATTGAAATCTCGGTCAAAAGTCTGGCGTCAGGAGTTCCGTGACGAACCTGAACCGGCGAGTCAAGTGAGGATGTAACCTCTCGGCATATCTCAACTCCGTAGTTTACAATTGGAAATCCGTTAAGCATAGAACGGCCTGTCTCCCTGCTCTTCTCAATACCTGTCTGAGCCTCGGTATATCTGTTGAGCCTTGTGTAGCTGTCAACAGTCGTTGGCAGAAGATCCGCCTCTCCCTCATTTTCTAAAAATTTTAGCAGTTTAATGTGCTCCTCATAAAGAGCAACTCCTGCCCTTGGCTGGATAAGTGTCTCACCACTCTTATCAGCTGCTTCAAGTTTGTTGCCGAATCTTTTTGTATCCGCAATAGCTTTCTGATATTTTACAGCATCGTCAAAATCAACTCCCTGACCGGTAGGCCATTGCTTTAACACCTCTTTGCGTTCAGCAAAAAACTGGTCGTCCGAAATCCTCTTGTTTTTGATTTCCATCTTTTAAACTCTGTTTATTATATATTTTTTAACTCTTTCTTTATTATTCTAAGGGCAAGGGACTTATTTGCATTACTCAGCAGCCCCATTGATGCAAATATATATTTAGCATCAACCATATATCTGGGGTTTCTTGGCTTTGCATACATATATCTTTGGGTGTTATACCTGGCTCCTTCAAGAATTGAGGTGGGATTCTGACTGTTAATTATTGCTCCACCTATTCCAATTACAGCAGGCACTTCAGACAAATCCTTTCCGGTAAGGGCAAACATCTGTCCAAGAGGGGTATAAACACTCTCGACAACCCCTGAATGTCTCTCTGTTGCTACCTCCACAGCAATTCTTGCAACTGCCTCCTCTACCCTCTGCTCAGGTGTGCCGGGTTCTGCAACTATATCGGGATTTGACAAGCATCTGGCTATCCAACTCTCTGCCTCCTCTTGTGAAACATCGGCATAAGCAGAGATAATCTTCACATCAGTAACATCTTTAAGTGAGCTTAAACTGTATCTCATGCCAAGGTCTCCCTCAACACTCCTTTTTGCGTATGGCTCGGGCAGCCCTTTGGAGAGCATGTTATCCAGAGATGGATGTCCATCACTCATAGAATATATATCTGTTGTTGCTCCTCCAAGATCAACTGCCAGCAAATCTCCTATTCCGGACTCTTCATCAGCACCTTTGCTCAGAAGCTCACACGCCCTCATTACAGCTAGCGGTGTGGGTATAATCTCATGGCTGCACATCTTTTGCAGGGAAGAGAGACCTTTTGCATCAATAATTCTGCTTATAAAGAGCTCCTCTATCCTTTTTCTGGCAGGTTCAATATTAAGTTTATTGAACTCCGGCATCACATTCTCTGTAATGACAAACTCCTTTCCGGAATTTTCAAAAATCTCCTGTAATTCATGAGAGGCACTTTTGTTACCGGCTATAACAATTGCAAAATTACCCTGAATGTCACACAACCTCTTGGCATTGGCAGTTATAACCTCTTTATTCCCGCCATCTGTTCCTCCGCAAAGCAAGACAAGATCAGGAGAAATGTTCTCAATTTCCAGCTGCTCGGCTTTGGAAATTTCAAATGAGTATGTTTTTACAACTTTGGCTCCGGCACTGGATGCTGCTAATCTGGCTGCTTTTGCAGTCAATTCCGGAACAAGCCCAAGCGCAACCATCTTTAACCCACCGGCAGCACTGCTGCAGCAGAGTAACTGGTCGTATGCCAATTTACCGGCAGAGCTCTCCAGTTTATTAAGAGCGGCGTAGAAACCCTCCCTAACATCGGTTTCAATGGTAGTGAAGGCGCACGCCGTTCCGATAATACTGCCGCTCAATGTGTCAATCGCGACTAGTTTAGTGTATGTGCTGCCAATATCTGCAGTGAGGTAGATCATCTCTATCCCAGCATTAATTTTAAATCTTCAAGTGTTGTTTCCGGCTGAGTTCCCGGAGGATACACCTTTGTGAATCCCATCTCCATAAACCTCTTCTCTACCTCTGCAAAATCCTGTTTCCCAACAACAAGGTTTCCGCCTGCCAGTAAAGGGATGTTTTTAAGGCCTGCCTCATTGCACTTCTCCCTTAAACCATTACAGTCTATCTCTCCGTGTCCGTATAGAGATGAAACAAGAATTGCGTCAGCATTTGTTTCAAGAGCAGCCTCAATGTACTCCTCCTGAGATACCATCACACCCAGGTTTACAACATTATATCCGGCCTGCTCAAGTGCAAAGGCAAGAATTTTATTGCCCACTGCGTGAACATCCGCTCCAATAACCCCGGTTACAATAGTTTTTTTATTCATAGCACCTTTTGAGTAATAATAAGTTATAATTTATTACTTTTTGCTTACAATGTGAAAGAAAAAGTATTGCATCTACTATGCAAATTATGTGCCTTATATTATTTTTTTAAAAATATTTTTATAGAAATTTCTAAACAACATATGAGTAGAGAAAAATGACTAATTTAGAGGTAATAACAAAATAAATTTCACTAAAAAAAATGGATCTCTCTTTCAACTTAATAATCAACTGTTTTATTGCAATGATAGCTCTTGTAAATCCTTTTCAAAAGGTATTTGTAGTTACATCTCTGCAAAAACAGTTTGATATCAAATCCACAAGATTTATATCTGTAAAAGCAACCATCACTGCTCTTTTAATCCTTTTAATTTTTCTCTTTTCAGGCCAGGCAATTCTCCATGATGTTTTCAGAATTGAGATTTACGCATTCCAGGTAACTTGTGGAGTCGTTCTTTTTTATAATGGACTGAACGGACTACAAAAAGGGACATTTATAAATATTGAAAAACAACTTAGTCTTAGAGAGATATCCGCAGTTCCAATTGCACTTCCTATGATAGCAGGACCCGCTACCATCACAGCAGCAGTAACATTCCCTGCAGATTACGGTCACATCTCAACAATAATAGCTATTGTCCTCTCTTTAGGAATAAACCTGATCTTTATGATATACGCTGCACAAATCGGGAAATTTCTTGAAAGGTTCAATCTTTTAAATCCGCTTGTAAGGATATTTGGCCTTATTGTTGCAACTATTGGGACTCAAATGGTCCTCAATGGTCTCAGAGGATTTATAGGTTAACAAATTAATAGATTAACAAAATGAAAAAAAAGCTGATTATAATCATTACCATGGCTACTATGTTTCTCTCTGCAGATATTTTTTCACAGACAGAAATGGGTGTCACAAAATCTGTAAATTCAAAGATTACCGAAATTACTCTATTCAGCAACAGCTCTGAAATTACCAGAGAGTCAAGTGCTGAAATATCAAAGGGAGTAACCACACTAAAGTTCTCAAAACTATCAGGAAATATTGTTAAAAACAGTATCCAATTTATAGCAGATAACAATCTCACAATTCTCTCCGTGAGCCTTAGAGACAATTTCCTCACAGGGTCAGAGAGTAGTGAAGATTTGATGAGACTTGAGAAAAGACTCTCAGAAACTGAAGAAAAAATTACAGCAGAGAAAACATCTATCTCTGTTATAAATGAAGACCTGGATTTTCTAAGGGCAAACAGACAGATCTCAGGTGGAAATTCCTCATTAACCATAACCTCTCTTCAGCAGCTATCTGAGTTTTACAGTGGCAAGATAGCCTCTCTTAAACAGAAGGAGCTATTAAAAACAAAGGCCCTTAATGAATTGATCAGCATTAAAGACTCAATACAGAGACAAATTGGTATAATGAAAAGCGGAGAGATCAAGGCAGCAGGAGAAATTATTGTAAAGGTTAGTTCACCAAAATCAGCTTTATATAAGTTAAAACTATCATATCTGACCGAGAACGCAAGCTGGAGACCGGTATATGATATCCGTTCTGAAAGCACAGACAAACCTGTAAAGCTTAACTATAAAGCTATTGTATCTCAGAGAACAGGAGAAAACTGGGAGAATGTAACACTTAGATTATCTTCATCAAATCCAAGATCTTCAGGCGTGCTCCCTATCTTAGAACCATACTACATAAGGTATCCTCAATTCAGAAGCATGAATGACGCTTTAATGCTTGAAGAGGTCATTGTAGCCTCAGGAGCCAAAAAAGAGATGGTTGCTCCTCCTGTTGCATACTCCCCTTCTGTTATAAATGAAAAACAAACATCAATTGAGTTTGAAGCGGTTAACAAATATACAATCAACTCAGACGGGGAGAGTTACACTGTAGACCTTGGCAGCTATGAGATGCCTGCAATTTACAACTACTATGCTGTTCCCAAACTTGACAAAGATGCATTCCTGGTTGCAAGAATTCCAGATCGTGAAAAATACACTCTGTTAAGTGGTGAGGCAAGTATATTTTTTGAAGGCAGATTTGTGGGAACTACATTTATTGACACAGAGAACTATTCAGATACCCTGGAGTTGTCATTTGGAAGAGATCCCGGCATCTCTGTTATAAGAGAACAGACAACTGACTTTACATCAAAGAGATTTATCGGGACCAAAAGAGAGGATGAATCAGGCTGGAAAATTGTTGTAAGGAACAATAAGAATGTAGCAATTGATATTAAAATTAAAGATCAGCTTCCGCTCTCATCAAACGAAGAGATAGAGGTGAATGCGCAAAATATATCCGGAGGAAATCTTGACCCTCTTACCGGAGAGATTCGATGGAGATTCTCTCTTCTGCCTGCAGCAAACAAACAGATAGATTTGAATTACATAATTAAATATCCAAAAAACAAAACAATAGTTAAATAATGAGTGAACAGATAACTAAGTGGCTTGAAAACTTTTTACCCTGGCTCTTATCACATGGCATAAACATATTGATTGTTGCTGTGGGTGCGTTTTTTCTTAATAAAGTATTAGGGAGAATAATTAGCAGAAGTGTTAGAATTGCGGTGACCTCAAATAGTCAGGTTTCACCAGAAGCTGAGAAAAAAAGAGAGGATACTCTGGTAAGAATCTTTAAAGGCATCATTAGAGTATTACTGATTTTCATTGCTGTACTTATGATTATGTCTGAAATTGGAATTAAGATAGCCCCAATTTTGGCCGGAGCCGGGATAGCCGGTATCGCAATTGGATTTGGAGGACAGTATTTGATCAGAGATATAATTACAGGACTCTTTATAATTATTGAAAACCAATTCAGGGTTGGAGATGTGGTGAGTATTAACGACAAAGCGGGCACAGTTGAAGACATAACCCTAAGGATGACCACATTAAGAGACCTGGATGGCACAGTACATCATATACCAAATGGGGAAATTACAATTGTCTCAAATATGTCAAAGTTTTTCTCTCGAGTTAATATTAATATTGGAATCTCCTATAGTTCTAGCATTGATAAAGCTATCGAGATTATTAATAAAGTTGGTGAAGAGATGGCAAATGAACTGGAATGGAAAGAGCATATAATATCTGCACCAAGATTTTTAAGACTTGATAGTCTTTCAGATTCTTCAGTGGACCTTAAAATACTTGGAGATACTAAACCTAGTATGCAGTGGGCTGTTTCAGGGGAGCTGCGAAAAAGGTTAAAAACAGCTTTTGACAAAGAGGGTATTGATATACCATTCCCTCAGATTGTAATTCATCAGCAAAAATAAATTGTTCAAAAATCTCAGGTGTGAAAAAGCAATACAATAAATCAGTATTGGAAGGATTAAACAGAATCCAAAGACCAAATGAAATTTTAAAAGAGTCTGATTTGAAACAGATTCCACCTGTTGTGGCAAAATATATAAACTTTACCGGAGCAGTTGGCCGTCCAGTTGCAAGTCACTTTTTCATGAAGACAAGTGGCAAAATTCGCGGGAATACTGACGAACCATGGATGAAATTTATATCTGAGCAATACAACTTTACAGATTTATATGAGCGTTTCTTCTTCATAAAAGCAATAAAGTCAGGCATACCTGCATATGGACTCCACTCATTAAAAAATGGCAAAGCAACAATGAAAATAAAACTTCTTGGTTTATTTTCTTTAATTGACACGGAGGGCACAGAGATGGATCAGAGCGAGACTGTTACATTTTTTAATGATATGTGTATGCTTGCCCCTTGTACATTGACTGACCCCAATATTGAGTGGGATATTATTGACGATTATAATGTAATGGCCAGGTTTAAAGGCCCCTCAGCTATTTCTGCAAAGCTCACTTTTCATAAAGATGGCAGGCTAATTGACTTCAGAAGCGAAGATAGATATGAATTAATCGGCAGAAAAAGTTACAGACTCCTTCCCTGGAGAACTCCTGTCAGCGAGTACGGAACATTTCACGGGCTAACACTTCCAAAGAGGGCGGAGGCAATTTATGAAAGACCCGATGGGGACTTTACATACATAACACTTAGTCTTGATGATATAATTCTTAACCCTCTGTTATAATGATTAAACAACCAAATGTATTATGTTTCTGCAGGAATAAGTTATAACTTTCCGTTTAAATAAATATCTGGACTATGAAAACTATCACTACAATAATGAACATTTTGCTCTTTACTGCAATGATTGTAATAAACGGGCTGGCAAATGCGCTACCAATCAACGGGTTTACAACCGGAGAACTCTCAGATCTCTATCCAAATCTATTTGTACCGGCCGGTGTTACTTTTTCAATATGGGGTATTATCTATCTGCTTCTCCTGATATTTATCATTACTCAGGTAACAGCATCTTTAAATAAGAAAGCATCAAAATATCTGCTCTCACCACTTGCAAGCTGGGCGTTTGCCCTAACTTGTGTTTTTAATTCATTGTGGATTATTGCCTGGCACTACAGGCTGGTCCTCCTTTCAGTAATAATAATGTTGCTGCTGCTGCTTACTCTGATATACATAGTTAAAAGAATGGAAAGAGAGAGAATCCAAGATTTCTGGTCCCGATTTGCTATAAAACTCCCTTTTAGTGTATATCTTGGTTGGATCTCTGTTGCAACTATTGCAAATATTACCGCTCTTCTTGTACAATGGAACTGGAGCGGCTTTGGTCTCTCTGAAAGCACATGGACAATTATTATGCTGGGAATCGGGACCTTCCTGTCAGCATCAATGATGTACAAAAGATCTGATATCTTCTATGCCTTTGTAGTAATTTGGGCCTTCTACGGAATAATCATCAAACGAGAGGCATCTGATCCAATATATCCTGAAATAATAGCAACAGCATGGGCTTCAATTGCTATTCAGGCAGCTTATATAATTTATATCCTTGTAAGAAGAGTTCCGGAGAAGCAAAACCAGAACGAATAATGACCTCCGCAATTATCATAACATTCTGCGTTCTTCTGTTAATCGCGTATCTTTTTGATGTAACATCATCCAGAACAAAGATTCCATCAGTAATTCTTTTGCTCGTTCTGGGGTGGCTTCTCAAGGAGATATCACATATATTCAAAATTTCAATTCCGGATATATCTTTTTCATTGCCCCTGTTAGGAACAATAGGACTTATACTCATAGTCCTGGATGGGACACTTGAACTTGAAATTGAAAAAGGCAAATTAAGATCAATCGCACAACCGTTGATTGGGTCTCTCTTTTCAGTAATTTTTCTTTCTGTGCTACTCTCTTTTCTATTTATGAAACTTGGTGCTGCAGATTTCAGGAGCGCATTGCTTTACGCTGTCCCGTTCAGCATTATCAGCAGTGCCATAGCAATTCCGAGTACACGATCTATGTGCAGAGAGAACAGGGAGTTTGTAGTTTATGACACAAGTTTTTCAGACATATTAGGCGTAGTGTTTTTTTCATATCTGGCCTACAGCAGCTCCTTCTCTATTGGATCAGTAACCTTTTTTATTGCACAGATAATCTTTATGATATTCATCTCTGTTGCTGCTTCTGCCGGTTTATCATACCTGTTGGGAAGAATGAGGCATCAAATAAAATTTATCCCCATCATTCTACTTATAATGCTTATTTATTCGCTTGCAGAACTTTATCATCTTCCTGCGCTAATATTTATTCTGATTTTTGGCCTTACAATAGCCAACCTTCAGAGACTAACTAAATTACCGCTGATATCAAAATTTTTCTTTGGCTCAATAGAGAAGGAGGTAACAAGATTCAAAGAGATAAATGCAGAGGCTACCTTTCTGATAAGATCCCTCTTTTTTCTGGTATTTGGGTTTATGATAGAGACTTCAGAGATTCTTGATCCCGGGACTCTGAAACTTGCATTCTTTATAGTTTTCATAATTCTTACCATCAGAGCTTTTCAATTAAAAATTACCGGCAACAAATTATTCCCTCTTCTTTTTATTGTCCCAAGAGGATTAATAACAATTCTTCTTTTTATGTCAATTACCACTGCCAATAAAATCCCATTCATTACTGAAAATTTAATACTTCAGATAATAGTGATTTCCTCAGCCGTTATGATTCTGGGGACAGCAACCGTTAAAAAAGTTAACTCAGATACTTGAAGAACCTATTGAATAACAATCAAACATAATGGAAATTAACAAGGTAGATTTATTCAGAGTAATATTCCATAGTGATACAAAATGGGGAAGAAGATTTGACATAGCCCTTATTTGGACAATAATTGCAAGTATTACCATAGCCATCTTGGACAGCCTCCCGGATCTCCATCCTACACTTAACCTAATATTTTATATTCTGGAGTGGCTTTTTACAATTCTTTTTACAGCAGAATATATTTTGAGGATTTATATTTCACCCAAACCATACAAGTACATCTTTAGCTTCTGGGGAATAGTAGACATAATTGCTATTTTGCCTACATATACCAGCCTTATATTCTTTGGTTACCAGTATCTTCTGGTTGTTCGCGTCCTAAGACTCCTCAGGATTTTCAGGGTTTTAAGATTAATGAAATTCTACTCAGAGGCCCTCTACCTGATAAGGGCCCTTAAGACTAGTTTTTTTAAAATCAGTATATTCCTTTCTGTAATTTTAGCCCTTGTAATTGTTCTTGGATCAATTATGTATGTTGTTGAGGGGGGAAATAATGGCTTTACCAGTATACCCCAAAGTATATACTGGGCAATAATCACAATTACTACTGTAGGATACGGAGATATTGTTCCGGTGACTGTTGTTGGGAAGATAATATCTTCACTTATAATGCTTATGGGTTATTCCATAATTGCTGTACCTACCGGAATATTGACAGTAGAGATGTCCCGGAG
>JAGPLK010000062.1:4550-9017 GCA_018053445.1 Bacteroidales bacterium | reverse complement strand
GGAGCTATGCCATAAGAAATCAAATTTACCATCTCAATAATAATTTCCTGTGGATTTTCATATAGCTTATTTAGCACTGGGTTATTCATTAGTTCTATAAAGCTATTACTCAATGCGAATAGCAACTCAGGTTTGAAATTGGAATTAAACACACCTCTTGATTGAGCATTTCTGAACTCCTCAATCATAGTGGTTATAGTATGAGCAGTTAACTTTGCCATATATTGCTGGATTTCAGAACCCATATCTCCATAGATGTCAGCAATAAA
The DNA here is from genome assembly GCA_018053445.1 of Bacteroidales bacterium. Taxonomy (GTDB): domain Bacteria; phylum Bacteroidota; class Bacteroidia; order Bacteroidales; family UBA932; genus Bact-08. Next base: position 8,748 of record JAGPLK010000062.1, on the reverse strand, counting down.
CTCCTTACTAATATTGTTTGTCCCCTCAATCTTAAGAGCAATGAACCTATGCATCTTATTTACAGCAGTATCATCATCTGTCATAATTTCACGGAATTTTACAACTCCATCAGAAATAACATTATCCAGTACCCGCTTGGCTAATTCGGTCTTATTTTCATAATATCTGTAAAAAGACATCTTGCTTACGCCCGCCTTTTTACAGACATCCTCCACAGTTACTTTTTTGAACCCGAATTTCCAAAAAAGCTCATGCCCAGCCTCAATTAAAAGGTTTTCAGAACTTTTCCTCGCAACTTTCGCCATAATCCTTACTATTACATCGCAAAGTTACTTTTTTTGTAACATAACGCAAATATTGTAACACATATTTTTTTACAGGCGTGGGTGGGACGAACCTCCATGGCCTTCATTTTGATAGTGTTGCAAATCGCATTTTGTTGATATTGTGTGATTTGTGTTTTGAAACGGCCTGTAAATCAATCCCGTGAAGGTTCGTCCCACCCAACACCGCAATCTCCGGCACCCAACACCGCAACCTCTCAACCCAGATACCCGGCCAAAGGCCGTATAAACCGCGCAGCACCATATAAATCCTCGCAAGGCGACATGTACCCGGACGGCTGTAACAAGCTGAATAAGTGCTTATTAACAATCAACCCGAGGGATGACCCATCGGATAAAGTGTCAAATCGCATACAGTTAAGAAGTTACAGCCGTCCGTGTTTCACTATTTCTGGCAAGAATTACTGCATGCCCTTTCACAGAGTATCCGCATAACTGAAGGAGTCTCCGCCACAGTGAACGAAGTGAGCGAGGAGGAAAAACTCCGGAAGTTATGCGAATACTCTGTGAGTGCAGTAAGATTGCCAGATGTAAACTGAAGGAGTCTCCGCCACAGCGAACAAAGTGAGCGAGGAGGAAAAGTTCCTGAGGGGCTGCGGGTGATTCAGGTAGGGATAAGGAGCAGGTCTTTGAGCGAAGGAACCTCCGCCACAGCGAACAAAGTGAGCGAGGAGGAAAAGTTCCTGAGGGGCTGCGGGTGATTCAGGTAGGGATAAGGAGCAGGTCTTTGAGCGAAGGAACCTCCGCCACAGCGAATCAGAATAACCAAATCTTAAAGAAATAGAATGCGATCACGAGAGTAACCATCAACTTTAGGCCCACACCTAGCAGAAATCCTATAAATGAGCCGATTGCAGACCTGAATGCTTTATCGCCGGGGGTGCCGCTGAGTAGTTCACCGGCCAGGGCGCCAAAGAAAGGGGCAAGAATTATTCCGAGAGGGCCGAGAAAGAGTCCCACAATAACGCCGGCAATTGCACCTCTCTCGCCAGCTTTGCTTCCTCCAAATTTTCTGGTGCCCCAAACCGGAACAACATAATCTAGAATTGTGACCAAAAGTGCTAGCCCTGCCATAGTCCAGAGTACTTCAGGCGAGACATCGGCCAAAGATGTAAAATGGAGCAGAATAAGCGCTCCAAAAGCTAGAGGTGGCCCTGGAAGCACTGGAAGAAAGCAACCGGCAAAAGCAACTAAAAGTAATATAATGCCGGCAATTATTAAGAGTATATCAAATCCCATAAGAGTATTTTTTCAAGCCAGATTTAGTATATTTACACTCAACTGAAAATATAACTTTCAGCAAGTAAATTTATGAAAAAAAACAGGCGATTTTCAATACATCCAATTGTAATTGCACTTTTGATTACAATTGGGACAAATATTCCGGCAGCCTCCCAGGAGAAAATAAAATACGACCCTGCACTTGCCGCAAAATATGGTGCAGATGATTATGGTATGAAGAGCTACACTTTCGTGATTCTGCGTACCGGCCCTAATAAGACGGAGGACAAGGCTCTCCTTGCGGAGCTGTTCAGAAGCCACATGGAGAACATTAACAAACTATCTGACGAGGGCAAACTTATCATTGCCGGCCCAATGGGAAAGAACGACAAACAGTATAGAGGAATATTTGTACTAAATACAACAGACCATCAGGAGGCACTGGAGATGCTCAAAGGTGACAGAGCCATAGCTGAGGGAGTTTTTGAGGCCGACCTGTTTTCCTGGTACGGATCGGCAGCACTCCCTGCCTATCTTGAAGTCCACGAAAAAATAGCAAAGAGCAATCCGTAAAAATTTTAGAATTAGCAATTTCTACATATATGATAAAAAGCGACAGAAATAAGATAGAACACCTTATTGCATTCTCCACCGGGATGATGAGCGGCGGAGATGGAAAGGAGCTTATTGAGAGACATAAAGAGGCACTCAACGGTATTACCCCTTATGACATGCTTTATCTGGAAGAGTACCAGATGCAGATGGGAATCACTGTCCCTGAAATAAAAAGGGATATCAACAAAATTCTGAATGTCCTGTACGAATACCTGAAGGCCTATGAGTGGGAGCGTCCGGAGGAGGGGACTTTTTTGTACTATCTTATGCTTGAGAACAGGGCATTTGAGTTCCGCCTCAATACAATGAAAAAGATCCTCAAAGCCTACAAAGGGCGAGAACTTGATGAACTCGGCTCTCTGAAGGCCGAACTTCTCCCCCACCTTGAGAGTTTTGCCGGATTTGAACCTCACTATGTAAAAAAGGAGAATATTCTTTTTCCATATCTGGAAAAGCACTGGAAGGAGTACAAACCGCTCAAAGTTATGTGGTCTCTCCACGACGACCTCCGCCGGATGATAAAAGAGCTTATCGGCCTTGCAAAATCTGATCAGAGCGAGTGGATGACACTCAACCGGGCAATAGGGAACTACTACTTTGGGGCGTTCGGGATGATTCAGAAGGAGGAGATAATTGTCTATCCTATCGCAGCCGGCACAATACCTAAAGAGGATTGGGCCGAGATGCACCGGCAGAGCTTTGAATACACTTTTCCATTTATTGAAAGGCCGACCACGCCATCAGAAAAATCGGCCTCAGAGGCAAACAGGGTGGCAACAGAGCTGAGCGGACCCATCTCAGACCAGTTCCTGCAAAGAGCTACAATGATTTTTGATTCCCTGCCTCTGGATATAACATACGTTGATGAGAATGATAAGGTAAGGTATTTCAACAGGGCAAAGGATCGCTTCTTTCCCCGCTCACCTGCAGTGATTGGAAGGGATGTAAGAAACTGCCACCCGCCGGAAAGCCTGCATATAGTAGAGGAGATAGTGAATAAATTCAGGAGCGGTGAGAGGGATGAGGCCGAGTTCTGGATTACTCTCAGAGGGAAGTTTATCCATATTAGGTATTTTGCTGTCAGGAGCGAGGAGGGAGAGTACAGAGGGGTTCTGGAGGTTAGTCAGGATGTAACCGGTATCAGGGCACTGGAGGGAGAGAGAAGACTTCCGGATTGGGAATGATTTTTTTTGTAACTTAGAAGATGATTAAAATTTAAGGTTATGAAAATTCAGGGCTTAAGCGAAGAGTTACTTCCTGTTCTGATGAACGGAGACAGGAGTACCGGACTTGAGATTGTCAACAGACTTCTTGAAGAGGGAACTGATGTTATTACAATTTACGAAGGAGTAATAAAGCCTGCAATGTATAAAGTTGGAGAGCTCTGGGAAGAGGGCAAGATAAGTGTTGCAACGGAACATCTTGCCTCTGCAATTGTTGAGACACTTCTGGGTCATCTCTATTACAGAATTATTAAAAATGCAGGCACTAATAAGATGGTTGTGGTAATAACCTCTGTTGAAGATGAGGTACACCAGATTGGCGCCAAGATGGTATCTGATATGTTTGAATTACATGGCTGGACATCACATTTTCTGGGTGCAAACACCCCTATGGATGAGCTTTTGGATTTTATTTCCCGGATTAATCCTACAATTATTGGCCTCTCAATGAGTATAAACCTGCACACAAGAAACCTTGAGAAGACAATCTCAAAAATAAGGGAGCGTATTCCGGAGATGCCCATTTTAGTTGGAGGCCAGGGGCTTATTGAAGATGGAAAAGATCTTATGATGAAACACACAGGGGTTCTCTACCTGAAGGATCTTCCGGCCCTGGAAAACTTCCTTAAGCAATCTCATTATGAGAAAGATAGGTCTAATTAGCACAATCCTTACGCAGTGGAGAGAGGAGTTCAAACTATCAATTGCAGAGAGCCCCTCAATCTATATTGCCCTTTTCAAAGAGAGCGGGGAGCTCATCTTTGCCAATAAAACAATTAAAAAAACTTTTAGAT
>JAGPLK010000062.1:0-4450 GCA_018053445.1 Bacteroidales bacterium | reverse complement strand
TTTATTGGAGGGGTAGAGACTCAGCAACTACTCGAACAGAACAAACTACTCTATAATCTGAATTCAGAGATTAATAAACTTCAGAGACAGCTGGTTAAAGAGAAGTCTCTCCTGGAGGAGGCTAATGCTGCTAAAGATAAATTTTTCTCAATACTGGCCCACGACCTTAAAAACCCATTTAACGCCCTGCTGGGCTTCTCGGAATTTCTGATTGAAAACTTCAGGGATATGGAGCAGGAAGAGATTGAGGAGCAGCTGACAATGATGAGAGATTCAAGCAGGCAAACATTTGCTCTTTTAGAGGATCTTCTAACCTGGTCAAAGGCTCAAAGAGGCAAACTTGAATGCAAACCCCAAACTGTCAAGATCAAAGATATATGCGAAGAGGTCAGAGGTGCTGTAAAAGGTATGGCAGAGGAGAAGGAGATTGAGATAGAACTCTCTGCAGCTGAAAACGCTGAAATCTTTGCAGATCCAAATATGATCAAGACTATAATGAGGAACCTCCTTTCAAATGCAATAAAATTCTCGTACAGAGGGGGTAAAATTGTCACATCACTGGAAGATATCGGAAATAACTTTAAAATATCTGTAAAAGATAGTGGAACAGGAATATCTGCAGAAAATCAGGTTAGATTATGGAATCTTGCCGGACAACATACTACCCGCGGAACAGAAGATGAATCAGGGACCGGACTTGGACTACTGATTTGCAAAGAGTTTGCAGAGGCTCATAAAGGGAAGATTTGGGTAGAGAGTGAAGAGGGTAAAGGGAGTACATTTATATTTACAATACCAAAGCTATGAACTCACTATGGGGATTTTTGGCACCGCTTATAATCATAGCCGGGATTACATTTCTTCATGTTGTATTGCCGGCAAGGTGGATTAAGGGATATATCACCCGTCCCGGAAGCGATGAAAAGGTTATTTACAGACTTAACGGTCTGATTGTTCTTGCAATCTCGGCAGCAATATGGTTTTCTCTGGGCAACTACGGAGACCTTCCTTACAACTGGCTTTACCTTCACAGATGGGAGGGACTAGCAGGTGCCTGTTTGCTTGGATTGATTTTCTCGGCAGTTGTCGTTTTTCGTTATAAACCGGTTAGGAAAAATCTGCTTGCAGATATCTTTCTTGGCAGAGCCGAAAACATCTCCTTAAACAGAGGCAGAATAGATATTAAAATGTGGCTCTATATGGTTGGAGCTGTTTTACTGGAACTGAATGTTCTGAGCTTTGCCGCACACCAAAACATAACCTTTGGCGAACTATCATCTCCCGGAATTCTTATCGCCACTCTCCTGCTCACATGGTTTGTCACCGAGTATATGTTTTTTGAAAGGGTACACCTCTACACTTATGATATATTTGCTGAGCGGGTGGGATTCAAACTTGGATGGGGATGTCTGGTCTTCTATCCATTCTTCTACACTATTCCGCTCTGGTCAACAGTCCATCTGCCTGATCCCGGACTCTCTTCACTGTACTACATTCTTCCTGTCATAATTTTCTTAACCGGCTGGGGACTTGCAAGAGGAGCAAATATGCAGAAATACCACTTCAAGAAAGATCCTGACAAGAGATTTTTATGGATTAAACCTGAAAGCATAACTGATGGCAAAAACATCCTCCTTGTAAATGGCTTCTGGGGTGCCTCCAGACATATTAACTACTTGGGAGAGATTCTTATGGCCTCAGGTATTGTTTTGGCAACCGGTTATCCTGAGATCGGCTGGCCCTGGCTATATCCACTCTACTATGTAATTCTCCTCTTCACCCGCGAATGGGATGATGACCGCCGCTGCGCCGCAAAATACGGTGAGCTTTGGGCCGAATACAAAAAGAGGGTTAAATACAGAATTATTCCGTTTGTATATTAGCCACCCGCACATCATACTCTTGACTATCTGCCGTTTGGCCATTTACCCCTGAGGTAAATCATTTGCTGACTATCAAGGCTTTCAGATACCTCGCGCCCGAGGAGGGAGGGGCCCCCGTGTAACGGGGAGGTGTATCAGAAAGCCTTGATAGTCAGCAAATAAAAGTGTAAATTATGTCGTTTATAAATAGAAATCTACACCGCCGATGCCTTACGGAAACCCTCCATCAGGTTGCGGATGGTCTCCTTGACAGTGACGATTTTGTCGGCCTTAAAGGCATTGCTGCCGGCAAAGGCGTACCCTTTTGAGAAGTTTCCTTTGTAAGCGTTGTAAAGAGCTTTTATGATGCAGTACGGACTTTTTGTGTAGTCGCATGTTCTGATGCAGTGGTAAGGGCAGCCGTTTGGTTTTTCGTGGCCCTCCTTCACGCTCTGGATAAATTTGCTGAAGATGGCGCGGCCCGGCATACCTACCGGGCTTTTGATAATCTCAACATCTTGTTCAGTTGCGTTAATATAAGCCTCTTTGAAAGCAGGAGAGGCGTCGCACTCTTCTGTGGTAACAAATATGGAGCCCATCTGTACTGCCGATGCACCCATGTCGAGGATTCTCTTCATCCCCTCTCCATCGTATATTCCGCCACCGGCAATAATAGGAATCTTGCAGTTATTTTGCTCCTCCACAACCTTAATTGTTTGAACCAATTCAGGAAGCAGATGCTCCAGTGAGTAGTTCTCGTCAGTAATCTGATTCTCTTTGTAACCCAGGTGTCCGCCAGCTTTAGGTCCCTCAAGAACTATCGCGTCCGGAATATAGTTGTAGTTTTTAATCCACTTTTCGCAAATAATGAGCGCAGCCCTTGCTGAGGAGACAATGGGAACCAGCTTTGTCTGTGAGTCTTTCGTGAGAAATGAAGGGAGATCGAGCGGAAGCCCGGCACCGGAAAAAATCACATCGGCCTTGGAGGCGATTGCAGTCTTTACCATATCGGCAAAATTTGTAAGTGCCACCATTATATTTACACCGATGACCCCTTTTGCCTTCTCTTTAGCGAGTCTGAGTTCTTCTCTGAGTCCAAGTATTGAAGCCTCAGCAAAATCTTTTGACATCTGCTTATAAAGAAGCCCTATTCCGGCACATGAAATTACACCCACGCCACCTTCGTTCGCCACAGCAGCTGCCAGACCATTCAAAGAAATACCAACACCCATTCCTCCCTGCACGATTGGAACCGATAGTTTCAGGTTCCCTATAGTAAAATTATTCATTCAATTTTTTGCAACGAAGATAGTTTAAAATAATTACACTTTGCCCTTTTCTTTCCTCTCCAGAGGAAGTACTCCTGCCATCTCACCAATAACATTCACAATCTCAGAGCCTGCAGGAATAATAATTTTTGAGTTTTTCTCAAGGGATGCCTCAAGGGTCTCAAGTTTTTTAAGAAGTTGGGCATTACCAATAAAATACTTATCGGCGGCCTCGTTTACCAATCTAATAGCCTCAGCATCACCCTCGGCATTAAGAATCTTAAACTGCTTCATACCCTCGGCCTCTTTAATCTTTGCCCTCTTGATACCATCGGCAACAGTCTCGGCAGCCGTAGCCGAATCTACTGCTGCAATCTTCTCATTCTCGGCCTTAACAACCTTGTTCATAGTCTCCTGAACATCCTTAGGCGGGTCAATCTGCTTAAGCTCAGTTCTTACTATCTCAATTCCCCAGTCCTTTGTTTCAGTATGCAAAGTCTTGTATAGCTCAGCATTGATTTTACCCCTCTCGCTGTTTGCCGATTTAAGTGTAAGTGTACCGATTATATTACGCAATGTAGTCCTTGCCAGGTTAACGATCTGCCACTTAAAGTTGTTAACATTATAGATTGAGCCCTTAACGCTCTCCTCATCAGACTTAACCCTGAAATAGACCTGAGCATCCACGCTTGCATTCAGGTTATCATTGGTAATGATCTCCTGTGGCTCCGCATCCACCATCTGTTCTGTCACATTTACCACATATATTCTGTCAATTATTGGAATTATCCAGTGAAAACCAGGCATTGCAAACCTGTTGTATTTACCAAGTCTCTCAATAAGCCCCCTCTGAGTAGGCCTGACGATCCTGATCCCGGCTGCAAGTATCAGCAGCACAATGGGAATAATAAAATACCAGTAGTTCATTGTAGAAATTGTTTTGTGAATTTATATTAGAAACGAAAGGTACGGAAAAAACAGACACAATAACTCTCTCTTTGTCTCTAGTCGTCTCTCGACTCCTCTCGCCTCAGAGGAAAAGTGTCAAACACTTAAGAATCTGTCACATGTAGTTTTTTACAATTTTCCACAATACTTTATTTATCAATTGTTTGACACTTTTCCTCTGAGGCAAGAGCTACGTACGGAGGAGTTATATGTCATTGCTGCAGGTTGTATCCCTGTTCTGGTTAGGGCGGTTATGTTACCATTGGAGTCGTAGGTTATCCCCTGTTCGTTGTTTGAACCGCTGTGTAGGCAATCCGTCAGGCGGCTGTATGAATCGTAATTATAACGGTAACTCTGTTCGCTGCCTCCGTT
>JAGPLK010000131.1 GCA_018053445.1 Bacteroidales bacterium | reverse complement strand
TTTTTTCACTTGCACCTGAAAATTATTACGGTACAATTCCTGAATTAATTACTACACCCAGATTTATTTCAGGGGCAATACTCTTTTTTGCCGGGATGGCTCTGAATATTGATTCTGACAGAAGACTCCGGATGGCCAGAAAAGATGGCTTGAAAAAAGGAGACACTCCTGGTACTCATTACATACCTGACGGAGGGGGCTTTAAATTTGTAACCTCCCCAAACTATCTGGGAGAGATAATTGAATGGACAGGTTTTGCTTTAATGATATGGTCACTCTCAGGGCTTCTGTTCGCATTCTGGACTATAGCCAACCTGGTGCCCAGGGCAGCCTCCACATGGAACAGGCATAAAGCCGAAAGGGGTGAGGAGATAAAAAAGAGAAGACTCATGAGAGTCTTCCCGTATATCTATTAAAAACATTTCGCTGATTAAACCTCTACGCTTCTGCCAAGGTACTCAGAAAAGCTCTTTTGCTTGGGTTCGTATTCCTCTTCAAAAAGGGCTGAAGATATTATGAAATCTGCCGTAGATCTGTTAGTTGCTGTTGGAATATTATAGAGGCTTGAAATTCTCAGCAGTGCTTTAACATCTACATCATGAGGCTGAGGTTGCATAGGATCCCAAAGAAAAATCAACACATCTACCTTACCTTCACAAATTAAAGCTCCAAGCTGCTGGTCTCCTCCAAGTGGACCTGATTTCAGCAATTTTATATTAAGTGCAGGATCACTTTTACTCTTATTCTGAACAAGTGCAGCCTCTACCATTCTTCCGGTAGTTCCGGTGCATACCAGATTATGCCTCAACAGAGTCTGTTTATTAAACTCTACCCACTCAATAAGGTCCTTTTTTCTATTGTCGTGCGCTACCAGCGCAATTGTTTTTCTTTTCATCTCAAATTCTGAACTTCTGTTATTTTTCTGCAACCCTCTGTAATGGCTCTCCGGTAAGACGGAAAACAGTCCATTCATCCATTGGAAAAGCACCCAAGCTTTTATAAAACTCAATAGATGGTTTATTCCAGTCAAGAACAGCCCAGTCAAATCTTTCGCATCCTCTCTCAACTGCTATCTGAGCAAGCCTTTTGAAAAGCATCTTGCCTATGCCTCTTCCCCGGTGCTCCTCTTTTACAAATATGTCCTCAAGATAGAGACAAGCTCTGCCTTTGAATGTGGAAAAATTGTGAAAATAGAGCGCAAAACCCAGTGCTCTCCCCTCCTCCTCAGCAATAATAACCTCGGCCTGTCTCTTAACAAACAGAGACTCCATAAGAATGTCCGGTGTGGCTGTTACATCATCTCTGAGCTTTTCGTAAACAGCAAGTTCGCAGATGAAATCAAAAATCATCTCCACATCCTCTGGAGAGGCATTTCTGATAGATATATCTCCTCTTTTCATTGATTTGGCTAATTTGATGCCAAAGATAGGTCAATCCCGGCAAAGCGGCAAGGCAAAACTAAAAGTACTACCTTCTCCCGGGCTGCTTTGAGCCCAAATTTCTCCTCTGTTTAAATCAATAAACTCTTTGCAAAGAATCAATCCTAATCCTGTTCCTGTTTCATTTGCAGTTCCCGGCTCTGATATATTATCATTTTCGCTGAATAATGTTGAAAGCACTACTTCGCTTATGCCCTTACCGGTATCTTTTACGGAGACAATTACTTTATCCCGGATAATCTGAGTGCTAACTTTAACCAAACCTCCTTCTGAGGTATATTTAATTGCATTTGAAATAAGGTTCCTTACCACAACTTTAATAGAGTTCATATCTGCACAGACAAATATATTATCATCTGTCTCATTAATAACTGTTATACCCTTTATCCTGGCAGTCTGAGACATTACAGATGCAACTTCGTTAATAACATTGCTTATATTAACCCTTGTGATATTCATCCTGATATCTCCGTTATGAGAACGGGCCCAGATCAGCAGATTCTCCAGCAATTCATGTGTACTTCTTGAGGAGAGATAGATATTGTTGGCATAATCCTTTATATCGTCATGTGATAACTCTGTAATTTCACTTGAGAGAATCTCAGAGAAACCAAGTATTGAGCTGAAAGGTGTTCTTAAATCGTGAGATATTATTGAGAAAAACCTGTCTTTAGTTCTGTTAAGGCGGAGCAGCTTTTCATTTTTTGATCTGAGTTGATTCATTAAAGCGGCTCTTTCACTATTATCGGCGACAAAGCCTATCAATTGATCATCATCAATTATCACACTGACTATGACATCCTTAATATTGTTTTTGAAAGTAATGATAGAATTTTCAATGTTTTTTAGGTACTTATCTCTCCTCAGTTGCTCAATAAATTGCTCTCTCTTCTCAGGGTTAGTGTATGTCTGAGCAACAGACAGATTAATAAAACTATCAACTGAATCTGTTTCATATATATCTGCAAAAGCTCTGTTTACATAAAGAAAATTTCCCTCAAGAGAAGTGACAAATACGCCTACGATAGCGTTATCAAATAGTCTGTGGTATTTTCTCTCACTTGCCTTTAAAAGCTCCTCTGATTTTTTTTGCTCTGAAATATCTCTGAAAATAATAACAGTTCTAAAATCACCAGGAGCAAATTCAAAAACATTGGAAGTAAAATCTACGGGAAATAATGAACCATCTCTCTTTTTGAAAGTAAGTTCCCCTTTAACAAATCCATTTTGAGCCCTCTCTTTAAGCATCCCGGGCAGTCTTGGATCTTCAGTATTAATTACGCCATTTCTGCCTACAGATACAATCTCATCTTCAGATCTCTCAAGCAACCTGCAAGCAGCTGGATTTGCAGACAGAATATCA
>JAGPLK010000061.1:3642-9135 GCA_018053445.1 Bacteroidales bacterium | reverse complement strand
TCCCATACAGCTATATGTTTCTGATCGGTCATGGTTTATGGTTTGAAGTTTAGATCTCCTACAAAATTGGGGATAAATTCTGTAAAAAAAAATCAAAAAGCACTTGCAAATTTCAAGAATTTTTCAATTGCTTGTTACTCAGATAAAATTATTTTTAGAAAGATTAAATCAACTTTTTATTGTTTTGTAAGTAGCTGATTTAGAATACTGTGATCTTTATATATTTTTTTGGATTATTATTGATATTCTCTATCAACTCATCCAGATTTTTTACCAAAGTGTTAACCGATGTATGGAGTGAATCTGATGTCATAAGTTTGCCAAGAGATCCCTGAGGATTCCTCATATCCTCCAGCAGCATTTTTAGAGATCCAATTGTTGCCGATAAGTCTGCTGACGCAAGAGAGTCTGTTATTTTTGAAAGATTGCCTATAGTCGTGCCAAGCGGCTCAGCTGCATTGTCAAGTTTAGCGGTAAGACTCTTTAGATTCTCCAGCGCAGATTCTATTTCAGGAGTACTTTCGCCTAGCGTTGCGGAAATTTTTTCAAAGTTTTTGATAGTTCTGTTAAGTCCGGTAATTATACCTTTTATATTGGCCTGTCCCTCCTGGTCAAGGATATGGTTGATTCCTGTTACAGTAGTGTTAAGAGAGGTGAGGAGAGTGGAGATGCTGTCTTTAAGAGGAAGTATCTCTGCAACAAGCATATCTACAAGTCCGGCCTCTATACCTGATGCTAGTGTGTCCTTGTTGGCAAGTAGTCTCTGAGAATCACCCGGCACAATCTTAACAGCCTTTGAACCAAGCAGATCTGCCGAGTATATCATTGCAACCGAGTTGGATGGTATAGGATACTGTGCATTAATTTTAAATTTTGCAATAAAATTGCCACTATTCTCTTTGTACTCAATTGATTCTACAGTACCAATCTTGTGCCCTTTGAAAAAAACTGGTCCTGTAGGTGTGAGCCCTTCAACATTTTCATACTCTACTAAATAAATGTTATTCTTGTTAAAGAAGTCCTGCCCCTTAAGAAAGTTTATCAGAAAGTATGTTGCAATCAATGTTACCAGAGCAAAGAGTCCTGTCTTCTGTTCCTTAGTTAGTTTTATTTTCATCTTGTTTTATTTCAATGGTACTATTGTGTTATTTTGAATTCTTATTATAAATGCCTGAGGGAATTTTCTGCGGATTATTTTCAGAGCTTCAGAAGCATCTGTTTGGGTTGTGTATTTGCCTGTATGATATTTATAGAATGCGCCAATTTTTTTATAATCGTAATCTTTTATTCCTTTTAAATCCGCTGCACCCTGAGGGAGTGCTTTAGTTACAGCAAGCAGCTGTATTGAGTAAAAATCCGATGTTGCTTCAATTGCCTCTCTTTTTATTGTATCAGGGACTTGAGGAGTGGGTTTTAACTCTGGTTGATGAGAGGCCGGAACTGCATAAGTGTTTTCCCCTTCGTATATCTTTTTATATTTGGAAAAGGCGTTAAAGATTGCATTTGCCATTTTCTGCTGATTGTTTTGCTGAACAAGGATGGCCATATCATTACTATTGGAAATAAATCCCAGTTCAACAAGAACTGCAGGCATTGTTGTTTTCCATAATACTACAAGACCGGCCTGCTTAACACCTCTGTTTATCTTTACTGGACCTCTTGAGAGATTTTCCTGAACAAGTGAGGCAAAGGAGAGGCTCTGTTCAAGATGTGAGTTCTGTAATAGTGAAAAGATAATGTAAGATTCAGGAACATTGGGGTCAAATCCCTCATATTTGCTTGAATAATCATCTCCTTCAAGTACAATTACACTATTTTCCAGTTTAGACACCTCCAGATTTGAACTGCTTTTGTCTAGACCCATAACAAATGTCTCTGTCCCGGATGCTGCCCTGGCCCTTGCAGAGTTTACATGAATTGATATAAATAGATCTGCCTTCTCTTTATTGGCTATGTCGCTTCTTTTGTCCAGAGGAATGAAAATGTCTGTTGAGCGTGTATAAATAATTTCAACATCCGGATATGCCTCTTTAATAAGTTTGCCAAGCATCAGTGAAACAGACAGAGTTATATCTTTTTCTCTGTGTCTTTTGTTTATACTGACTGCTCCGGGGTCTTTACCACCATGGCCGGGATCAATTACAACTTTCTTAATAGCAACTCTTGAATTGCTCTGTGCAGATGCAGGTATCTGAAGGGTCAGGCAAAAAAAGATCAAAAGTATTCTGAAGAGCATTATTTATGTTGATTAATATTTAAATTTGCACTTTGCAAAAGTAGCAATTATTTTGTTTTTGAAGAGAATCACTTATACCATTCTGGCCGTTTTGGGGTTGTTGATGTTTAGTCAAAAGGCGGAGGGCCAGTCTTTGAAACCAGACACTCTAAAGACTATTACAGACACCCTTAAAGTTAAATCTGACACTCTTACAAAGAAGAGTCAGATAGATTTTCCTGCTTTTTCAGTAGCAAGAGACTCTATTGTTGAGGATTTTAGAAATGGAAGGAAAATGATTTACTATTACGGTGATGTGAAGGTTAATTACGAGAATATTGAGTTGACTGCTGAATACATGGAGTATGATCTTGATTCAAAAACAGTCTTTGCAACTGGTATCAAGGACAGCACAGGTGCTGTTATTGGCAGACCGGTGCTAACTGAGGGCAGCAGTAAATATGAGATGGAGAAGGTGTACTATAATTTTGCCTCCCGAAAGGCCAGAATTACAAATATGATTACTCAGGAGTCAGAGGGTTTTCTGCATGGATACAACATAAAGAAAATGGCTGACAACTCTATAAATATATCACAGGGAAAATATACTACATGTGACCACGAACACCCCCATTTCTATCTTAGGATGACCAAAGCTCGCATGGTTACCGAGCCAAAGAAAACTACCGTCTTTGGACCGGCTTATCTGGTACTTGAGGATGTCCCTCTGCCGCTTGCTCTTCCATTTGGATTTGTTCCGGAAAAGCCTGAGCGCTCAGGTGGTCTGCTGATTCCCTCTTTTCAGGAGGAGGCAGCAAGGGGATTCGGCCTAAAGGGGCTTGGATACTATTTTGTTATAGGCGAGTATTTTGATGTCTCTATCACAGGAGATATTTACTCCCTTGGCTCCTGGAATGCAATGTTAACTGCGAGATATAAAAAGAGGTATAAATTTAACGGGGATTTTTCTGTTAACTATTCAAATAATCAAACAGGTGAGAGTGGAAGTACAGACTTTTTTCAGTCAAAGGACTTCTCGGTGAGGTGGAGCCACTCTCAGGATTCAAAATCGATGCCCGGTGCCTCCTTCAGAGCCTCTGTGAACTTCTCTACACCATTGAATAACAGGTTTAACTCAATGGATGTTCAACAGAGTCTTCAAAATCAGGTCTCTTCATCAATCTCTTATTCAAAGACATTTGCAGATTCTCCATTCAGCCTCTCTATGAATCTATTACACAGTCAGAATTCTCTCGATAGCTCTTACGCGCTTACCGTACCTAATTTTACCCTCACCATGAACAGGATATATCCTTTTAAAAAGAGAGACAGGGTAGGAAAGGAGAGATTTTATGAATCTGTTACATTCAGCTATAACACAACATTTGAGAATAAAGTCAATTTTAAGTTAAAAGATTTCAGCTCCCCTGATTTTCTCTCTCTCTTCAGAAGCGGGATGAAGCATAATTTCTCTATCGGGCTTCCTACATTTACTCTGCTAAAATATATAAACTTCTCTCCTGGTGTTAATTATGGAATGAACTGGTATTTTCAGACCAACGATAAATATTATAACGAGGAGAAAAAGGTTGTAGAGAGCAGTGTTTCCAAAATGTTCAGCCATTTTGGACTCACACAGGATTTTTCGGCATCACTCTCGGTGAATACCAGATTGTATGGTATGTTCAACTTTGGAACTAAAGGGAAATTGCAAGCCATAAGGCATATGATTACACCTCAGATCTCTCTGAGTTACAGGCCTGAGCTAGGAACTCCTGCAAATGGTTACAGAGTGTTAGATTATGTTGATGATAATGGGATACAGCACCTTGTTAACTATAACCGTTACGAGGGGATGATTAATTCACCACCAGCTCCGGGAAGAAATGCTTCTCTCAATTTTTCTGTAGGAAACAATGTAGAGGCAAAAATCAGAAATCTGGATGATACAACAGGGACAGGAACAACCAAACTTAAACTTATTGACAACCTTGCATTAGGCGGGTCTTATAATTTTCTGGCGGATTCACTGAAACTCTCAACTATCTCTGTTAATATGAACACTACTATTTTCGGCTCACTGGGTCTGAGTGCCAATGCCTCTTTAAATCCTTATGCAGTAGATGATAGAGGAAGAGTTATGAATACTTTCAATATTGTAAAGGAGGGGGGTATAAAAATTGCAAGAATGGAGAATGCAAGTATGACTCTGTCTTACCAATTATCCGGGAAGGGAGAGAGAGAGGGAGGAGTAAGAAAATTTCCGGGTGCAAACACAACGCAGAATGCTCAGGGTGATACCTTTGGAGGTGTTAAATCTGAACCGAGAGATTATACAAAAATTTATCATCATCCTGTGACAGGAGAGTATATACCGGGAGGGTGGGTATATTATCTTGATCCATCTGTTCCATGGACAGTTAGTTTTAATTACAACTATTCATACGGACGCAGATATGAGTACAATGCAGATGAGAAGAGTCTTAAAACACTTCATCAGCACACTCAGACTCTGGGCTTGTCCGGACAGATAAGGCTTACAAAGGCATTTAACATTAATATTAATACTAATGTGGACTTATCAAATTTTACACTTACAACAACTCAGCTAAGTGCTTCATATGATCTTCACTGTTTTAACATGTCTGTATCATGGGTTCCAACGGGGCAATGGCAGAGCTGGAGCTTCCGGATAAGTGCAAATGCTTCTGCTCTTGCAGATTTACTCAAGTTTAAAAAAGGGTCAAGTTATTGGGATAATTTCTAATAATTATTATAACTTTACTATTAATCATTAAATATATTATGAACAAGAGAATTATATCTTCTCCTGCTGCTCCCAAAGCAGTGGGTCCTTACAATCAAGCGGTTGAAATTAACGGGTTTCTTTATGTATCAGGACAACTTCCTATTGATGTTGCAACAGGTGAGTTTGTGCCTGGAGGAGTTAAGGAGCAGTGTATTCAGGTATTTAAGAACATTGGCTATATCCTTAATGAAGCCGGGTATGGTTTTGAAAATGTTGTTAAGACAACTGTTTACCTTACAGACATGGCAGATTTTTTGACTATGAACGAAGTTTATTCAACTTTCTTTAAAGAGCCGTTTCCTGCAAGGGTAGCCTTTGCTGTTAAGGGACTTCCCAAAGGTGGTCTTGTTGAGGCAGATGTGGTAGCAGCAAAGTAAATTGAAAAGTGGAGTTTTATCTCCACTTTTTTTGTGTTTTTAGAGAATTTATCTATATTTGCAGAGAATTCGGGTGATTTACAGTTCAGATA
>JAGPLK010000061.1:0-3542 GCA_018053445.1 Bacteroidales bacterium | reverse complement strand
GTCTTGTTGAGGCAGATGTGGTAGCAGCAAAGTAAATTGAAAAGTGGAGTTTTATCTCCACTTTTTTTGTGTTTTTAGAGAATTTATCTATATTTGCAGAGAATTCGGGTGATTTACAGTTCAGATAAATCCACAATACAATTCCCAATCAAATTTAATGTACGATATAAAAGAGTTAAGCAATAAGGGTCTGGATGATCTGTTTGCAATAGCTGAAGAGCTTAAGCTGAGCAATTTCAAAAAATTTTCAAAAGAGGAGCTTGTTTATGAAATATTGGATGAGCAGGCCAGAGTGGGTAGCAAATCAGGCACCCCGTTGATTGTAAAGAAACCTCAGCCACAAATAATTAATCAGAAACAAAATAAAAGAGGTCCTAAAAAGAGAGAGGATAACTTAAAGAAACCAGCTGCAGATGCTCCTGTTAAGCCAGCATCGGTTATCCCTTCAGCTGCACCTTCAGCTTCTCCTTCGGTGGTTCTTTCAGTTGCACCTGCACCTGCTACGGAGAATACTCCAGCTGTAGCTCAATCTAATGCTTCAGTGAGTGCCCAGAATGCATCTGCTAAAAAGGGAGATGATTCCAAAGGGGAGAGAAAGAGAGGAAGACCTGCAAGAAAAAGGGCTCCTGAGTCAGAGGTTAAGGTTCTGCCTAATCCTGTGGCATCAGATGCAGAGATTGCAGCTATTGTTGCTGTAACTAAGGAGATTAGAGAGGAAAACAACAAACCAAAGACTGTAAAGGAGTTTGTTAATAAAGCTGTGAAAGAGGATGCCACTCCTGTGGCTGATAGTGTTAGAGCTGAAAAAATCACTGAAAAGATTGATAATGAGTCTTCTCAGGTAGCACCTGTTCAGGGGCAGCAGCAAAATACTCCAAATAATAATGAGGCCAGAGATAAAAAACCTAAAGAGAATCAAGTAAGACCAAAAATTGAATTTGAGGGAGAGGTTGAGGCTACCGGTGTTCTTGAGATAATGCCGGACGGGTATGGATTTCTAAGGTCATCAGATTACAACTATCTGAACTCTCCGGATGATATCTATGTCTCACAATCTCAGATTAAACTATACGGACTTAAGACCGGAGATACTCTTACAGGTGAGATTAAACCACCAAGAGAGGGGGATAAATACTTTCCTCTTGTAAAGGTAAAGCAGATAAACGGCAGAAGTCCCGAATTCATAAGAGATAGGGTACCATTTGATTTTCTTACACCTCTCTTTCCGGAAGAGAAGTTTGATATTACATCAAATGGTCATAACAATATGTCAACAAGGGTTGTTGATCTGTTTGCTCCAATTGGTAAGGGGCAGCGTGGTCTGATTGTAGCTCAGCCTAAAACTGGAAAGACTGTTCTTCTGAAGGATATTGCAAATGCTATTGCTGATAACCATCCGGAAGTTTACATGATTGTTCTGTTAATAGATGAGAGACCTGAAGAGGTTACAGATATGCAGAGAAGTGTAAAGGGAGAGGTTATTGCTTCTACTTTTGACGAACCGGCCGAGAGGCATGTAAAGGTTGCAAATATTGTACTTGAGAAGGCGAAGAGATTGGTTGAGTGTGGACATGATGTCGTAATTCTTCTGGATTCAATTACCCGTCTTGCAAGGGCCTTTAATACTGTTCAGCCCGCTTCCGGAAAGGTTCTCAGCGGAGGTGTGGATGCAAATGCACTTCATAAACCAAAAAGGTTCTTTGGAGCTGCCAGAAATATTGAAAATGGAGGATCGCTGACAATTATTGCTACTGCACTTACAGAGACAGGTTCAAAAATGGATGAGGTGATTTTTGAGGAGTTTAAAGGAACCGGCAATATGGAGCTTCAGCTTGACAGGAAACTTTCTAACAAGAGGATATTCCCTGCTGTTGATGTTACTTTAAGTAGTACAAGAAGAGATGATCTTCTCTTTGATAAGGAGACTCTTAACAGGATATGGATCCTTAGAAACTATCTTGCTGATATGAACTCTGTGGAGGCAATGGAGTTTATGAAAACAAGACTGTTGAGGACAGATAATAATATGGAGTTTTTAATCTCCATGAATGGGGAGTAGCGGTAAGAAGCCCGGCCGGGTTTAAAATCCGGCCAGGTGAACTGCTAATCCAATAACGAATCCAATTGTAATATTGATGGCTTTGGCGAGTACAAAGCCTTTTTTGCTTTCTGCAAGGAGTGGCAGGGCTGTATGACCATCCTGGGCAATAGAGCTGGCAAGTAGTACCGAGAATGGTATAAGGCCACCTGCAAACAGAGTAATAAACACCATATGAGGCCCGGATTCTGGTATAATCCCAATGAGAACAGCAAGCAGAATCATTAGGATTATATTATCTCTGAGCCAGTGTTCAATATCCAGAAACTGCATTCCAAAGTGAATGATCAGAAGTGCACCAAATGTCCAGAGGAAAATTGATTTAAAGTGTTTCTTTACAACATGGCCCCAGAGGTGCTCCCTGATAAAATGGTCTCCTGCTCTTGCTGTCAGGAAAAGCAGAAATATACTCACTCCTGCAAAGAGCAGATTCATCCACCTTTCTGAAAAGATATCAAAACTCTGGTGAGAGTGTTCGTCAGCATGAGATGCATGATCGTGCTCAAGTATTCCCGCGAAAACTGCTACAATAAAAATAGCAATACCTGCCATTATAATAATCCTCTCCCTTGTCATACTTCTCTTTGTCTCTTTTACAGGGTGGTGGGAAGTGTGGTCGTGTTTTTCGTGACAGCACTCATCGTGCAACTTGAACTCTTCAGGGGCAAAAGGTCTTTTATCTCCTTTGTAAACTTTATCCACAAGGATACCAGCTGCAACCCCAATGACAAATAGTATGATAAAAAGTATAATGGCTGTTTTTGGTATCATTGCCATCATAACGAATGCTTCGTCACCCGATGATGCTATCATCATAGCTACCAATGATCCAAAACTCAATAAGTTATGGGTAAATAGTGATACCACGGCAAAACCTCCGATGCATCCTGGTACAAGTCCAAGCAGAGCTGCAAGAAATACCTGTTTTACGGGAGATTTTTTTAGTTTGTTAAATGACTCGCCATGCGAGCGAATATTGATGTATTCTATGAGCAACATCATTACCATAACAAGTCCGGTAATAAGGATGCTGTTTTTAAGAGCCTCAAATATTATGTTCATATATTGTTTTTGTAGATGTTAAGCAGTTCTGCGGCGGCTGCAAATGATCCAAGCCTCCCCTCCATTACTTCAACTTCGTAATGTGAAAGCTTGGAGAGTACCTCCCTGTTTTCAAAAAATCTGTCCCTGAGTCCTTCGTTAATTGTTTCATACATCCAGAAACGGGACTGCTCTTTTCTTTTTTTATAGTAGTAGCCGTTTGCCTTAGCCATCTTAAAGTACTCTTCAATTTTTTCCAGAATCTCCTTTAATCCTGATTTAGTAACTGAGGATGATGTCAATGCTGTAGGAATCCAGCCTGACTCAGATGGCGGAAAAAGATGAAGAGCATTTGAATAGAGAGCTTTTGCCAAAGTGGCTTTATCGATGTTGCTACCATCGG
>JAGPLK010000060.1 GCA_018053445.1 Bacteroidales bacterium | reverse complement strand
AGATCAACATCCGGCTCTTCATCATCATCTGCAGGAAGAAGTTCATCAGGGACATCAACCGGTACTTCCAACAGCAGTGGGTCAGGCTACAGAAGATAATAACAAACAAAGAAAATGATGAAAAAACAGATATTACTGGCAGCAACAGTTATCTTTAGTATTGCTGTCAACGGACAGTCTTATTCACACAACGCACTCAGACTTGGCCAGAATCCATATGTTGCAACAGCAGCTCTTTTCTCCCAGACATTCTACGAGGGCAGCGCAAGAACATCAGCAATGGGAAATGCATTTATATCACTTGGAGGAGATGTTGGTGCTCTCAGCATCAATCCGGCCTCATCAGGAGTATACAAATATTCTGAATTCTCTGTGACACCATCAATGGTGTTTGCACCTTCCAAAACAGAGTATCTTAGCACATCCATGTCTGATTTGAGAAATAAACCAACCCTCTCGTCAATGGGTTATATAAGCAACCTCTCCTCTTTAAACAGAGGAAGAAACTCTTCCCTTAGCATATCCTTTGCTGTTAACAGGATAAACGATTTCAACTCCCGTTTCAGTGCAAAAGGGACCACAGCGGGGAGCTCCTGGCTTGGATCAGTTGCATCCGGGACAAATGGAACAGCCTCTTCTGAACTTGATGTAACATTTGAGGGCGATACATACCCATACAATATTGGATTGCCCTGGAGGAATGTACTCGCATGGAACTCAACTCTCCTTGATCTTTTACCAGGGACAAATAATGAATATATTGCGGCAACAGAGAATCTTGATGGTGATTATATAAGCATCGGGGGACCTCTTAATCAGAGTTTTACAAGAGAGACAATGGGTAATCAGACTGAGATACTTGTAAATATTGGAGGAAGAATTGGAACCAAACTTTTCCTTGGTGCAAATATTGGGATACAGGCATTAAGTTATACAGATTATCAGAGATATAAAGAGAGTGCTCAAAATCCGGCTAATTTCCAGACCGGCTTCAAGTATATGGATCACACATTCAGACAGAGCACAAATGGTATTGGATTAAATGCAAAACTTGGAGTAATCTTTCTGCCGGTTGCCGGTCTTAGACTTGGAGCTACACTAACTACTCCTACAATTATGTCTTTAACCGAATCCTGGGAGGAGCAGATGACCTCAAGTATTACCGGACTTAATCCGGAAACGATGACACTTCTCTCTCCATTAGGGGAATACTCTTTCGGGATGGTTTCACCTCTTAAACTCGGAGCGGGAATCTCCTATGTGTTTGGCAGATTCGCAATTATTTCCGCTGATGTTGAAGGTGTAGCATACAATACTACTCGTCTTGTGAAGAGTGAAAATGGGAACAACGCTTTTACTAACGAAAACGAAGATATCAGTAAAGATTTCAGGTTTGCTAAAAACATCAGACTTGGGGCAGAGGTAAAACCTTTTAAAAATATTGCACTGCGCGCAGGATATTCATACTATCAGAATGCAGAGAAGAGTAATCCAAATGACTTTTCATTCATATCTGCCGGGGCAGGATTTAACAGCAATGGCGGATTTTTCCTTGACCTCTCTTTCCAACACAGAGTTGCAATAAAGGAGAGATTAAAACTTTACCAGGACTACTCTGGCGTAGGTGCTCCGGAAGGATTTCTTACATCTTCTGCTAACAAGCTATATGTAACATTCGGATTCCGTTTTTAGAGATAACTTATGGAATCGGGGCCTTCATTGAAGAGAAGGTCTACGGATGAAAGATTTGGAATAAAACCATGTTTGTGGGCAAATACCTGAAAGTATTGCCCACTCTCTTTTTTAGCGGAGGGTGTATATGGTGATTTTTTGGGATGAATAACCTCTCTCAGATCTGTTATTAACGATTCATCGTATGTATGGTTGAACTCTGAGGATAATTCCAATTTACAATTAATCCCGGTAAGCTGGCAAATCAGATTAATCAACTCTAAATTGAAATCAAAAAGATTCTCATATTTAACTGTTTTGTAGAAGGGGGCAAAGTCATATTCATAATATTCAAAGAAGGGAGATGTTCTGTATGCAGATACAATGGCTCTCCAATGCTCCTGCTGCCACTTCCCCGAATAATCAATCTTCATCTCTCTTATTGGGAGGTAATGGCCATTTAATCTTGATACGGGGATAGTTAAAGGAAGAAGGCCGCTGGCACCATAAATGTGACAACGGCTTCTGTAACTCTGTTTCTGATACCTCTCGTACTGCTCTATTTCTGCTTTTTCTGAATGGTATATTGCACTTATATACTCGACAGGAGGAAGATAAGCAGTTGAGAGTATCACCCTGTTGACTCTACTCTTCAATGGTATCTGTAGTTCTCTTTATTATCCCTCTTTTTGATGATTTAATAAAATCAAGAATAATTCTCTTTTCAGGCGTCTCTTCAAACTCTGCCTCAACTTTGGCACAGGCGTCGGAAGTATTCAATCCGCTTCTGTAGATTACCCTGTAAATATCACTTATCTGCTGAATTTGCTCATTTGAGAATCCCCTTCTTCTAAGACCAACTATATTCAGGTTAAAATATGCCAGGGGTCTGTGTCCTGCCAGAACATATGGAGGAACATCCTTATAAATACTGGACACACCTGAAATCATAGCATGTGCACCAATATTTGTAAACTGATGAGCAGCTGAATGGCCGCCAATAATAGCATAATCATCAACATTTGTCTCTCCTGCAAGAGCAACATAGCTCACAAGAATTACATTGTTCCCGATTCTGCAATCGTGAGCCACATGGACATAAGACATTACCATACAATTCTCACCAATCCTGGTGACTCCTTTTCCGCTAAAAGAGGTTCCCCTGTTAACTGTAGCGCACTCCCTTATTGTAGTATTATCTCCAATTTCTACATAGGTAATTTCACCGGCAAACTTCAGATCCTGAGGTATTGCACCAATAACAGCGCCCGGAAAGATCTTGCAATTCTTACCAATTTTCACATAATCCAAAATAGTCACATGGGGTCCAATCCAGGTACCCTCTCCTATCTCAACATTTTCAGCTATATAGGAGAATGGGTCAACTGTTACACCTGTTCCTATTTTTGCATTCGGATGAATATAATTCATATATTTAATTCCTTTTCTATCTTTCTATTTATTTTTGATGACTTGAGCAACCATCTCGCCTTCACATACAAGAGTATCACCTACAAATGCCTCTCCCTTCATACAAACAATTGAGCGCCTTAAAGGGGCGGTTAAAGTCAGCTTGATTACAAGGACATCTCCGGGCACTACCTTCTTTTTGAATTTGACTCCATCAATTTTGGCAAAATATGTTGAGTATCTCTCAGGCTCATCAAGTTCAGAGAGCACCAATATACCACCAACCTGTGCCATTGCCTCAATTATCAATACTCCCGGCATAACAGGCTCTTCCGGGAAATGGCCGATAAAAAATCCCTCATTAACACCTACTGTTTTAACACCTACTACATGGTGAGGTGTCATCTCAATAATTCTGTCAACCATCAGGAACGGAGGTCTGTGCGGCAGAAGTTTTTTTATTCCGTTAATATCAACAAGAGGTTCGTCGTTTAAATCAAACTTTGGAACTACTGGTTTTGAGAAGAACTCTTTTGCAGCTTTTCTCAGCAGCTGGGCAATTTTGGTATTTACCTTATGTCCGGGTTTATTTGCAATTATCTTGCCTTTAAAGTAGAAGCCGACAAGGGCAATATCTCCAAGTACATCTAATAGTTTATGTCTTGCACATTCGTTGTCAAACTGTAATTCCAAATGGTTAAGATAACCGGCAGATCCCCTTTCCAACCTCCTTTCACCAAACAGATTTGACAACCTTTCAAGCTCCTCCTGAGGGACCTCATTCTCCACAATTACAATTGCATTGTTAAGATCTCCCCCTTTTATAAGGTTATTTTTAAACAGTGGCTCCAGTTCGTGAAAGAAAACGAATGTTCTGCACGGCGCTATTTCATTTTTAAAATCTGTTTTCTCATCATATCTGGCAAACTGATGACCCAGGACTTTTGAATTAAAATCTATCATCACCTCTGCAGAAAACATATCGTCAGGATAAACAGAGACTTCAGTCCCGCTCTCCTCATCTCTGACTACAATCTTCTCCTTAACCTCAAAATATACTCTTTTTGCATCCTGATCCTGATATCCCCCTTCTGAAAAAGCCTCCGCATATAGCTTTGAACTTCCGTCAAGAATTGGAACTTCCGGTCCGTCAAGAGATATAAGAGCATTATCAATACCCAGACCATAAAGAGCTGCAAGTATATGTTCAGGTGTGGCAACAGAGGCCTCACCCTTAACTAATGTTGTATTTCTGGCAGAAGGGGCTACAAAATCTGCTATTGCTTCCACAATTGGTTCACCCGGCAGATCAACCCTTTTAAATTTAATGCCGTGATTTTCAGGGGCGGGTGTAATAAACATAGTAACATGCACTCCAGTGTGCAAACCCTTTCCTGAAAATGTATATGATTGATTTAATGTTCTTTGATTAACTTGCATAAAGATTCTGGATGTGTAAAACTTGGCAAAGATAGTAATTTATTGATTTTTGTGTAATTTTTTAAACATAGCATAGGCTCTTAAATACTCTTTAGCATCAATTGCAGGAGATCCAAGAAGAACCTCTCCCTCGCTCTTGACACTGCTCATAATCCCGGCCTGAGCGCCTATTTTTGTATTATCAGCTACAGTAATGTGTCCTGATATACCCACCTGCCCACCTATCTGACAATTTTTGCCGATTTTAGCAGACCCGGCCACTCCTGCGAGAGCAGCAATTACTGTATTCTCTCCAATCTCTACATTATGAGCAATCTGGATTAGATTATCAAGTTTTACACCTCTCCTTATTATTGTTGATCCCATTGTAGCTCTGTCTATTGTAGTACCGGCACCAATCTCAACATTATCTTCTATAATGACATTACCGGTTTGGGGAATTTTTTTATAGCTCCCGTCAGCAGAGGGGGCAAAACCGAAACCATCGGCACCAATAACAGCATTTGAATGAATAATACAATCAGCGCCAATTACTGATCCTGAGTAAATTCTTACTCCCGGATGAATAACAGAACCATCTCCAATGGTAACATCGTTTCCAATGTAAACCTGCTCCATTATCTGGGCACCCTTTCCTATAACTGATCTTTTTCCAATATGTGAAGAAGCCCCTATATAGCTACCTTTTCCAACTTTTGCACTCCATGCTACACTGGCTCTCCATGATCTCCCGGCTCTCCTGGACTCTTTCATTGAATTAAACAGTCCCAGCATTACAGCTACAGCCTCATACGCATTATCAACCTGTACCATTGTGGAGGTCACCGGAGAAGAGGGAACAAAATCCCTGTTAACTAAAACAACACTTGCTTTTGTTTTATATATATAAGCTTCATATTTGGGATTTGCGAGAAAACAGAGAGATCCCTCCCGGCCATCTTCTATTCTTGACATTGTCTTCACAACTGCATCAGGGTTACCAATTACGGTCCCTTTCAGATGTTCGGCAATATCCCTTGCTATAAGTTCCATCTAAATGTAAAAATTTTTGGGAGTGCAAAGAAAATACTTTTTGGTGATTTGGGAAAAAGCTTTAGAAGAGAGCATATCGGAAATTTCGTAAATATCCCAGCTCTCTCCATTTTTTGTCAATATCCTTATGTTCTCCTCGTTTTGGTCGTATCCTCTGTTTTGCACCTCTCCTGTTTTGACAAAATAACGGGAATACTCCCGCGGAAGGTTGTAAGTTCTTTCAAACTCGCTGATCTTTGCCTCAAAAGTTATGCCATCAAATGGCTCTTTTGAGAGTTCTATATGGGGGAGTCTCCTTTCGACAAGCATTCTGCAAAGCCTGGACAGAACAATGTCTTCATTAATACACCATTGTTTAATTGCAGAGATAACATCAGAATCATCCAGTCTGGCGAACATATCCAGCACCTCAGGACTAGACATTGAATTTGTCTCAACTGACTTTTCAAGAAAATAGAGTAGCGAAGGAGAGCCCTTTAGTGAAGAAGATGCTGAGTGAATCTCTCTTGCCCTGTTTATTATCTCTACAAGAAGTTGTTCTGCTGCTATTACAGTTTTATGAAGATAGACCTGCCAGTACATCAATCTTCTAGAAATCAGGAATTTTTCAACAGAGTAGATACCTTTCTCTTCTATTACTAAATTGTTATTTTTGACAGTCATCATTTTAATAATTCTTTCGTGGCCTATCATACCCTCGGCTACTCCGGAAAAGAAACTGTCTCGTCTTAAATAATCAAGCCTGTCAACATCAAGCTGACTGGATACTAGCTGATGGAGAAATCTTTTGGAGTATTTTCCGGTAAAAATATCAATTGCAACAGAGATTTTTCCGTTCATCTCTTTATTGATAATATCCATCAACTGCAAAGTAATCTCTTCGTGTGATACTCCCTTAATTATATTATTTTCAAGGGCATGACTGAATGGTCCGTGGCCAATATCGTGAAGCAGTATAGCAACCATAGCCTGCTCCTGCTCACTCTCATCAATAATAACACCCTTTGTCCTTAATGAATTCACAGCCTCATTCATCAGGTGCATAGCTCCAAGGGCATGGTTAAGCCTTGTATGGCAGGCACCGGGGTAAACCAATGATGTAAGTCCCAGTTGCTTAATCTCTTTGAGTCTTTGAAAGAGTGGATGTTGAATTATATCAAGGATTATTCCGCCTGGAATGTTTATAAATCCATGAACCGGATCATTAATTATTTTATACTGCTGTATCATTGAGTAAAGGTATTAATAAAAAATATTTTCATAGTAAAAAAAATATACCTATATTTGCACCGGATTTGAGAAAAGGAGATAAGGGGACGGCAGTCCCCTTATTTATTACATTTACAGCACATAATGATTTCAAACGAAAAAATAGCAGAAGCCATAGAGTCTTACCTTGAGTCGCATTCACTCTTCCTTGTCTCAGTTGAGATAAGTAAAGAGAATGACATAGAGGTAACTGTTGATTCAGAGGGCAGAGTTGATCTGTCACACTGTATTGATATAAACAATATTATTGAAGAGCGTTTTGACCGGGAGAGCGATGATTACTCTCTTACTGTCACATCAGCGGGACTTGATCAGCCTTTTAAAGTATTAAGACAATATCATAAATATATAGGCAAAGAGGTTGAAGTTGTTTTAAAGAGCGGCTCAAAAATCAAGGCGATATTGGAAAACGCTGACAATGAAAGCATAGAGATAAGCGAAGAGAAGAGTATAAAAGTAGAAGGGAAGAAGAAAAAAGAGAGAGTAATTGAAAAAAGGGCTCTTCAGTTTTCAGAAATCAAATCCACCAAACCTGTAATAAATTTCAAGTAATACAATAAAGGAACTTACCTATTATGGAAGGGTTAAATTTAATAAGCACATTTGCTGAATTCAAAGAGTTGAAAAACATTGACCGTCCTACTATGATGAGTGTACTGGAAGATGTCTTCCGTAATCAGCTCATTAAGATGTATGGTACTGCAGACAACTTTGATATCATCATAAACATAGACAAAGGAGACTTTGAAATATGGAGAAACCGGGAGGTTGTTGAGGTGGTTGAAGATCCAACCTCTCAGATTTCACTTGAAGAGGTGTCAAAAATTGACGATTCACTTCAAGTTGGAGAGCTTTACCCGGAGGAGGTCAGACTATCGGCCTTTGGAAGAAGAGGGATACTTAACCTTCGCCAGAACCTGTCAGGAAGAATAATGGATATTGAAAAGGCCAACCTTTACAATACCTATAAGGAGAGAGTGGGAGAGGTTGTTGTTGGTGAGGTATATCAAGTATGGAAAAAAGAGGTTCTTGTAATGGACGAAGAGGGGAATGAACTTCTTCTCCCAAAAACTGAACAGATTCCATCAGACTTTTTCCGCAAGGGAGATTCTGTAAGAGCTGTTGTTGCAAGGGTAGATCTGAAAAACAACAACCCTGTTATTGTTCTCTCCAGGACTGCAAATGAATTCCTTGAGAGGCTTTTTGAACAAGAGGTACCAGAGATTTTCGACGGATTAATTACGATCAAAAAAATTGTTCGTATTCCGGGAGAGAGAGCAAAGGTGGCTGTGGAGTCTTACGACGAACGAATTGACCCTGTTGGAGCATGTGTGGGGGTAAAGGGTTCTAGAATACACGGAATAGTTAAAGAGCTTCGCAACGAAAATATTGATATAATTAACTGGACTTCAAATATGCAGCTTCTTATCCAGAGAGCATTGAGTCCCGCAAAAATAACTTCAGTCAAGATTCACGATGATATAAAGAAAGTTTTTGTATCGCTGAATCCAAGCGATGTATCACTTGCAATTGGCAAGGGAGGAAGCAATATTAAGCTTGCCGGGCAATTGGTAGGGATGGAGATAGAAGTCTTCCGTGAAATTGACGAAGATGAAGATGATGTCCTTTTAGAGGAGTTTTCTGACGAAGTTGATGAGTGGGTTATCAAAGCTCTTCAATCAATTGGTTGTGATACGGCAAAAAGCGTCCTTGCTATACCAGATGCCGAGATTGCCAGAAGAGCTGATCTTGAGGTAGAAACCGTTATGGAAGTTAAAAAAATATTGAACTCAGAATTTGAGGAGAACAATTAAAAAACAGAGTGCAGACATATGACAGAAAGCGAAAATATAAGAGTTAACATAGTTCTCAAGGAATTCAACATTGGGCTGGGGACCTTGGCTGATTTCCTTAAATCCAAAAAAATTGACATAGACCTTAAACCAATCACTAAGATTACGCCGGATGTCTATGCTCTCATTCAAAAAGAGTTTGGTAAGGAGCAACTTATCAAAGAGCAGTCCAAGAAAGTTGCAATTAAGGTGAAGGATATTACTGAAAAGGCAGAGATGAATAAACACGATGACAGTGATTATGATCCTCATGTCAGAGAGGTTTTTATCAAAACCACCATCGTGGAACCCCCACAACCCAAGATAGTTGGAAAAATTGACCTCGATAAACCTTTCCATCAGCAACACCCGGCGACTCCCCAGAAACCGGAAGTTAAAGCTGAACCAATCGTTGTTCCTGAGGTTAAACCAGTAGTTAATGAGGTTCCGGTAGTAGAAAAGCCTGTAGAGATACAGGTTGAAAAGCCTATCGAAAAACCGGCAGAGATCCCGGTTGAGAAGCCGGTTGAAAAGCCTGTAGAGATACCTGTTGAAGAGCCTGTAAAAGAACCGGCAGAGAAACCGGCAGAAATAACGGTTGAAACAACGGCTGAAACAATGGTTGAAAAACCGGCAGAAGAGCCTGTTGCAGTGATTATCACAGAAGCAGCCGAGAAAACGATTGAGAAGCCTGCTGAAAAGAGGATAGAGAAAAAGATAGATCCGAAAAAGGCAAAGCCAATTCAGACCAACATTAAGAA
>JAGPLK010000130.1 GCA_018053445.1 Bacteroidales bacterium | reverse complement strand
AGAGATTGCAGGAGATTGATGGATGAAATGGAATGGAGGCCATACGAGTATATTATGGCCGGTAAATACAGAAGTGATTCCGTTTCCCTCCACAGAACAATAAAGTGGTGTGAAATGTCGTTGATATTTCACAATCTCAGAGCATATTATTTATCAAATGACTCATTAGAGTCTCTCACTCCTGAGGAATACAGAGTCAAAATATTTGGAAGAAAGCCTGACCCTAAAGCTGCTAACAAAAAGATCCATATGTTCAGAAGATGGATGGTAAGAGATGATGGAATTGTTGACCTTGGTGTCTGGAAACACACATCTCCTTCATCTTTGATTATTCCGCTTGATGTACATGTGCACAGAGCTGCCCTTGAACAGGGAATCACAAAGAGAAAGAGTTCAGATATCACGACTGCAATTGAGATTACAGAGTTTTTAAAACTTGTATTTCCGGATGATCCGTGCCTGGGTGATTTTGCACTCTTCGCCTATGGTGCTTCACAAAAAAAATAGCTATATTTGATAGATTCAAAAAAGTCTGCCAATGCCTAATCTATATATTATTTCCGGTTGCAACGGGGCAGGTAAAACAACTGCCTCATATACCATTCTTCCGGAGATGCTTGATTGCAAAGAGTTTGTTAATGCAGATGAAATAGCAAGGGGAATTTCCCCTTTTAAACCGGAAAGCGTATCAATTCAGGCCGGGAAGATAATGATTGAGCGTATGGATAATCTTATGTCCAACGGCACGGATTTTGCGATTGAAACTACACTAGCCACAAGAATATATGCGAAAATAATTAAATATGCTCAGGAGAGAGGATATCGTGTTACACTTCTTTTTTTCTGGCTTTCTATGCCCAACCTTGCTGTTGAGAGAGTTAAGATGAGGGTGGCTTCAGGGGGTCATAATATTGAAGAAAAAACAATCAGAAGACGATACGATATTGGAATAAAAAACTTATTTTCGCTATACATTCCGCTATGTGAATACTGGATGATAATAAATAATTCAACCATCCCTCAGGAGCTGATTGCAGAGGGTGGAAAGAACATGGAACCTAAAATTTACAATAAACCTACCTACAACAAACTAATTAATTATGAGCGAATCAGAGACTAAAGAGCTACGACAAAGCATACTCAATGGTTTAAACCTCGCATTTCATAGACTTATTCAGGAGAAGAAGAAAAACAATTCTGAACTGGCCTTTTCAAACAAGGGAAAAGTGGTAAAAGTTAAAGCCACAGATCTCTAACAACTAACCCCAAACCATGGTAAAAAAAATGACTTTATTACTGCTGCTGGCATTGCTAAGCAGCAGTAATATTTTTTCACAGATAAGCTTCTCGGCAGAATTTGAATCGGGAAGCCTTGGAAAAACAACTCTGATTGATTCTGTTTGGTTCAATAATGGAAAGGGTGATTCTACGCTTTACATATCCTACAGGATAGATTCACGATTTGACCCTTTAAACCCTGTTGACACTTCATTAAGACCGAGTGCAAGATGGTACTACTTCAGAATTGAGGGTGTCAAAGAAAAAATGGTTCACCTGGCGGTTAATAACTCAGAGGCGATCAGACCATTCTATAGTTATGACGGAGAAAACTTCGCCAGGTTTTCACAAGGAGAGAATCCGGAAAAGGGGCTGATTGTGAAGAAGTTTCAAAAAGACACTGTCTATATTTCTCACTTCATCCCTTATACATGGAGCAGGCATAAATCTAAGCTTGATGAATGGAGTGTTAAGCCTTTTGTAACCAGAGAGATTATTGGCTATAGTTCTCAGGAGTTACCCATTGAAATGATTACAATAGATGAATCTGATCTCCATAATAATGATAAAGAGAAGAGACAAATATGGATTCATGGTCGCTCCCACCCCAGTGAGCAGCCGGCAAGCTGGCATCTTGAGGCACTAACTGACCTTTTATTGTCAGACACTCCAGAGGCTAAAGATCTTAGAAGAAACAGCACAATCTATATTATCCCATTTATTAATCCTGATGGTGTTTACGGCGGTTTTTCAAGATCAACATCAACAGGGGTAAATATTGAGATTAACTGGGACAGGCCGGATTCTTTAACAATGCCGGAGGTTCTGGCTCTTAAAAGGACTCTTGAAAGGGTAACCGCTCAAAAGCCACTTGATATCCTTCTTAATATGCATTCTCAGATTGCAAATTACGCCTCTTACTGGATACACAATGCAGAGTCAACAACAGATAAATTTCTTGACAATCAGCTTTTACTTTCTGCTTTGACTATGGATGACAGGCGTTTCTACAGAGAGGAGGATCAGCAATTTTCTGCTGTAGCTTCCAGATATGCAGAGGGATGGATATGGAACAGATTTGGGGAGAGGACACTTGCAATTACATTTGAAACCCCTTATACATTCTATAAAGAGAGTCATGATGAAGAATGGGTGTCGCCGGCTAACCTTAAAGAGCTTGCTGAGGATACATTCTATGCAATTTATGACTACCTGATGATACCGGGAGAAAATCGCATTATAATTGAACCTGAGAGTTTAAAAGGAAAGGGATGGAGAAGAGGAGACAGAACATTAAGAACTTTTTTTGGTGATAACTATTATATAGACGAAACCGGAAATGGAAAAGCTATATTTAGAATTAACAATTTAGAAAAAGGCGAGTATCGTGTATTTAACTACAAATCAAATAGGTGGGTGGAGATTGACAGCATTGTTAAAAAGAGATCCGGCAGATTTGTATACAAGGTAAAATCCTCTCTTTTGGGAGGAGAAGCAGATGCTATAATGCTGCAAAAGCAATAAATTAGTTATATTTGCAGCAGGATTTATGCGGTAGTAGCTCAGTCGGTAGAGCATCAGCTTCCCAAGCTGAGGGTCGTGGGTTCGAACCCCATTTACCGCTCAAA
>JAGPLK010000129.1 GCA_018053445.1 Bacteroidales bacterium | reverse complement strand
TTCAAGCAGAGCTCTGTAGCAAAAGAATTTGGAATTAATATAACTACCCCTGGTGACCACCCGAGGTAAAAAAGAGAAAGCGGGGTTCGTGAAATGAATGAAATAAAAGATTTGCAAATGTACGGATATTTTCCGTACATTTGCATAAATAAACTAACCATCACAATGAGTACAACCACTTCAGATACAGCGAGATTTGACGCCCGACTACCTAAGGAGCAGAAACTTCTCTTTGAGGAGGCTGCATTGCTGGGAGGTTATCGGAATTTAACCGATTTTATATTTGCTGCCGCTCAGGATAAGGCGAAGGAGATTATCAAAGAGAGGGAGCAGGTTATTGCTTCAGAGAGGGATAGTCAAATATTTTTTGATGCCATTACAAATCCTGAAAAACCTGCTCAGACTTTGAAAAAGGCTCTGGCGGATTATAAATCATTCGTCGCAAAATCAGGCAAACATAATGGTTGAACTGCTCCATAGAGGTCATAACAAAGATGGTTTTGACTGTAGTAAGGAGTTCCTAAATAACTATCTGAGAAACCAAGCAGGGCAGGATGTCAAGCGAAAACTATCGGCCTGCTATGTATTAGCTCATGGCGAAACAAAATCTTTAATAGGATACTACACCCTGTCAAACTACGGCATCCCAATAAGCAGCTTCTCCACGCAAATTAGAAAGAGACTACCTGGCACATATACCACTATCCCCACTACCCTGCTCGGCAGGCTGGCAATTGACAAAAGTCGGCATGGAGAAGGGTTAGGAAAAATTCTGCTAATTGATGCTTTGAAACGGAGCTGGGAGAACTCGCAGATTGTAGCCTCATATGCGGTTGTTGTTGATCCTTTAGATGAGGAGGCAAAAGCGTTTTACCTTCATTATGGTTTTACTGAGCTTCCGGATAGCGGAAAGATGTTTATTCCTATGAGAACGCTTGATGAGTTGTTTGCGATCTACAAATAACTAAGATAATTATCCCTGTTTACAACAACATAAGAGGAATCTTGATAAGCCTCTCTAAAGGCTTTGGGTGCAGCCGGATTCTTCTCACCCCATTTAAACTCAAAAGCTGCTAGGGAATCGGCAGTTTCTTCAATAAGGTCAATTTCCTGTCCATCATACGTTCTCCAGAAATAAAATTCTTTATTTAATCTCTCATTAAAATTTAACTTTATCCTCTCGCTAATTAAATAATTTTCCCATAGTGCCCCCACATCCTGCCTGATAGAAATTGGGTTGAAATTTCCAATTATTGCATTTCGAATACCATTATCGTAAAAATACCATTTACCGGCTTTTGTCACCTCTTTTCTTAAATTTCTTGAAAAGCCACCTAACCTAAAAACCACAAAAACTTTTGATAGTAAATCCAAGTATTTCTCAACAGTATTTTTACTCATACCAAGTTGTCTTCCCAGCTCATCATAGGATACCTCATTCCCTACCTGAAATGCAATAAGTCTGAGCAAATCTTTCATTTTTCCGGAATTTTTAAGTCCGTCAATTGAAAGAATATCCTTGAGCAAATAAGCACTAACTATATCTCCCAGATACTGTGCCTTGTTATCAAATCCGGACATCGTCACAACCTCTGGATAAGATCCGTATATAAGCCTTGACTCAATATTTTGTCTCGTTTCCAGCACATTCTCAGTTTGCCCGATTTCTCGTTGTGAAAAGGGTGTAAGGTAAAATAATGAACTTCTTCCAACCAATGGCTCTCCGGCTTTGTTAAAAAGGTCAAAAGAAGATGAACCTGTTGCTAAAACACAGATTCCCGGAATTTCGTCAACAATCAATTTCAGCTTTGCCCCAACATCCGGAATTGCCTGTGCTTCATCAATAGCCAGTAAATTAACACCATCTAATATATGTCTGTAATTTGAAATACTCTTTTCTTCAAGAAGGGAAATGGAATCAAAATCCTCTCCGTTAAGTAAAAGTACCTTACCATTGAATTTGTCTATAATATGACGCAATAAAATTGTTTTGCCAACCCTCCTTGCTCCAAATATAAGAACAGCTTTGTTTGGTAATATTTTAGAAGTAACACTCTCCTCTAACAATCTTTTAATCGTCTCCATTTCACATTTATTATATACAAATATAATATTTATTCCATCCATTGACAATTTTTACGTTAATTCAGTCAGTTCATTGACAATTTTTACGTTAATTCAGTCAATTTGTTACAAACACCTGAATCGCAATCCTTGCACAGGCCTCTGCATCTGCCAGTGCGTGGTGGTGGTTACCCAGTGAGAAGTCGCAATAGGCCGAAACTGTGCTGAGTTTATAATCGGGTAAGCCTTTTATTTGCTTCTTAGCCCTCTGCAAGGTGCAGTGGAATTCATAATAGGGATAATCCAGCTGGTACATTTGGAAGCAGGCCTTCAGGCAGTTTTCGTCAAAACCCTTGTTGTGGGCTACAAGCGGCAGACCCTCAATCATCAGCTCAATCTGATGCCACACCTGCGGGGAGGTAGATTGTTTTTTTGTAACTTGCTGACCCAAATCGTGTACTCAATGCGTTTCAAAACCATCACTTTAAGCATTATCCTATTAATTTCTTCTCTCTGCTCGGGGCAGAGCTTCAGAGTTAAAGTGGTGGGAATCAGCGATGGAGATACATTTACCGCAATTAATCGGGATAACCTGAGGCTAAAATTCAGGATAGCCGGCATTGACGCACCCGAGAGGAGGCAACCCTTCAGCAATGTGGCAAAAAGGGCTCTCTCCGATATGATTCACGGCAAAACCGTTGTTGTTGACGTCCTCAAAACCGATGGCTGGGGCCGGCACGTCGCAAGGGTGAGCACCCAAGCCATAGATGATGTGGGAGCCCGAATGGTAGAGATGGGCCTTGCCTGGAGCTATACCGAATTTGACACCGCATACACCCCCCTTGAGGCAACA
>JAGPLK010000059.1:1837-9495 GCA_018053445.1 Bacteroidales bacterium | reverse complement strand
CCGGCCAATCCGGCACCAACCAGTAACTGCATAGTTACCACCCACCATCTTTTAGTTTTAAGGAGGTCTACAAATGGGCTCCAGAAGGGCTTTATTACCCATGGCAAATAGAGCCAGCTCGTGTACAGAGCAATGTCTGTATTAGATATTCCCAATCTTTTGTACATAATGACAGATATTGTCATCACAGCCACATATGGCAGACCCTGTGCAAAATAGAGGGATGGAATCCATGCCCAGGGAGATCTCTTTTTGTTGCTCATATTACAGTTTTTTATTGGTATCTCTTTTCAACTGATGCTCCGGGGAAGTAGTGTGTTAGAATCTCATTGTATTTAAATCCCTTCTCACCCATAACAGCAGCTCCTATCTGGCACAATCCCACACCATGTCCCCAGCCTGCTCCCTTAAGGATGAACTCCTCAGGTTTATCCGGTGAGCCTCCTGATTTCTCCACAACAAAAGCAGAGCTGTATAGATGTGACTCTGAAAGGGTTCTCCTGATTTCAAGCTCTTTTCCTATTGTACGGCTCTTTTTGGAACCTACAATCTTCAATTTCACCAGCCTTCCAGAGGTTCCTCGTTCAACGGGTATCAGATCCAGAATATCTCCATAGTCTGTGCCTGACCTTCTCCGTATTAGATCTGACAGCTGAGAAGCAGAGTATTTAACCTCCCATCTGTAAAAATGTACAGTCTCCTGATCATAGTTATTGAGTACCTGAGACAATACTTTTTTGTCTGTTGTATTACAGAAAGATTCAGGCGATGAAAGTATCCACTCCCTTGCATTCTCCTCAATGGTTAAATCGGGAATGGCAGTTTCTGTTTTACTGTCTCGCTGTTTTACAAGATATGGCATATCCTTCTCCTCCCAGCAATTGTGGAACTCCTCAAATACACCACCACAACTCTTTGAGTATCTTGCATCACATATCCTTCTGTTATACATAAGAAGCTCTCCTCTTGTCTGTTCAATTGCAGCCCTTACAATTGCTGTAGATGCTCTTGTAATTCCCTGGTATCTCTGACAGTGGTCATCAGCACAAATATCAAATCTTGTATGATCCTCTCTGTCGTACCATCTGATAAGCTCATCTTCACTCTCTTTCATTGTGCTGTATTCAGATCCGGAGGCAGTAATCTCCTCATTCTTATCAATCTGAGCAAGCAACCATGAGCGTGATATTACAGCATGAGCCTTAAGTAGCTCCAGAGAGGCCGTTGCGCTCATTTCAGAAGATATTACTGATGTCAGATACTCCTCAACCCCAAGTATATTTATTGCAGTAACTTTGGAGTTTTCTACAATAAACATTACTGAGCCCCTGAATGACTGATTCTCTTTACGCTCCCAGTGAAAATTAATTCCTATGGTCACCCCTCTAAGTTCAAAAGAGTTCCTCATCTCATCAGCAGGCTCAAAAAGAAGTTCGTCATAAAGATTCCCGTTCCACTCAACCTTGCCATCTTTCTCGGTCACTCTTTGAAGACCCGAATATGTTCTGCCTCCTGACAGGTAGCTGCCTGTAAAGAGGAAATCTATGCGCGGCTCAAACATTATGCCTACGCTCACTTTTGGTTCTCTCATCTCTGGAGTTTATTTGTGATTATTTTAGCCAGGGCTGCAGTCTCATCAAAAGATATACAAACCTCTGAAAGTATCTCCCTTATCTCCACTGAAGTCATCTTATTATAGTCCTTCTCCAGCGGAGTAATAAACACACCACCCAAATCCACAGATGCAGGGCTAATGAGTATATTCTGTTCACCCTCTGCAAAATAGTGCGAAGGCCGATGTTTACTTCTTGCAAAAATGGCAACAATCCATCTATTATCACTGTACCAGCATAAGATGTTCATCATTGGCTCAGGCTCCCCCTCTTTCATTTCCAAAGATGAGTATATGTTATTAAAAATAACTTCAGCATCACCTTTATTGGAAGAGTCGATAATGAAGAGACCATTAAGGGCCTTGGTGGCCATACAGAGAGAGGATGATTCGGTTTTATATAGTAATACCCTGCCCAATGTCTCCAATCTCTCCTCCATGGGCAGAAACCCTCTGTTACCCGCCTGGAAATGAAAGTGGTCAGGTGCAGAGGCGC
Organism: Bacteroidales bacterium; assembly: GCA_018053445.1. Taxonomy (GTDB): domain Bacteria; phylum Bacteroidota; class Bacteroidia; order Bacteroidales; family UBA932; genus Bact-08. The sequence goes on along the minus strand of JAGPLK010000059.1, from coordinate 7,387 downwards.
CACATTTAGGGCCATTATAAAAAAGAGTATACCCCTCCAGTTTTTCAGCCAGATCAAGCATAGCACCCAATCTGCCGTATATCAACTGATCAGTGTGTGAAACAAGCGGAATGGTAAGGTGTCTGGGGAAAATCGGGAAAGGATTTACAAGAATTGTGTAAGGGTTATCTTTATCATTATTATAGAAATACTCAACACCCTTCTGTACCTGTGGTCTGTTTGCTGCACAAAGAAAACATTTGCGCTCCTGTATTGATTTTGTATCAACCTTTGCGGCAGATGAAACTATCCTTGCAGGATTGAACTGCACTTTAAAAGGGAAGCCGTCAACAAGAACCTCTTTTGCAATTACCCCCTCCAGAGCTTTATAGTTATTTCCCGCCTGCTCCCAGGAGGCAAGCTGCTCTTTGAATAACTCTTCAGTAGCTTTTATATATGGCATCAGATCTCTATCTCTTTTTGTTAAGTTCAATTCTGGCCTTGAGTTCCCAGGTACGGATCCTGTCTTTATATGTATTATGGGCATTCATCTTAACAATATCAAGAGCTGCATCTGAGTTTCCATCCCACCTGCGGCAGTGATAAAGTACATCATAAATTCTTCCAATCTGATACTCCCTTGAGATGTTTAGACCAAGTGCATAATCCTCCCCATAGCTTGTGTTAGGGACATTAACAGATCTCAGAACAGGTGTGTAGAATGCTCTTGGAGCACCAAGACCATTTATTCTGAGAGCGTTGTTCCTTCCGTTATCCGGAGTCCACTCTTTGTGGTCAATTATTCCCGGAGCAATCATCTCCATGTTAAAGTTGGTCATCATGTATGTACCAACCACCATTGCACAATTTTGCTCATAGAATGAATCGACAACCTTCTGGAGAGTGTTCTCATCTGAATAGATGTCATCACTGTCAAGCTGAACTGCAAACTTACCACATTTAGGATGGTGAACTCCTGCATTCCAGCAACCTCCAATACCTAAATCTCTTCTCTCAGGTATCAGGTGGATAAGACGCTCATCTGATGCAAATTCTTCGATTGCCTCATAAGTTCCGTCTGTTGAGTGGTTGTCAATAATTATCAGGTTAAACTTAAAGTTTGTCTTCTGTTTAAGAACAGACGCAATTGCATCTCTGACTGTTTTTATCCTGTTAAATACAGGTATAATAACAGATGCTTCATACTCAAAAGTACCTTCATTGAATTCAATATGTTTGAATTCAGGTTTCAGGTACGCTCCAACATCTTTCAGATGCTGAGTACAAGCCTGCTCCATTTCAATCTGTACTGCTCTGTTTTTTGGATCAACATAGTCAAAAATTTTCTCCCCGGATTTCCTTGTATCATTCTCATCCTCAGTATAGAGATACTCATTAATATGCTCAAGCTTGCCCTTTTGAGAGACTTTCAGTCTCAGGTCATATAGAGCTGCAAATTTGTAATTCACATCCATCCTTGATGCAGCCTCTTTTAAAAGAGATGTCCTGTAAACCAGCACTGACCCAAAGTTAAAATCATCCCTGAGACTACCGTCCTGGTATGTAATAACAGGATTAGCATTTCTCTTTCCGTCAATGATCTGCCAGTGGTCTGCATATACCATTGCTGCCTGAGTGTCATCAGCTATCTTAAGCATCCTCTCCATTGCAAACATACCCAGCACAAGGGATGACTCTTTCTGGTATATAAGTGTATATTCAGAGTCCGAATTAAAGGCTATCTTTTTTACTGTTTCTGTAGATTTAAGTGAGTCAATTATCAGAATTTCGCATCCTTCAATTTTCTCTGCCGATGCATCTGTTGCAAGCAAAAAAATCTTGCCTGCAGCATTTACCTCCTGAAGACCTTTGATTGTTTCAATCACCTGAGCCTTGTTCTGATATGGAACAAAGCATGTTACTCTTTTTACCATTTTTAACCTTTTTTAACATAAACTATGAAGCCGCTAAGATACCAATTTGAGGCGAATTGTACAAAAAACCGGCTTTTAACTATAAAAAGAGTAATTTTGCTATTCATTTCAAAAGATGAACAGATACAACTATATAATTGTAGGCAGCGGACTTGCAGGTCTCTACTCCTCGTACAGGGCTTCCCGATATGGAAATGTGGCTCTGATAACCAAATCGGGGATAAGAGAGAGCAACTCCTACTTTGCTCAGGGAGGAATAGCAGCAGTTACAGACGAAGAGGATGCAACCGAATATCATTTTGACGACACTATAATTGCAGGAAGAGGTTTAAGCGACTATAATGCTGTTGACATACTTGTAAATGAGGGTCCTGACAGGATAAAAGAGTTGATTGATGAGGGGATGGAGTTTGATATGCAAAACGGAGAGCTTGCACTTGGTCTTGAGGGGGGGCATCACAAAAGGAGAATCCTGCACGCCGGAGGTGATATAACAGGAAAAAGGATCACAGATTTTATGATTGAGAAGGTCTCTTCAAATCCTAATATATCCATTTTTGAAAACCTTGCAGCGATTGAGTTATTAGTATCTGAGGATATTTGCTGCGGAGTAAGGACATGGGACCTGAACAGCGGAAAGGAGAGAATTTTCACAGGCGATTTTACCATCCTTGCAACAGGCGGAGCATCGGCAATCTATACACACACTACAAACCCCTCTACTTCAGTGGGAGATGGAATAGCAATCGCCTGCAGGGCGGGATGTCAAATTGCCGATATGGAGTTTATCCAGTTTCACCCCACATCTGTTTATACCGAAAGTGAAAAAACTTACCTGATAAGCGAGGCTGTCAGAGGAGAGGGCGCTTATCTTGTCAATATAAAAGGTGAGAGATTTATGACTGCCATCCACGAAAACGGAGAGCTGGCACCCAGAGACATTGTGGCAAGATCCATTTACAAAGAGATTCAAAATCAGAATGAGCCATTTGTCTACTTAACACTAAATCATTTAGATCCGGAGAAAATTAAAAAGAGGTTCCCGAATATCTTCGCAAAACTCTCTACTCTGGGAATTAATATGTGCGAAAGAATTCCCGTAGCACCCGCAGCCCACTATATGGTTGGAGGAATTAAGACAGACACAGATGGTGAGAGTTCTCTGAAAAACCTTTTTGTGTGCGGGGAGCTTGCCTCAACCGGTGTTATGGGAGCAAACAGACTAGCCTCAAACTCACTACTTGAGTGTCTTGTTTTTGGATACAGAGCTGTTGAACGGAGCAGAAATGCAGTCCCCTCTACCATAAAAAGCGGTGAGGAAAATTTTACACCTCTCTTTCGAATAGATTATTCAAGAAAGGGCGAGTTTGCAGAGCTAAGCAAAAGAGTGGCGCGGATTCTTACAACAAATGCCGGGATAGTTCGCAATGAGGAGCTGCTCCATAATGGTCTATTCAGGCTGGAGGCTGAAAGAATTATGTATGTAAGAGAGGATAATGAAATCTTTGATCTGGTGGGTGAAAATCTGATAATTGTAGCAGAACTTATAATCAAATCGGCACTGATGAGAAGGGAGAGCAGAGGCGGTCACTACAGGGAGGATTTTCCAAAAGAGAATGAAAACTTTATTCACCATATTATTCAACAGAGAGGGAGAGAGATCTTCACAACACCTGTTGATACCGGTAATCATAATAAACTATGAGAAACGAATATCTTATTGACAAAATTATCACCCTTGCCATTGAGGAGGATGTTGAAAAGGGAGATGTAACCACCAATTCACTTGTTCCTGAGTCAACACTTGCTGTTGCAGAAATGACCGCAAAAGCAGATGGAGTAATATCAGGTATTTATATTGCCAGAATGGTTTTTGAGAGATTTGACAAAAATATAAGGTGGTTGCCCTCCACAACTGAGGGTGGCCGAGTTAAAAAAGGAGATTCTATTGTGCGTATTGAGGGGAGCTACAGGGCACTTCTTACAGGGGAAAGAACAGCTCTTAATATTCTTCAGAGAATGTCCGGAATTGCAACTGCCACTTCAAATTATGTAAAGGAGCTTGAAGGTAGTGCAACACAATTGCTGGATACGCGCAAGACCGCACCCGGAATGAGGATACTTGACAAAATAGCTGTCAGGGCAGGCGGTGGGACAAACCACAGAATGGGGCTCTATGACCTGGCACTTATAAAGGATAATCATATAAAGGTGGCAGGCGGAATTACAGAAGCTGTAAAAGAGGTGAGGGCCTATGCTCCGGGAATAAAAGTAGAGGTAGAGGTGACAACCCTTGAAGAGACAAAAGAGGCAGTAACTGCAGGGGCAGATATTATTATGCTCGACAACATGAGCAATGAAATGATGGAAGCTGCAGTAAAACTTATAGACGGGAGAGCCAAAACAGAGGCATCAGGTAACATGACAATAGGAAGGCTCAAAGGAGTTGCCGCAACAGGCGTTGATTACATAAGTGTGGGTGCTCTTACCCACTCCGTGACAGCGCTGGATATAAGTATGAACATTGTTCCACACAAATAAACGGATAAGATGACAACCGAGAGCATAGTGAAAGAGATTGAGAGGCTTAAAAAAGAGAAAAACGCAGTTATACTGGCACACTATTACAGCAGGCCTGAGATTCAGGACATAAGTGATTTTCTTGGAGACTCTCTTGCCCTCTCACAAGAGGCGGCAAGGACAGATGCAGATATAATTCTTTTTTGCGGCGTGAATTTCATGGCAGAGACAGCCTCAATAATATCACCGGGTAAAAAGGTGATTGTTCCTGATAACAGGGCAGGCTGCTCGCTTGCCGAAAGCATTACCGGGGAGGATATTGAGGAGTGGAGAGGCGAAAACCCGGATGGTGTGGTGGTCTCCTATGTAAACACAACTGCAGATGTTAAGGCCCATACCGATATTTGCTGCACATCGGCAAATGCACTCAAAGTTGTAAACAGTATCCCCCCTGACAAAAAGATACTGTTTGTCCCTGACAAAAACCTGGGAGCATATATAAATCTTAAAACCGGGCGCAATATGGAGCTCTGGGAGGGAGACTGCTGCGTACACGAAAGGTTCAGATCTGATGATATAACAGATATGGCAAAAAGGTATCCTCATGCCGATATACTAATACATCCGGAGAGCCACTGCTCAGGAGATCCGGCCATCCTGGCAATGGAGCAGACCTTCTTCTATTCAACGGCAGGGATGCTTAAGCATATATCGGCCTCAGAGAAAAAACAATTTGTCATTATGACCGAGAGAGAGATAATCCACCAAATGCAGAAAATGCATCCCGACAGGGAGTATATCTCAGCCGGCCCCCGTGCACTCTGCGGACAGATGAAACGCAACACCATTGAAAAAGTACTGCTGGCCCTGCAAAATGAGGCACCTGAAATTAAAGTTGAGCAAAATCTGAGGGAGAGAGCCTGGAGATCAATTCAGAGAATGCTTGAAATTTAGCATCAGTGGTAGTAGTTAGTCACAAAAAAGAGGCTGCCTGTTTAAGACAACCTCTTTTTTTGTGGAGAATATCGGAGTCGAACCGATGACCCCCTGCTTGCAAAGCAGGTGCTCTAGCCAACTGAGCTAATTCCCCGTGTAAGCGAGTGCAAAGATATAAAAA
>JAGPLK010000059.1:0-1737 GCA_018053445.1 Bacteroidales bacterium | reverse complement strand
TCTTTGCCGAGCGAGAGTGGAATCACGGCGACATGAAATGGAGCCGTAATTCCCACGAAGGAAAGGCACGATTCCTCGCCTCAGAACAAGATCTGGCTCCGGGAATAATACACTCGCCGGAAATCACGGGACGTTCGAAAGCATCATATAGTCTGAAGCTCCAAAGCGTAGTATCTTTGGATGCCTGTTCCCAATCCCGGGAAGAGAGCACCCTGTTCAAGAGAGTATTGTCATATTGGGAGTAGGAGAATGGCTTTTGATCATTGTTTTTTGTTGCCCTGCTGTAAGTGAATCTACAAATTCTTCAAACCTTAAAATCTTCTCGCTATTCACCTTATTGAAAAGCAAATGTTCAAAGTCCTTTTGCTTCTTCTTTAAATCAACTGTTTTCAGCAATTCTGATGTCGCCTGTTTGAACTCATGCAAATTATGCACTCCACAACGCTTTGAAAGGAAATCATAATCAGGTTTTGTTTGCGCCAATAGAAACATCAAGTCGTAAAAGTCCCGTCCTTTGGCGCGGGCTAACATAGCTGCAATTTTCATACTGCATAATACGCCATCAGAAGGAACAGGAAACGGGAAAAAAAATCCGCAACCTTTGATATTCGTAATAACCGGAGAGTAAACAATTCCCTGGTCTTGGCTTTCAACCTTTATCAAAAACCGTTCCTCCTTGTATCCGCTCAATCCCAAATCAAACAACAATTCGGGAAAATGAATATTACGCCGGAAAGCCGTTAGTTTTGGACTTTCTTTATCCTTTGCCTCTACCCGCAATCCTGAACGCTCCAAAAACTGAATAACTCCATTTGTCATTTCAATAAATTCGTCTTTCGACAAATCTTTGCAATCAAAATCCAAATCTTCGGAGAATCGGTCTATTCCTTTTACCAAACGCAAGTTTGTCCCACCAATAAAAACCATCTTTTGAATGTTTGGAGTAGAAGAAAGGTAATCCAAAATCATCAATTGTAAATACTCTTTCAGCATGTGCTTATCGAAACTCGAGTTTTCACGGAATTGAGCCGGAAAATAATTTCTTATCTGTTCAATCTGTATCATAAATCATAAGTCTTAAAAAGTAGTTTTACCCGATGGTTAAGTGCCTTGCTTTGAAACTTGGTGCAGTACTCCATCAATAAATCCTTGTTTAAATCATCATGCAGGTAATCTTCATCCAAACGCAACTCTTCTAATTCCTGTTCACTATCATAGAACGGATAAAGATACAGCAAATCAAGCAACGCCTTTTCGGGTGTGGCAAACTGTATGGTGCGGTTGTCTGCTGTTGGCTTCAACTCGTACCCGAACATTAGCCTCTCCTTGACATTCTTATAGGAGTATTCGCCAAAGTCGTTATTAAATGAAGCTGTTTTCAGTGATGTTACACTGGTAAGCTGTACCACTGCCTCCGGTATCATTCCATAGAACGATAATGCTGTATGTAGGCTGATGTATGATGGGCGGTAAATCCGATTCGCAAAATAAAGAGAATAATCGGGCTTGTACTTATATTCTGAAAAAGCAAAATATCCCTGCCGTAACCGGACAAGATATGCTTTCTTAACCCAGCGGGTAAGGTTATTCCTGTCAAAGTTAGGCTGCCATGCATATACTTGATAGATATTGAAGCATGCCAAATCAAACATTTTATCCTTAAATTCAAGAAAGGTCATTTATTTTATTTCTATTATGCTGCAAATATAGTGCATTTTGGAAACATAACAAAATATC
>JAGPLK010000058.1 GCA_018053445.1 Bacteroidales bacterium | reverse complement strand
AGGTCAGATATTTTTAGAATTATTTTGCTGATTGTATCCAGTCTTTTAGGGAGCCTCCCCATTCTTTTAACTCTTGCTTTAAGCTTTTCAGAGAGGACTTTCAGAGACTCTCCATCTGATTTAATTTTTGAAGCTGCCTCTTCACCAACTCTTTTCACAACCTCCCTCTCTTTTTTTATGAGTGCTGCTGAGGCCTCCTCCAGCCGTAAAACATCCTCCTCTCTGCCCCTTTTTACGGCAGAGATTCTCAGCTTTTCCACCTCTTCAATTGATTTGCGAATATTTGCAAGCTCAGCAGCTACAGTGCCGGTTACCCCCTTTTTTGCCATTTTCTTACAATTTTACTAAGTTTTTCAACCTCATAGCCAAACTCTTTTATTGCTTCCAGCTGTTCAAAAAGAGATATACCCTCTTTTATCTGAGCGGCCATCTTTCCGTGTGCCCTTCTTAATGAGCCCACCGATGTAACAGTAGAGCTCCTCAGTTTATCCAGGTCAGCAGATTTTTCCAGGAGAGAGCAGAACCTTCTGTCTTCATTAATATCGCCCCCTCTTATACCTACATATGAAAGATAATTATTTACAAGCATCTTCTGTTCGTGATCTATCAAGGCTTTTATACTCTCGTCTTTCAGCAGAGTCTCTAATGACCTGCATATCTCTTGGACTAAAGTATCTCCGGAGGGGATGAATTTTGTAATAGCATTTGCCCTTGCCCTGGAGGCATTAAGCTGAGCTCCGTAGCCAATAATCCTTGCTGCAGATGAGATAATCCCTGATGTAACAGGTTGTGCCAATTTTAAGGAGTTGAAAGAGATAATAAGAGAGTCAATAGCCCTTCCTGCAGAGCGAATCTCCCTTCCGGGATCAATAACTCTGTTTTCGTGAGCTAATGATTTAAGCGCAGAAGAGTAGTCAGATAATATTTTCAGAGAGATATCGGTACCCTTTGCAATTTTTTCCTGACTCTTTTTAAAACCGGAAATTTCCACCAGCTCTGCAACTCTCTTTTCGGGAGAGGTTAGAGAAGAGGCATACCAAATAGAACTCTCCTCTCTGATTTTTGCCATTTCCAGAAATAGTAGGGAGGGATAGGCAGAAAAGCTGTCACAGGTTTGGGCGAAAGTGGCTACCCCCTCAAGCTGAGCTTTAGAGAGAGAAGAGCAGCCACCGGATAAAGCAGCTGCTCCTATAGCAAAAATTAATAAAATGTTTTTAAAAATTCTGTTTCTCATATTTAAGTCTTTGTAACTCAAATATAAGCAAAATTATTTTAGAATTTTATTCCAATAATAATTCCTGAACGAATTCCTGCCCAGGGACCGGTTAAATCCATCCTCACATTATTAGAGGTGACGGTAACTGTTTTCTCAACCATAGGTATATCCATCTCTTCAAGTTCCCTTTTTACAGTAGGGATATCCTCCTGAGAAATTGCCGGGGTTGGGATGCCGTTAATTACACCACTGCTTACACCATATGCTGCGCCCAGGAGCCACCAGTCCAGAGATACATGTTTACCGAGTGCCCATTGTACACCAAACATAATTCCACCGGTATGAGAAGTAAGACTACCTGACAAATCAATTTTTTGTGTCTGTGCCATCTGCCCCTCTTCATCTCCAATTTCAAAGGAGAATTCGAGATTTTGCGCCTCATAAGAGGCATATCTGTAATATGGGGCTATGTAAAAGCCTCTTCCGTAACCCTTTTTACCCAGATAGAATCTGATCTCAGGAGTAATGGAGTAGTTGGCAAACTGAGCAGTATTAAACATATCAATAGTCTCCTGATCTTCAAATTTTGCCATGTCAATAATTGTGCTTTTAAAAGGTACAGTGGTATATGGCATAAATCTGAAGGAGACGGCAGCAGAAATACTTTTTGATAGTACTCTTTCATACTGTAAGGAGTAATTCTTAAGCAGAAGAGATGTGAGGTTAAATTTTACAAAATTCATCTGAGGTTTGGCGCTCTCTTGAGCCCTGACGGTAAAGACCGAGCATAATATTAATGCTGTGACGGCTAGAAGCTTTTTCATGGTTTCAAATTATTAGAAATCCGGAATAAATTTAGGTTAAATAATTGTTATTAAGAATTTTTTTTAACTTGCTCTATAAATTTCAATAAACAAATGGCTACTATGGTTATGAAGAGTCTAAAAATCAAATTAATGAGCATTGGTGTAACAGCGATTGCACTAATGGGATTTTCATCTGCTTACGGATTATCAGGTATTGTCCCTCAGCCTGTCTCTCAGATTCAGGGCAAGGGTACATTTTCTATGACCAAAGAGACTAAGTTTTTGTTCAATTTTTCAGGAGATCACAGGGATAATATATTTAATGTAATTTCCTCTCACTTTATGAGATTTTATGGTATTCAGGCTGCCTCACCCGCTTTTACTGAAAAGTATGTAAAGGGATCTGTATGTTTCATTTTAGATGAGAAGTCAGGAATTGCTCCTGAGGGTTACAGACTGGATATTGACAAATCAGGGATAAAGGCTGTTGCCTCAACATTCAACGGACTCTTTTATGCTGCTCAATCTCTGACTCAGCTTATGCCTGCAGAAGAGAGGAGAATGGAGAGTATTACGGTTGATGCAGTTAAAATTCAGGATGCACCAAGATTTCCGTGGAGAGGACTTCATCTTGATGTTTGCCGTCACTTTATGCCAAAACAATTTGTGCTGAGGTATATTGATTATATGGCAATGCATAAGTTCAATACATTTCATTTCCATTTAACCGAGGATCAGGGATGGAGAATTGAGATTAAAAAATATCCAAAACTAACTGAGATAGGATCAAAGAGAAAAGAGACTCTTATTGGAAGAAATTTTGGCCCTGATGCAAAGTTTGATGGTAAGCCTCACGGTGGATTTTATACTCAGGAGGATATAAAAGAGATTGTAGACTATGCAGCAAAAAGATATATTACGGTTGTCCCTGAGATAGAGATGCCGGGTCACGCCCTGGCAGCTCTTGCCTCCTATCCGGAACTGGGTTGTACAGGAGGTCCGTATGAGACTGCTACAAAATGGGGTGTCTTTAATGACATAATGTGTGCAGGTAAAGAGAGCACATTTGAGTTTCTTCAGGGGGTGCTAGATGAGGTAATTGAACTTTTCCCCTCTAAACTTATCCATATTGGAGGAGATGAGGCACCCAAACATAACTGGAAGGAGTGTCCTCTTTGTCAGGAGAGGATAAAAAAGGAGGGGCTTAAAGATGAGCACGAACTCCAGAGCTGGTTTATTACCAGAATTGAGAAATACCTCAATTCAAAGGGGAGAAATATAATAGGCTGGGATGAAATTCTTGAAGGCGGGCTTGCTCCAAATGCGGCAGTAATGTCGTGGAGAGGAGAGGCAGGCGGCATAGAGGCAGCAAAATCGGGCCATTATGTAGTAATGTCTCCCGGCTCACACTGCTATCTGGACCACTATCAGGCAGATCCTGCATCACAACCACTTGCAATAGGGGGCTTTACATCGCTTGCTAAGATTTACTCTTACGAACCTGTTCCGGCCGCACTGAACGCAGACGAGGCAAAATATATTATGGGGGCCCAGGGGAATGTATGGACCGAATATATGCCAAATTCCGCCCATGTGGAGTATATGATATATCCAAGAGCAGCGGCCCTCAGTGAGGTGGTCTGGTCACCTAAAGAGAGCCGCAACTATGATTCATTTAAGGAGAGGATGAAGAATATGGTTCTTCGTTACTATACATACGGAATAAACTTCTCCAGGGTAGAGTTTTTCTAAAGTGAAACAGCCGGAAGGAGTTCCCTGTAAAAAACTGAATTCAGAAATATCCGGGTACTGCCGTGCCAGTAGCCTCGGAACGAAGGGTCGTCCGCCAGAATTACTATGCCTCTTCCTGTAAGTATAGCAGGGGTGTCAGAAAATATACCTTTATACCTCTTCTGCAGGAATCCGCTTAAAAGAGGCTCTTTTGTATACCTTGCGGGTGCGGCAAATCTGTTTTTAGGCTCTGCAAAAACAACATCTCTGCTTTTGAAAAGAGGGAGGGATTCGCTCTCAATTCCGTAAGAGACCGGACTTGTTTTGTCCAGTGATGCCTCCAGAATTATTCCGTTCACCCTGGAGGCACCCCTCTGCTCCTGAAAATGTTCGTAAGTACCATCTGCAATTTTGAAGGTATCTCTCTTCTCTGTAACAATTTTAATATTTGCCAGCCCCAATTCGTTAACAGTTCTTAATGCTGAGCCAATAGCTATTAAGGTATTTCCAGTCTCTCCATTCCAGCTTGAAAGCCTGTTTTTAATCGTCTGGTTAATTTGAATATTACCTGTAAAAACTATGACATTGTATTTTGAGAGATCTCCCGGAGACTCTGCATCAATAAGTGAGACAGGTATCCCCAGCCTGTAATCAAACAGATGCCATATCTCACCAACTGTGCCGTATGATGCACCTCTGCCGGTAATAACTGCAACAGATGGTTTTGATATAACTCTGAAGTGGTTACTTCCCGGATCTGTATCCCCTTCACTCTGGCCGGCACTGCAACTGAAGGCTTTAATTCCGGCTCCTCTGTACTTTTTCAGAGCATCAATCAAAATAGAGTTTAATTTATCAGCCGGTATCTTTTGCTGGGCAACCGGAATCATCAGAGTACCTCTGTTAAATTGCCTCTCGCTGCCATTTGCTTTGTAACTAAATGGTTTATCGGCAACCTTTACGATAACTCCGTTGTCTAAAAGCCGGTATATCAAACTATATGAGTAGAGGTCCGATGTCTCCACAAGGTACATATATCTGCTAACACCGGGCATATCCATATTTGCCATCCTGTCAAATTCACTATCTCCTGTAACAGGTTTCCCAAGAAGAGATGAGCTCTCCTTAACCTCGGCATAAGAGATATTCATTGCCAGTGGTACTGTCCATGCAGATATGTCGTAAAATGTCGTATCCCTGAATGTTAGATTTCTTTCAAAGATGGTTCTTACAACTGAGTATTGTTGCTGCTGAACCGGAACAATCCAGGAGTTGCCGGGGGTAAATGTTTTTCCGTTAATTTTAACCTCCTTTGAGATATTATAAACTCTAATATCGTGAGCTCTCAGCATCCTGTAAAGCTCCCGGCTGAGTGAAATATCACCTTCTGAACCAAATATATACCCCTGAACTAAATCCTTCTCTGCCATCCTCTTTCTTTCGGCAAAAAAGTTCCTCTGATAATCCATTAGTTCACCCCTCATCTCCACTCCCGCTTTCAGGGCACTGAACGAGTTAAAAACCTGGTTGCGGACATTGTCAGAGAGTGTCACAACAATACCATTTCTCTCCCTTGCAACACCTCTTGGATTGGGCTGTTCATAAAGGATGCCTATTGCTCCCGATAGGTCCGGCAGGGTAGAGCCTTTGCCGGTATAGAAGTCATCAAAATCCTCTTTTGAGAAATGCATGGTTCCTATCTCTCCAAAGAGCTCCGAGTGGTAAGCCGATATCTTCTTTGTGAGCAGCCAGTTTTGGTCAGGAATGAGAGGATTTGTACTGTTTCTGATTCCCGGTGAGAAGAATGTCCCATTAGCGTTCCCCTGTTCGTGAAAGTCGTTTACCATTGCAGGGAGCCATTTGTAAAACAGGTCAAGTCTTGAGCGGCTCTCCGGATGTTGAGCGAGCAGCCAGTCTCTGTTCAGGTCAAACCAGTAGTGGTTTGAGCGACTGCTTGGGGCGGGCTCTCGGAACTCCCTTGAGTTTTCGTCACTATTGCCTGCAAGTGAGAGGTTTGAATTCACCCAGCCGGCATACCTCTGACCTCCATCGGGATTAATTGAGGGTTGAAGAATAACTATAGTTTTCTCCAGCATATCTGTAATAATTTTGTCCTCCGAGGCTGCCAGGGCATAGGCGAAAATTACAGATGCGTTCATACCTGTTGCTTCGTTTCCGTGAACACTATAGCCAAACCAGTTAACCACCGGCATCTGATCCGGATTTAGCTTTGATGATTGAGATGGGTCCGCAATTTTAAGACGCTCAGTGCGGATACTCTCCAGGTTTTCAAGATTTTCCGGAGTGCTTATTATAAGATAGATGAGTGGGTTTTTCTCATAAGTATATCCCTGTTCAATAATTTTTACCCTTGGTGACAGCTCCGCCAATCTTCTCATGTAAATGAGAACCTGGTCGTAAGTTATATGTCTCTCGCCGCTCTTAAATCCCAGAACCTTTTCAGGAGCAGGGATTTTGCTGTTAAAGTTTTCAACTCCTTCAGGCATATACCAGATAAGCTCTTTTCCCTGAGCATAATTAAATCCATATGCTGTAATTAAAAACAGCAAACACATTAGGGCCCTTTTCATCATATCTATTATTTGATTATTTAATATTTACCGGGAGAGAAAATGAAAATTCACTACCCTCACCAAATTTACTCTTTACCTTAATCTCTCCACCCATTAGATTGATATATGCCTTGGCGATTGAGAGTCCTAAACCTGAACCCTCGTAACCTCTGTTAAGGTTTATATCACCCTGAGTGAAGACATTGAAAATATTATTGATAAACTCATTTTTAATCCCAATACCGGTGTCTTTTACGCAGAAATGAACCTTGCCATCTGCTACTTTGCAATCCAGTAATGCGTACCCTCTCTCTGTAAATTTAAATGCATTCGAAAGCAGATTACCAATAACCTGAAGAAGTTTGGATTCATCAGTTATTATAACAACATCCTCTTCAGGAGCGTTTATAACGAAGTCAACACCCTTCTCATGAGCAAAAACCAGGTAATTCTCATAAATGTTTTGCAAAAGAAGCTTAAGAGAGACATCGGAGTAAATACACCTCTCCTGTCCTGTCTGTAAAGAGGAGATGCTGATTATATCTGTAATTATTCCAAGGAGTCTTCTTCCGCTTATAGTAACTATTTTAATATAATCCTCTCTGCTTATGCTGTCTGTTTCAGGGTCATTTATAAGCTCAAGAAATCCCAGAATAGAATTTAAAGGGGTCCTGATTTCGTGTGAAATATTTTGCAGGAAGGCAGTCTTAAGTCTGTCGGCATCCTGGGCTCTCTCAGTTGCTTTTATTAGTTCACTCTCCCTCTCTCTCTGCTCTGTAAGATCAACTCCAATACCTGCAAGATATTGTTTCCCCTCAATCTCCACACCGCTTGCAGTAAAATACATTGGAATTCTCTCTCCATCCTTTCTCCTGAGCAGTGCCTCCACCTCTCCAAATCCCTCTTCAAAGGCTTGTCTGATACCCTCCTTTATTATCTCAGTACTTTTTGGATCATCTTTAAACCAATCCATAACATGTTTTCCGGCAATCTCCTCCTGGCTGTAGCGGGTTAGCTGCTGATGCTTTTTATTCCATCTAACCAGATTACCATCAGAATCGTAGAGGTAAATCATCCCGGGGACTGCTTCAAAGATGGCCTCCATAATCATGTTGTTACGCATCAGTGATTCGGCATCCTTTTTCCTTTCAGATATGTCCCTTGTAATAAAAATAAACCCTGAAATTTCTCCCTCAATATCTCTGATGACATTGTTATTTATCTCAAGGTTGAAACTCTCCCCATCAACTCTTACTCCTGTGTACTCCTTTGCACCTCCGTTGTCTCCCCGGAGCATCATGGCAATGCATTCGTAAACAAGCTCATGCTCCTTAACATCAATAAAATTTAATACATTCAAACCCTCAACCTCTGAATGGCATTTAAATCCAAACATATTTACTGCACTTTGTGATGCTCTCACAACTAAACCTTTAAGGTCTGTGACAACAATACCATCCGGAGATGCCTCTAGAATTGAGAGGTTTAAGAAAGAGTCGTTAATCATTTAGGTAAAGAGATGAGTATTCTATTCCAAATATAACAAAAATAAAGATAGATAGTATACGCTATTTGCCAGTTGTTTGTCTCCAGAACTCTTTTTGCAGGTGCATTGTTGCTTTGTCCTCCTTAACGGTTTTTATGACGCGGCTTAGTTGCTCGATTCTCTGCTCAATTATGACTTTTCCCAGCTCCTCAGTGGCACCTGTAGCATCTCCTGCATAGTGATTAGGGTATTTTGAATACCACCATATTGCTGTATAGGCATTTGGAAGAGTAAGTCTGTTTTTGTCCGCTCCCGATTCATCTCCGGCACGCTCCATCTTTACCAGATCCGGCCTCACTACCAGCATTGTGGCACTCTCCCCCTCGTCGGCATGACCACCGGTAGTGCTTTTTCTCATAGAGGCGATGGTTTTCTGAGTATCGGCATCAACAGATGGGGTAAAGAGGTAAACCGAATACTCCCTCTCCTTTGCCAGCTGTGTCTGGCAGAAATACTGCAAAAAATATGTGTTTCCGCCGTGGCCGTTTACAAAAATAATCTTTTTGAATCCGTTTCTGGAGATCTCCATACAGGTCTCCTCCAGCATTTTGTACAACATATCCGGACTGTAGGCAATTGTCCCCGGCTGGTGCATAGCCTCATAAATCTGCCCCGCAAAATAGAATGGGAAAACTACTGCGTACTCCTTTCCCGCAGCTTGCAGCGATGTATGCCTGGATGTGAAAACATCGGTCCCCAACGGCAGATGCTGCCCATGCTTCTCAATCACACCCATAGGCACAATACAAACCCCCTCACTTCTCTCAACCGCATATCTGAACTCAGCCGATGTAAGCTCCTCCCAGGCGGATGAGAGATTTTGAGCACTCATTTTTGTAGCGGAAATTAAAACTATGCAGAATGAAAGTGTTAAAATGCGCAGATTTAGAACTGAAGTTTTCATAGTAGGTGGATTTAGGTTTATGTGAGGTCTACAAATTTAGTAAAAATCATTACATCCTGCCGCGTCTGCTGCCACATCCTGCTTCAGTCTGCTGTGGCATCCTTCCCCAGTGTACTGCTGTCCCCTACCTGAATCACCCGCAGCCCCTCCGGAACTTTTCCTCCTCGCTCTCTTCGTTCGCTGTGGCGGATGTTCCATCGTGTCTCGGTTGATTCAGGCAGGGACATGACAGATAAACCAGCCGGGAACCGGCCGTATAAACTGCGAAGCACCTTTTAAACTTGGCGGGAGGTTTGACAGGGATATTTATTTATCTAACAGGTAGTTAGGTGTTTAAAAATTGGTTTTTTAAAAACTTTTTCAAAAAGCAATTTGCAATTGCTTCTTTTTTAAGCACATAAACGAATATCCCTGTCAACCCGCAGATGCATTTATATGGTGCCGGGCGTGAGGCTTGGCGAATACCCGCCCGCCCGGCCTGAGTTGGCCATTCGGCAGTTGATTTTTGCTGATCCCGTGCGGTTCTAAGTCTCAGATTATAAATGTATAGACAATCCACCTGTCAGGTGACCTGACAGGTGGATTGCTTATACTTAGGTAATCAGCGTGTTACAGCGGTGTGGGTATATAGTTTACTTCTGATCTTTGATATGGGAAACTTTAGGTCAAACCCGTGCCGGGCGACATGCTTTTAAAACTTAACAATTTATTAACATATAATTATTATATTTGGTCATTATTAAATATTAAGACTCTTCCTACAGTTTTTTCGTCCTCA
>JAGPLK010000013.1:11531-32340 GCA_018053445.1 Bacteroidales bacterium | reverse complement strand
CATTTGGGCCTTTATTGCCTCTACTCTTCTCTCTTTTGGGGCACTCTCTCTCTGAACTCGGATCTGCTTAATAAATCCTGCCATTCCGGACTCCTGCGAAAAAACCCCCTCAAGGTGAGAGAGCTCAATATGGCAATGGGAGTTAACAAATCCGGGAATAATAACTCCATCATAAAATTCTGTGCAGTCGCTCTCTTGTTCCAGAGCCCCTGTCTCTATTATTGTGCCGTCGTCATCCAGCTTTACGAACCCTTTCGGGAGCAGATTCAAGTTTGAGGTCAACAGGTATTTTGCGGCGATCGTTCTCATATAAAAAAAATGGTTTTGTTTTGAGCCTGATATTCTCTTTCCACCAATGGAAAGAGACAGGCGAATCGTATCTGACTGCAGAGGTGTCCGGAGCAGCCCTTTCCCAGGCTTCGTCCATTTCAGGGAAGAGTATCCATCTCAGGGATCTGACTCCCGCATCTCTCTCCTCGTCCGGTTTTAAGTCAATGAGTTGTGTAGAGATTACAATTCTAAGTGAATCTACTCTTCTTACATCTGAAAGCCTTTTATTTACTCTTTCCAGCTCCTTCTGAAGCAAATTTTGTGCGTCGGTATATATAGTTCTGAGTTTTGAGGGGCGCTCTACATAGTAAGATATGGTTCTGAGGTAATCCTCCGTATCATATCCGTATTTGTTTAATATTGGTTCATAAATAAGAAGAGAATCAGCCCCCTCGGATAACTCCATATTGCTGCTCATGTATTTGTCAGACAGATATATCTCAGAAACTATCCGGGTCATTTTTCCGCGCGGAATCAATCCTCCGTCGCAAGAGGAGAGCAGTAGCACCGAGGCCAGTAATACTAATGGTAGTTTCATTTACGGGATAATCTGACAAAATGCAAAGTTAATTTTTATTATTATTTTTGCCTAATATTCCTTTAAATGCAATCCATATATAATATGAAGAGAGTCCTTGTTTTAGGTTCCGGAGGAAGAGAGCACGCCTTTGTTTATGCCCTTTCTAAAAGTCCGCTTCTGGACAAATTGTATTGCGCCCCCGGAAATCCCGGAACTGCATTACTGGCTGAAAATGTCCCTTTGAAAATATCAGATTTTAAAGCTATTGCATCTCTGATTAAAGATGAAAATATTGATATTGTTGTTGTGGGTCCTGAAAATCCCCTGGTTGACGGGCTGAGAGACTATCTTGAGGAAGAGGGGATACTGGAGAGAACAATTTTTGTTGGTCCCGGCAGGGATGGAGCACAACTTGAGGGTAGCAAGGAGTTTGCAAAGGAGTTTATGAAAAGGTGGTCTGTTCCAACAGCAGCTTACAACACATACAGCAAGGAGGGAATTGGTGATGCTTTTAATTTTCTTGAAACCCTCTCTCCCCCTTATGTTCTCAAAGCCGATGGTCTTGCTGCCGGCAAAGGTGTCGTTATTCCGGAGACAATAGAGGAGGCAAGGCGTGAACTTAGCGAGATGATGAACGGGAAGTTTGGTAAGGCGGGTGACAGAGTGGTTATTGAGGAGTTTCTGAAAGGTATAGAACTTTCGGTTTTTGTCCTGACAGATGGAAAAAACTACCTTATGCTCCCCTCTGCCAAGGATTATAAAAGAGTGGGCGAGGGGGATAAAGGTGCAAACACAGGTGGAATGGGTGCAGTATCTCCTGTCCCTTTTGCAAACGATGCATTTATGAAAAAGGTGGAGGAGAGGATTGTCAAACCCACGCTTAAAGGTCTCTCTGAAGAGGGGATAAATTATTGTGGTTTTATTTTTATAGGTTTGATGAACTGTAAAGGAGATCCTTATGTAATTGAATATAATGTAAGGATGGGGGATCCTGAAACCGAGGCGGTCTTACCTAGAATTAAAAGTGATCTGCTTGCACACTTTATCGCTATGGGTGAGGGGAAACTTAACAGTGAGAAGATTGAAATTTCTGAGGAGAGTTCTCTTGCTGTGGTTACAGTGTCAGGTGGTTATCCTGAGGATTACAGAAAAGGGGTGGCAATATCAATTGAAGATGGAATTACATCAACACTTTTCCATTCAGGTACTGCTCTTGAAAACGGAGCTCTTGTTACTTCCGGAGGAAGGGTAATGGTTGTGTCGGCATTGGGAGGAGAGATCAGATCGGCCTCTGAGAAAGCATACAGAGATGTTAAAAAGATATCTTTTGAAGGAATGTATTACAGAAGGGATTTGGGTGAGGATCTGCTGAAATACAGAGATTGATATGAATAAAAGAGGTAAGAGGTATTCAGTAATACTTAACCCGGCTGTTCTTCTTGTGCTGTTGATTGCATCCTGGATATCTGCCGGATTTATTTCAGTCCCTTATACAGGTGGGGAGTGGATTCCTGCTGTTATCTCTTTTGCTGATATCTCTCAAATGGGAGAGTCTCTCTCAAGATATATAGCGACTATGCTTCTGATTGCAAATGCAATCTCTTTATATGCTATTGGTCTGAAGCGTCTTACAACCGGTGCAAATAAATTTTTGCTTCCGGTAATATATCTGCTCTTTGTGATGATTTCCCCGGCCTCCTTAAGATTCTCCGGGGCAGCAGCTGCAGCTCCCCTGGTTTTGTGGTCTCTTTACTTTAGTGTATCATCAAAGCAAAGCGATTTACATTTCTTTATTTCCGGTTTCCTTGCTTCAATAGCTGCTCTCTTTGAACCTACACTTGGTCTTCTGGTTTTATTGGCTGTTTCAGTGGCTTTTTATTCAAGGGGAGTTAACGCAAGATCACTGGTAATGATGCTTACTTCAGTTTTTTTGCCATTGATATTTGTGATTTCAATCAGGCATCTGCTTTTTGACGATGCACTCCTCTTTGCAGAGCTCTATTTTGAGGAGTTTATAAATATATCTCCGCTGGAGTTTACCATAAAGAGTTTTGCTGATCTGGTGCTCTATGTTGCGATAAGTATTGTTCTTATATCTGCCATATGGCACATATTCCAGAAAATGAGAGGCTACAAGATAGAGAAGGCAAGAGCAATCTCCAGATTTACACTTATGTTACTGACAATTATTATTGTAGTCTTCCTGTTCCCGGTAAATTCACTCTCAATTGCACCGGTTATCTCAATTCCTGTTTCTGTAGTAATTAATGAGTATCTTCTTAATTATGATAAAAGCAACAAGCATAAGATTCAGTGGATTATCCTACTTGCACTTATGCTTGTTGCCAGAATATCGGAAATTATCCGCTAGAGAGTTTTCTATAACTTTCTGCCCGGATACTGTTTTAATGCAACCTCAAGGCACTCCATTGCCGCTTTAAGGTCTTCAATTTTAAGAACATATGCAATTCTCACCTCGTTTGTTCCTCTGCCTGGTGTAGCATAGAAACCGGCAGCAGGTGCAACCATAACAGTTTGTTTATTGTATTCAAACTCCTCCAGAAGCCACTGAGCAAATTTATCACTATCATCAACAGGAAGTTTTGCAACTGCATAAAAGGCTCCCATAGGTTTTGGACAGAATACACCCTCCATCTTGTTAAGGGCTTCAATAAGAACATCTCTTCTTTTCATATATTCGTCCCTTACTGCTTTGAAATATTCAGGAGGAGTGGCAAGTGCTCCCTCAGCTGCAATTTGTCCGTAAGCAGGAGAGCAGAGTCTTGCCTGAGCAAACTTCAGAACGCCGTTCATCACCTCTTTGTTTTTTGAAACAATGCAGCCGATTCTTACGCCGCAGAGGCTATATCTCTTTGATACGGAGTCAAGCAAAATTACATTTTGCTCAAGACCCTCAAGGTGCATTGCAGAGAAGTGAGGTTCGTCTGTGTAACAGAACTCTCTGTAAACCTCGTCTGAGTATAGGAATAACTGATGTTTCTTTACAATTTCTCCCAGTTTGATAATGGTCTCTTTGGTGTAGAGAGATCCTGTAGGGTTACCGGGATTACACAGTATGATACCTTTTGTTCTTGGAGTTATATATTTTTCAAATTCGCTTACATCAGGGAGTGCAAAACCTGTTTCAATTGAAGTAGATACAGGAACCAGCTTAACATCGTTCTGAAGCGAAAGGGCATTATAGTTTGTGTAGAATGGCTCCATTACAATAACTTCATCATCCGGATTACAGGTGACAGCAAGAGCAATCTGAAGAGCCTCACTCCCTCCCGTTGTAATATTGATCTCTGATGGAGTTACATCGATATTTATTGACTGGTAGTATTTGGCAAGTCCCTCTCTGTAAGAGGTTATGCCGGCTGAATGAGGATATTCAACAAGCTTAAGCGTGTTGTTTTTTACCGCATCCAGAGCTTCGTTAGGTGAAGCTATGTCCGGCTGGCCGATATTAAGATGATATACCTTAATACCTCTTTTTTTAGCAGCCTCTGAATAGGGAACAAGTTTCCTGATTGGAGAGGCAGGCATAGCCTTGGCTTTATTGGAAATAGTAAGCATTATTATTAGTTTTATATGGTTATTTCACTAGTTCTTTCAAAAATCCCTCAATTTTTGGCTGCATCTGAGCAGTTCTAGCCTGATAATTGTTTGTGAGAATAGCGAAGTAATACATTCCTCCACCTCTTCTCTCTGCATATCCTGCGTAGCATCTTACACTTGAAAGCGATCCGCTCTTTGCGTGCAGTCTTGCCTTCTGCTCTGGTGTAGCGTCTTTTATAACATTTTCCAGTGTCCCGGGACCCCCGGGTTGTGGCAAACTGTTAAAAAACACTTCAAAGTTATCGTTTTTTTCTTTCAATTTGGAGAAATAGTTGGAGAAAAATCTTGCAGATACATAGTTTTGCCTTGATAGCCCGCTACCGTCATCCTGTACAAAGCCTCTGTCAGGCAGTCCCATTGAGGAGAGAAGTCTCCTTACCGCAACTGCAGAGGAGTCGTATGATCCGCTTCCTGTGATAACTTTACCTAAAGTCTTGAAAAGGGTCTCTGCGTAAAAATTATTGCTTATCCTGTTGGTAACATTTACAATAGATGCAAGTGGAGGAGAGAGGGTCTCCCCAATGAAATTTATGTTCTCCTCTTTTTCAACTTTGAAGCTCTCTGGATCGTAAACGAGAGGGTTGCTTCTTACACCCCTTTTCATCAGAAAGAGTCTGAACTCTTCTGCGCAAGCGAGTGCCGGAAATTTACAAGATCCGGTTAAAACTACAGGCTCTCCGCCTAAAGGCAGAGATCCGGAGTATTTCACAACTCTGTCAAGTTCTGTAAGCCTGAGGCTGGTTGAGGGGCGGCTGCTCTGTATTCCTGTTTTGATGTTATTTATAATTTTCATTCCGGGAACAACAGGCCATACAGATACAAATTCTGCATGGTCACCTGTTTTTTCTCCCGGCTTGAATGTAAATTCCTGAAGGTTCTCCATAAATGAGAGGCCGGATGTTCCGCTTCCGTAGTAGGGGCCTAAATTGCTTACTGCCCATCCTCCGGGAACAATTTCATTTGCAAAGAATCTGTCGTCTCCTATTATGTTCCCTTCAATTCTGTTTATTCCTGCAAGTTTTACAGCATCTGCCCAAACTCCAAAAATTGAATCAATGGGATAGGCAACAGTGTCTTTTGAACCAAGAGTGGGGTCACCGCCTCCTACAATATAGAGATCACCTTTAAGTACACCATCTTTTACTATTCCGGTATAACCTATTCTGGTCTTATATCTGTATTCAGGCCCTAATACTTTCAGGGCGAGGCCTGTTGAAATTGTCTTCATTGTTGATGCGGTAAGGAGTGGGTAATCAGGGTTCCAGGAGGCTACCTCTCTCCCTTTTTCGTCCATAACCATTATCCCAACTACTGCGTTGGAAAAGAGGGTGTCTTTTTTTAAATTTTCAATGTATGTTCTTATCCCCTTTTGTGCATAGGAGGTGCCGGTTATGGCGAACATTACCAGAAGTGTTGCAAAAGCTTTAGCAGGTTTCATCTCTTGAGATTTTTTTGTGTGTGGCAAATGTATAAAAATGGGGGAGTGTTTTCAAATTTTAGTTACATTTGCCCGCAAATAACCCCCAACCCCGTCAATATAATATGAGCAGCTTCAGAAAAAGGGCGCTAGACGAGTTTTCTATGCACAAGCCCGAGCGATTTTTCGTTGAGAAACAGCCGGTTTCAGAGTTTTTTGGTAAAAACCTCTTCGATATTGAGAAAATGAGGAGGTATCTTTCAGCAGAAGCATTTGATGCTGTGCAGGATGCAATTTCACAGGGAAAAAGGATCGGCAGAGAGGTGGCAAATCAGATTGCTTCCGGAATGAAGGCGTGGGCTGTAGAAAACGGAGCTACTCATTACACCCATTGGTTTCACCCTCTTACTGATGCTACGGCAGAGAAGCATGAGGCTTTTGTAGATCCTTCAAAGAACGGAGGGGTGTTTGAAAATTTCAGAGGTGATGCTCTGGTTCAGCAAGAGCCGGATGCCTCCAGTTTCCCTAATGGTGGTTTGAGAAATACCTTTGAGGCGAGAGGCTATACAGCCTGGGACCCAACATCTCCTGCCTTTATAATTGATCAGACTTTATGTATTCCATCGGTATTTGTTTCATATACAGGTGAGTCTCTGGATCAGAAGACCCCTCACCTCAAATCTTTACAGACTTTGGACAAGGCTGCATCTGAATTGCTTGACCTTTTTGATCAGAAGGCCTGCAGGGTAAATGCTGTTCTGGGTATTGAGCAGGAGTATTTTCTGGTGGATGAGGCCCTCTTCAGGGCAAGGCCGGATCTTATGTTGTGCGGCAGAACACTAATCGGCCATACAGCAGCGAAGGATCAGCAACTTGAGGACCACTATTTTGGTGCAATTCCATCAAGGGTAATGTCATTTATGAAGGATTTTGAAACAGAGGCCTACAAACTTGGAGTTGTCCTTAAAACCAGACATAACGAAGTAGCTCCAAATCAGTTTGAATTCGCTCCTTATCACGGTGAAGCAAATCTCTCTGTTGATCAGAATCTTATGATGATGATTCTGATGAGAAAGATTGCAAAAAGACATAAACTGAAAGTACTGTTTCATGAAAAACCCTTTGCAGGTATTAATGGTTCCGGCAAACACTGCAACTGGTCTCTGGTAACTGACAAAGGGGTTAACCTTCTCTCTCCCGGAAAGACACCGGGTAAAAATCTTCAGTTTTTAAGCTTTTTTGTATCGGTTATAAAAGCAGTTTATGAACACCACCATCTTCTGATGGCTAGTGTTGCCAGTCTTAACAACTCTCACAGACTCGGGGGAAATGAGGCACCCCCTGCTGTTATGTCGGTCTTTGTGGGGAGAACACTCTCATCTGTGCTGGACTCAATTGAAAAAATGGTTTCAGATAATATTTCGGCAGAAGAGATTAGCAGCAGCCTTAATGTAGTTGGGAAAATCCCTGAGATTCTTCCGGACAACACAGACAGAAACAGGACATCCCCTTTTGCATTTACCGGCAACAGGTTTGAATTCCGTGCAGTTGGATCATCTGTAAATGTTGCCTCTTCAATGTATATCTTAAATACTGCCGTGGCTCAGCAGCTTATTGTATTTAAAGAGAGGGCCTCAGTAAGGATAAATGGCGGAGCTACTTGTGAAGAGGCTATTCTTGAGACAATAAGAGAGTTTATTGCAGAGTCTGTTCCGGTGAGATTTGAGGGTAACGGATATAGCAAGGAGTGGCAGGAGGAGGCTGCCAGAAGAGGATTAAGGGGTATATCAAATGTTCCTGAGGCATTTAAGGCTTTTCTTGAGAAGGGAAGTATTGCCCTTATGAAGGATATGGATGTGCTCTCAGAGAGAGAGGTGGAGGCCAGGTACGAGGTGATGAACGAGATATATATAAAGAAACTTCAGATTGAGGCAAGGGTGATTGGAGATCTTACCGTAAATCATATAATACCAACCGCAATTAAATTCCAGAATACTTTAATCGATAATGTAAGGGGGATAAAGGATCTTTTTGGTCCTGAAGAGTACAAGGTGATGTCTGAAAGGCAGTTGGTGGCTATAAGAAAGATCTCAGGTTATATTCAGCAGTTGCGTGAGGATTTTCATGATCTTGTTGAGGCGAGGAAGGAGGCCAATAAAATTGAGAGTTATCCTGAAAGGGCAATGATATATTCAAATACGGTTTTACCTTACATGGAGAGTATCAGAAAGATTGTGGATAAACTTGAGATGGTTGTAGATGATGAGCTCTGGCCGTTGCCTAAATACAGAGAGCTCCTCTTTTTAAGATAATTATGTTAATTTTGAAATATGCTCAGAGAAGAGACAGAGGCTAAAAAATATGCAATGAGGGGGGTATCCTCATCAAAATCAGATGTTCACAAGGCAATTGAAAAGATTGACAAGGGCCTGTTTCCTGGTGCTTTTTGTAAAATTGTACCCGATTATCTCACCGGGGATGATGAGTATGCACTTGTAATGCACGCCGATGGTGCAGGGACCAAGAGCTCTCTTGCTTATGCTTACTGGAGGGAGACTGGTGACCTTAGTGTCTGGAGAGGGATTGCACAGGATGCTGTAGTGATGAATACAGATGATCTTATATGTGTGGGAGCAGTAGATGAGATGGTGCTATCTTCAACAATCGGGAGAAATAAAAATAAAATTCCGGGAGAGGTAATTTCTGAAATTATCAAGGGTACAGAAAATTTTGCATCACTTATGGCCTCTTATGGAATTAATATAAGGCTTACCGGAGGAGAGACAGCTGATGTAGGCGATCTGGTAAGGACAGTTATTGTTGATTCTACAGTTTGTGCCAGGATTAAAAGATCTAAGGTTATTGATAATTCAAACATTAAGGCAGGGGATGTTATAGTTGGGCTGGCTTCCTACGGAAAGGCTGTGTACGAGGATGAGTATAACGGAGGGACAGGCAGCAACGGACTGACATCCGCAAGGCACGATCTATTCTCCTCTTATGTGGCAAAATCCTACCCGGAAAGCTATGATGCTGAGATTCCTGAAGAGTATGTTTATACAGGTTCTCTGAAACTGGACGATATTGAGCCGGAGAGCGGAATGACATATGGGAAACTGCTTTTGTCTCCAACAAGAACATATGCGCCTGTTATTAAAGAGATTCTTTTTGCTTCAGGTGAAGAGATTAGCGGAATGGTTCACTGCTCAGGTGGTGGTCAGACAAAGATTCTGCATTTTATTAAAAATTTGTCAGTAATAAAAGATAATATGTTTCCGGTACCTCCTCTTTTCCGTGCGATTCAGAGGGAGTCAAAGACTGAGTGGAAAGAGATGTACAAGGTGTTCAATATGGGGCACAGGATGGAGATTTATACAACTCCCGAGTCTGTTGAGAGGATTATTTCAATTTCTGAAAAATTTGGAATTGAGGCCAGGGTGATAGGAAGGGTAGAGGCATCTGACGAGACTGAAACTACAATAATTTCACAATATGGTACATTCAGGTATGTTAAGTAGAGTTACTACTCTTATTTTAGTTCTGATTTTTGTACTTCCGGCTTGTTCCGGAAAGCGGAACAATCCTGTGGGAATGTTTGATTCAGGCACAGGTGGACTCACAGTGCTTGAGGCATTTCTTACTTTGGATGAGTTTAATAATATAACAGGCGAGCGCGGAGCTGACGGAGTCCTTGACTTTTCTAAAGAGGATTTTGTATTCCTTGCGGATCAGGTAAATATGCCATATGGTATATACAACTCTCAGGGGAAAGGGGAGCTCCTTAAAGAGCTTGTGGTTAATGATGCCAGATTTCTTGCCTCGGATCCTTTTAATTCAAAAATCATTGTAATTGCCTGTAACACAGCTACTGCAAATGCTTTAACTGAGGTTGCCGGATATCTTGACAGTGAGAGAGAGGGGACAAGGGTTATCGGGGTTATTAATGCAGCAGCAGAGGAGCTTTTCTCAGCTTCAGGCGGAGAGAGACTATCGGCAGTGGGTATTATGGCCACGGAGGGGACAATTGCATCCGGAGGTTATGAAAGAACAATAAATGAGATATTCTCAGCCGGCGGCGCTGTGGTTCCTGTAGTGGTGAATCAGGCCGGCTCCGGTTTTGCTGAATCTGTTGATCTTGAAAGGGATTATACAGACCTGTCGGCTTTTGAGACAAGAGAGAATTACAGAGGGCCGCGTATGGGCGAAGGTGATGGTTTCATTAATTTGAAGCTGCTTGGTGCCTATAATTTTGATAATTCCGGAAATGCTTTACTAACAAAGGTGGAGAATGGCAAAATAGTTGATATTCAGCTTAATTCTTCCGGAAACTATGCAAGATATCATCTTGTATCGCTTCTTGAGAAGTTCAGGACAATGGAATCAGGAGTAAAGCTTGAAAATATCATACTAGGTTGTACTCACTATCCATACCTTTTGGATACAATGAAATTGATGATAACTGAGCTGAGAGATTTTAAAGAGGGTAATGTCTATCCATACAGAGATTTGCTGGCTGATGAGGTTAGATTTATTGACCCGTCAAAATATGTTGCTATTGAAACATACGAGGCTCTAAAGGAGTCCGGATTGCTCTCTCAAAGGGGTAATAATGGATCTCTTAAAACTTTTATAAGTTTGCCAAATCCTGCTCTTCCTGCAGATAAACTTGATCCCAGGGGAGGTTTTACATTTGAATTTAAATATGGGAGGGAGCTTGAAGGCTTAAGAGAGACCTATGTAATAAAGGAGCTCTCAAAAGATCTTATCCCGGCTGAGAGCCTTGAAAGAATTGAGAAAAGATTGCCTGCAACATTTGGCATAATGAAACTATCTGATAAAAAATGATCTTTAAGAACACAATTTCTCCGGAGGAGATAGAGAAACTAAAAAATGCAGAATTCACCGGAGAGGTGACTATAATAGATAAAAATGACGAATCGTATGAGAGTGCAATTGCATATCTTGCATCTCAGAAGATAATTGGTTTTGACACAGAGACCAAACCTGTTTTTCAGGCTAATGTAAAAAGAAACAGTGTTGCCTTACTACAGCTTGCAAGCGGAACAAGGGCCTTTATATTCAGGCTCACAGAACTGGGAATGCCCGACTCTTTGTGTAAAGTGCTTTCGACGAAAAAAATAATAAAGGTTGGGGCCGCTGTAAATGAAGATATTCGGGGGCTTCAGAGATATACAAAGTTTATTCCCAGGGGATTTGTAGATCTTCAGACCATAGGTAATAACTGGCTTATAAAAGAGAAGAGTGTGAGAAAGATGGCAGCGATAGTACTGGGTGTCAGAGTATCCAAATCTCAGCAGCTCTCTAACTGGGAGGCCGATGTGCTTTCTGATGCGCAGGTTAATTATGCTGCAATTGATGCCTGGGTTTGCAGGCAGATGTATCTGAAATTGCTGAGTACTCCTAAACCGGAAAATGAAGATGAAAAAAAGAGTAATACTTAGAAGGGGAAGAGAGGAGTCCATACTGAGATTCCATCCATGGGTCTTTTCCGGAGCTATTGTCAGGAGTGAGGGTGAGATTGCAGAGGGAGACATTGTTGAGGTTGTATCTGCGGCGGGTGGAACACTTGGTTATGGCCATTTCCAGGTTGGTTCAATTGCTGTAAGAATGCTCTCATTTGGTGAAAATGTACCGGGAAAGAGATTCTGGACAGAGAAACTTAGTGCAGCTTATAGTTTGAGAGTGAGTGCCGGTGTTGTCAGGGTTGATAATACAGCATACAGACTTGTACACGGAGAGGGTGATATGTTGCCGGGTCTTATTGTGGATATATATGGCAAAACTGCTGTAATGCAGGCACACTCTGCAGGGATGTTTCTTGCCAGGGAGGAGATTGCCGAGGCTCTTAGAGCTCTTTACGGAGATAAACTCACAGCGGTATACGATAAAAGTTCTTCAACTGCTCCTTTTAAAGCCTCTCTGGATCTGATGGATCAGTATCTTTATGGAAAGAGGGAGGGTGAAGAGATTGTAAAGGAGAATGGTTTGCTCTTCTCTGTTGACTGGATTCATGGCCAGAAGACAGGATTTTTTCTTGATCAGAGAGACAATCGTGAATTGTTAGGTAAATACTCCTCAGGAAAAAGGGTTCTTAACCTCTTCTGTTATACAGGAGGTTTCTCAATCTACTCCCTGGCTAAAGGTGCAAAATCTGTTGACTCTGTTGACAGCTCTGCAAAAGCTATGAAGATGCTTGAGAGAAATATCGAAATTAACAGAGAGGCAGGATTAATTGACAAAGATATTGTACATAATTCGTTTACAGAAGATGCTATAGACTTTCTAAGGGAATCTTCCGGCAACCGCTATGACCTAATAATTGTTGATCCGCCTGCCTTTGCAAAACACAGAGGCGCTATGCAAAATGCCCTCAGGGCATATCAAAGACTTAATGCAGCTGCGATTTCAAGAGTCGCTCCCGGTGGAATAATATTTACTTACAGCTGCTCTCAGGTTGTTGATAAAATTGCATTTGCCGAGGCTGTTTTTTCTGCTGCGGCTGCTACCGGCAGAGTTGTAAGAATTCTGCACAGACTTACTCAGCCGGCAGATCATCCGGTTAGTATATATCATCCGGAGGGGGAGTACCTTAAAGGATTGGTTCTTTATGTTGAATAAACTGATAAAAGAGGTTCGTTTTTATGGAATCATTGACAATATTAAAAGGAGATAAAGACTCGGTATACGAATCACTATTGCCTCAAATTTTAGCACTTACAGAGGGGGAGCAGGACCCCATTGCGAATATGGCCAATATTTCAGCTGCCCTTAAAGAGGCATTTGGCTTTTGGTGGGTTGGTTTTTATATTGTAAAGGAGGACTCTTCCCCATTTGGCAGCTCACTTGTGCTCGGTCCCTTTCAGGGTCCTGTGGCTTGTACAAGGATTGCTAATGGCAGAGGGGTTTGTGGAACCTCCTGGAAATTGGGAGAGACTATTATAGTTCCCGATGTGGATAAATTCCCTGGTCATATAGCCTGCAGTTCTCTGTCAAAATCTGAAATAGTTCTTCCTGTAATGAAGGATGGAAAAGTGATAGCTGTTCTTGATATTGACTCAGATAAGCTCGGGGATTTTGATGAAAGAGACAAAAGGTGGCTTGAGTTGCTTCTCTCCTATGATATCTCTCTCTGATGAGCAGGTATTTACTCATACTTGTTGTAAGTATCCTTACCGGGTGTACATCTGGTTTAAAAGGGCCAGGTACAGGTGTGAGCAAAGAGTTGGCAGATAATAGATTTAACAATATTTCCCAGGTAAGATACAAACTCCATTTTTCAATACCGGACCATATTGATTCCTTAGTGCATGGTAATGCTCAAATCAATTTTGAACTCAAGAACCGGGAGACTCTCTGGCTCGATTTTCTTCACGATTCAATCAATCCTGTTAATAGTCTGATTGTAAACGGAGTATTGGTTAAACCGGAGATCGTTGATGAGCATCTTGTTATAAGTAAAAGGGTACTAAAAAAGGGGAAAAATGAGGTTAAAGTTGATTTCCTTGCCGGGGAACAATCGTTAAACAGAAGAGAGGACTTTTTGTACACTCTTTTAGTCCCGGACAGGGCCAGAACACTCTTCCCTTGTTTTGACCAGCCTGATATTAAGGCAGTATATGAACTCTCTCTTGATTTGCCTGAAGGTTGGGTTGCTATGTCAAATGCACCATCGGCATCAAGAGAGGCAGATTTTATACGATTTGCCCCGTCTGATCCTCTGCCTACCTATCTTTTTTCATTTGTTGCGGGTCTTTTTAACGAGCATACAGTAAAATCAGGTGAGAGGAGTATTTCAATATTTCACAGAGAGACTCTTCCCTACAGGATTGCGCAGTGCGATACAATAGGTTCTCAAATTTTTTCTTCTCTTAATTGGCTTGAAGATTATACAGGAATTGACTACCCCTTTTTGAAATACGATATCGCGATAATACCGGGCTTCCAGTACGGAGGGATGGAGCATGCCGGGGCTACACTTTATGCAGACAGAACTCTTTTTACAAGCGAAAACCCTACAGTTGCAGAGAGATTTACAAGGGCAAAACTCATTGCCCACGAAACTGCCCATATGTGGTTTGGGGACTATGTGACTATGAAATGGTTTGACGATGTCTGGACAAAAGAGGTATTTGCTAATTGGTTTGCTGCCAGAATAGTAACGCCGCTCTTCCCGGAAATGGACCACGAACTTGCATTTACAGACAGCTATTTTCCTCCGGCTTATGAAGAGGACAGAACTGTTGGGGCAAATCCGGTACAACAATCTCTGGATAACCTTAACAATGCCGGATTGGTTTATGGAAATATAATCTATAACAAGGCACCTGTCGTTATGGAGATGATGGTGAGGATGATTGGTGAAGAGAACTTCAGGAAGGGGATACAGGAGTATCTCAGGAAATATGCTTTCTCAAATGCCACCTGGGATAATCTAATTGAGATACTGGATAGCTATACCGAGGCAGACCTTAATATGTGGAGCAATGTATGGATTAAGGAGAGAGGCAGACCTGAATATAAAATATCTGCGGCTGAGAACGGGGGTGTTAAATTATTACAGAAAGATCCTTTTAACAGGGGATTAGAGTGGGAGCAAGAGATACTCAATATAGTATCTGAGGATGGATTTATATATCCCAATGTAGACGGTAAGGCTTATGGTCTTTTTATAACAAACTCCTTTAATAATGATATTTTGCTGGAAAGATTGCCTCTTTTTACCCCATTAACAAGAGGTTCTCTCTTAATAACTCTATACGAGAATATGGTTGCAGGCTATATCAACCCTGAGAAATTTTCAGAGGCTATATGCAATATTCTTCCTGTTGAAAGTGACAGGATTGTTTTTAACAGGGCTGTTAATTACCTTGCCGCAACAAATGTCAGGTATCTTCATGGAACTATTGCATCTCAACATGCCTCAGACCTATTGTGGAAGATCTCTTTATCAGCAAAAGAGGGAGACTTAAGATTAACAGCTTTCAGGTCACTTATCCGTTTTGCATGGGGTGAAAGTTGGGCTAAGCTTCTTTATGATATTCTGAAAAATCCGGCTAAATATTCTGAACTTAATCTCAGCGAGAGAGATTTTATCAATCTTGCATACGAAACGGCACTCAGGAATCCTTTGTTGTATGATGAGATAGGTAGGGTTGCACTCACTTATATAAATGGTAAGGACAGAATAGAGGAATTCAACTTTGTATTCAAATCCATTTCACCAGATAAATCTGTAAGAGATTCAATGTTCAGAGCTCTTTTAATGAAAGAGAACAGAGTAATAGAGCCGCGGACAATAAATGCACTCAGCTATCTGTGTCACTACTCCAGGTCAGAAGATGCTGTTGAATATATTACTCCTGCTTTGGAGATTCTTCCGGAGATTCAGAGAACCGGGGATATCTTTTTCCCAAGAAACTGGCTCCAGGCGTTGCTATCCGGACAGAGAGGGGATAGGGCTGCTTACTATGTTTTGAACTACACAAACAGCGCAGACATTCACCCATTACTGAAGGGTAAGTTACTTCAGCAGGCAGACCATTTGTTTAATAAGGCAAAAAGAGATGAGTAGGCAGAAAAAAGCTGTTATTATGGCCTCTTTTGTGGTCTTCTTTTGGGCCACGGTAGCAACTGCATTCAAGCTTGCACTTGCCGGAATGGCTGCAGTAACACTGCTTTTAATTTCATCTCTTACTGCTTTAATTGTATTCACAATATATCTGGGGTACACCCGAAATTTGGTTAATACTATTAAAACTCTTAAAGATAAGAGGGTTGTTCTCAATTCTCTTTGGCAAGGTGCAATGAACCCCTTTATATATTATCTCATACTTTTTAAGGGTTATTCTCTCCTCCCTGCCCAAATAGCACAACCTATGAATTTTTCCTGGCAGGTTGTTCTCATTTTGCTGATGGCAATCTTTATGAAACAAAAGATAGGAGTTATTCAGGCGTTAGGTGTGCTGATAAGCTTTGCCGGAATAGTTATGCTTTCACTTAATGATGGTGCTGATTCTTCCGGCACACTTTCAATTGCCGGTATTATATTTATATTGGCCAGCACAGTGATTTGGGCTGTATACTGGATGTTAAAAATTGACAATTCAAAAGAGCCGGTTGAGGAGCTTTTCAGAAATTTTCTAGCCGGATCTGTTTTCCTTCTTATAGCATTTCTTATATCACCGGAACCTTTAGAATTTGGTGTTCCTCTATATGCAGCTGTATATGTAGGGCTGTTTGAGATGGGAATAACTTTTATATTATGGAATAAGGCCCTTAATATTGCAACAAACAGGATTGTTGTAACTCAGATGATTTATCTGGCACCAATGCTCTCTTTTTTAATTATTAACCGTGTTTTAGGTGAGCGAATTACACTCCTGACAATTGCAGGATTAGCCCTCATTGTTTCAGGAATACTGGTGAGCAACATGAAACATAAAAAGGTGTTACAACATAGCTGATTTTGGATGTATGAAAAAAATTCATACATTTGCATCCCCTAACCGGTACCATGGCCGAGTGGTTAGGCAGCGGTCTGCAAAACCGTGTACAGCAGTTCGAATCTGCTTGGTACCTCAAACAGAGAAGAGGCCAACTAAAAAGCAATTTTTAGTTGGCCTCTTTTTTTTTTCTGAAATTGTTTATTTACAACTCTTCAAAATTCACATCAGAAAATGAGCCCGCACCCTCTCTGACAGGTTTTTCCTGAGTCTGAGGAGCATTTTCTTTTATGTATTTAATAATATCTTCAAGACCTTGAGAGAATTTTTCAAAATCCTCCTTGTAAAGGAATATCTTGTGTTTATCATAAACGAATCTGCCGTCACGGTCAACTCTTCTTTTACTCTCTGTTATTGTGAGGTAGTAATCGTTGTTCTTGGTTGCCTTTACATCAAAGAAGTAGGTGCGTTTTCCGGCTCTCACCGGTTTTGAAAAAACATCATCCCCGTTCCTCTCCTGTGAATCATTAATGTCAAAGTCTTCGAAGTACATTTTAGTTCAATTTAGATTTGCCTGACAAAGATAAAATTATTTTTTGTGCACAAAAACCTATCTTTGTAAAATATTTGCTTATTCAACAAAATTTTATGATTAACAGAAGGCTTATTAGGGTTAAGGTTTTCAAAATTCTTTTCGGAAAAGTAAACTCAGAGACTCTCTCTCTCTCCGGAGCGGTGAGTGATCTTATGATGAGTTGTGATAAGAGTCTTGAATTATATTATTTTATGCTCACCCTGCCCGTTGCAGTCAGGAAGATTGCACAGTCAAAAATTGAGACAGGTCTTAAGAAGTTTCATCCCAGTGATGAGGAGCGCAATCCGAATATGAGATTTGCAGAGAACAGGGTTATCGCTATGCTTGAAGAAAACACGGATCTTCTCACTTTTTGTGAAAAAAGGGGGCTTCTGTGGAATGATTATCAGTCATTGGTGAAAAAGTTTTTTCTCTCTATGTCTGCTTCTGAATACTTTAAAGAGTATATGGAGTCTTCAGAAAACTCATTTGAGAATGATCTGAATCTAATAATCCGGTTTTTTGAGGAGGAGTTTGAGGAGAATGACGAACTTCATGATGTTCTGGAGGATTTATCGCTATTCTGGACTGATGACCTTGAATATGTTGTAAATGTTATAACAAAAAGGTTGAGTACTCTTAAAGAGTCATCCAAAATTAAGCATCCTGCTGTGTTTCTTAAAGAGGACGACAGGGATTATGCAGTAAGATTGCTTGAAAAGTCCATGATTCACTACGATAAATATATGGAGTTAATGGGAAAACATTTACAAAACTGGGATATTGAGAGGCTTGCTGCAACAGATACTGCTTTGATTGTAATGGGCATTGCAGAGGCTGTTGAATTTCAGGATATCCCCGTTAAAGTTACTATAAATGAGTATGTAGAGCTCTCAAAATACTTTAGTACACCCAACAGTAAAGTATTCGTAAATGGAATTCTGGATAAGGTAATAGCATCCCTTATGAAGGATGGGCAGATAGAGAAGAGGGGCCGGGGTTTGGTAGGCTCGTCAGAATGATTAATTTTGTATAAATTTTAACAGAAAGAGAAATGAATTTTCTAACATTTTTACAGGCGCAGCCTGCAGGTGCCGGATCGGGTAACTGGAGTTTCCTTATAATGATGGGTCTAATCTTTGTTGTGATGTATTTTTTTATGATACGACCACAACAAAAGAAGCAGAAAGAGCTTGTTAAGTTCCGCCAGTCACTTCAAAAAGGCGATAAGGTAATTACAGCCGGCGGTATCTATGGCAGAGTTGCCGAGGTTAATGACAAAGACACTTTTATCTTCCTTGAGATTGACAACAATGTAAAGATAAGAGTTGATAAATCATCAATTGTAAAGGATATTACTGATATCCCTCAAAAATAAATCATTGGCTTTATTATGATAAAGCTCAGGATTTTCAATATTTCCTACGAAAGGGGCAGACAAATCTTACTGTTTTTGTTCTGTCTCTTTCTTGCTTTTGTCATATGGTCAATTCATAAGTTGTCAGAGAGTTACACTGTATATTTACAGTATAAAGTTACTGCATCAGCAGGCCTTGAAGGGAGAAGCGGAGAGGCTGATTCGGAAAATTATTTAATTGTAAGGGGTAAAGCAACCGGGTTTTACATATTGCAGCATCGTTACAGTGGAACAATTAATAAAATATATATATCACCGGAAAGGAGGGAGATCAGAAGGAGGGCAGGTGTTACGGATGGTTTTTATGTTTTGGTAAAGGATGTTAACGACAGGTTAATCCAGTCATTCGGGAATACTCTTTTTGTTGAATCATTTGCTACAGATACATTGTTTTATTTTTTCCCCGGTCAGACAAATAAAAGGGTTCCTGTCAAACCGGATTTTATTATCTCCTATGCACCACAGTACACTCTCAATTCAACTCCTAAGCTGTCACCGGACTCAGTAACTTTATATGGAGAGAGTACTCTCCTCTCAAAGATTGACTCTGTCTTTACCAAACAGCTGAAGTTTCAAAATCTTGACAAGTCTGTTCAGGGGGTTGTTGAGCTTATCCCGGAAAAGGGTGTAAGGTTCTCTTCCGGAGATATATCATACTCCATGGATATAGTTAGATATGTTGAAAAAAGCATTCAGCTGCCTCTCTCATTTGTAAATGTCCCCGATGGTATAATATTAAAATCTAATCCCTCTGAGGTGACTCTCTATTTCCGTGAGAAGTTTGGGGAGGCTCCCAATGATGCTGCATCTGTTACGATGGAAGTTGATTATCATGATTTTGAGACTTCAATAAATGGTGTTGTAAAGGTTCTGTTGAGCGGAAACAATAAAGGTGTTCTCTCATGGAGAGCTGATCCCCCTTTTGTTGAGGTTTCCGTTGCGTCAGTTGATACTTTAAAATAAGTTCTATGTTTTGTTTTGCGGTAACCGGAGGTATCGGAAGCGGAAAGTCCTACCTGGTGAGGCTTATGTCTGCCCTGGGTATACCTGCCTATATTGCAGATATCAGAGCAAAAGAGCTGTATAACACAAATCGGCTTCTTGTAACCAAACTTGCAAACTTATTGGGTGATGATATTTTATCTGAAAATGGTGTAAGGAGAGATATTATGGCATCAAAGATATTCTCTGATCCATCTCTTCTGGAGAGGGTTAATAATATTGTTCATCCTGAGGTTCTTAAGGACTTTTTCTTATGGAGAGAGAGTATTAAGGCGGACGGACATAAAGCTGTAATATATGAATCGGCTATATTTCTTGAAACTCCCGGATTCAGGGGAATTGCGGACAAAATAATAGTGGTGGTTGCTCCGGAAGAGGAGAGAATCAGAAGGGTAATAAAGAGGGATTCAATAACAGAGGAGCAGGTCAGAGCAAGGATGGAGAGACAGTGGAGTGATGAGGAGAGAATCAGAATGGCAGATTTCATTATATTTGCAGACGGAAAGCGGGCAATCTTGCCCCAGCTGATGGAGATTTTTAATCAAACCGGATTTAAACCTGAAATTTGATGGGTTACGGAAAATGGATAACAGGAGCGCTTGGATGGGCGCTTGGCGGGCCGATTGGCGGAATACTTGGTTTTGCAGTAGGCTCAATTTTTGATAAAGGCGAGGTTGTAACAGAGGGAGGAAGAGGAAGAAGAGTCTATTCCGGAGTAGAACAAAGGAATAGTTTTTTGGTCTCTCTTCTTGTACTCTCCTCTGCCATCATGAATGCAGATAAAAGAGTTCTTAAAAGTGAACTTGATTATGTTAAGAGGTTTATCGCAGAAAATTTTGGAGAAGATGCCGCTTCTGAAGCAGCACTGCTTTTAAGAGACCTTTTAAAACAAGAGGTCAATATTGAATCTGTATGCGCACAAATCAGAATTAACACAAACGCAGCAACAAGGCTTCAGTTGCTTCACTATCTGACAGGCATTGCAAGAGCAGATGGAGATGTGTGCAGCGATGAGATTGCTGTGCTTAAAAGAATATCTGCAGCACTCTCAATCCCTTTGCAGGACAGCGAATCTGTATTTGCTATGTTTGACAAAGGAATTGATGCAGCTTATCAGATTCTTGAGGTAGATAAAAATGCAACAGACGATGAGATAAAGAGGGCTTACAAAAAGATGGCGGTTAAACATCATCCTGATAAAGTTTCAAGCCTGGGTCCGGATGTTCAGAGAGCAGCCGAGGAGAAGTTCAAGAAAATAAGTGTTGCCTACGAAAAGATTAAAAAGGAGAGAGGAATAGTATAAATAAACAGATTGAAAAAATATGAAAACCAATTTACAGAAAATTCTAACGGTTTCCGGTTATCCGGGGCTTTATAAATATGTAGCACAGGCAAATGCAGGAGTTGTTGTAGAATCCTTGTCTGATAACAAGAGAATGGTTTGCGGAATGAGCGCCAAACTCTC
>JAGPLK010000013.1:0-11431 GCA_018053445.1 Bacteroidales bacterium | reverse complement strand
AAGGAGATACATGTATTTGGGTGCCTCTCCCAGAGATATCTGCTGGAATTAGAGGAGTCAATACCTGAGGTTGATGGATTTTATGGAGCATTTGACTCAAAGTCTGTGCTAAGGGCTCTTGGTAAAGAGTGGAACTCATCTTTTGATAATCATAGATTTCTTACCACGCCCTCTCACTATGCATATCTGAAAATTTCTGAAGGTTGTGACCGGGTATGCTCTTACTGCTCTATTCCATTAATCAGGGGATCTCATAAGTCTGTCCATTCAGAGCTGCTTGTTGAAGAGGCGTCAAACCTCGCTTCAATGGGTGTTAAGGAGCTTATTCTTGTTGCTCAGGATACTACTTATTATGGACTTGATATATATAAAAAGAGGGCATTAGCACCTCTTATGGAGAGTTTATCCAAGGTTGAGGGCATTGAGTGGATAAGATTGCTCTATTCATATCCTGCCGGTTTTCCGGAGGATGTCCTGGAGGTAATGGCCTCAAACGATAAAATATGCAAGTATCTTGATATTCCTCTTCAGCATGTAAATGACAAGGTTTTGTCAAATATGAGAAGATCAATTAATGGAGCAGAAACAAGAAGACTTGTTGAGAAATTCAGAAAAAGCGTTCCCGGAATTTCTTTGAGAACAACAATGATTGTGGGGCATCCGGGTGAAGACAAAAGAGCTTTTAAGGAGCTGTTAGGTTTTGTAGAGGAGGCCCGTTTTGAGAAACTGGGGGCATTTACCTATTCAGAGGAGGAGGGTACCTGGGGTGCATCAAATCTCAAAGATACCATCAGGAACAGAGAGAAGCAGGAGAGGTATGAGATGTTGATGGAACTTCAGTCAGGGATATCTATGGCACATAATTTATCCAGAGTTGGTTCAGTTGAAAAGGTTCTTATTGACTACGAAGACAAAGATGTTTATGTTGGCAGAAGCAGAAGAGAGAGCCCTGAGGTTGATGGTGAGATATTGATTGGAAAAGGAGAGATGCCAAAAGGTTTTTCAACAAAAGATATTATTGGTACATTTGTTGACACAAAGATAGAGAGTGCGGGGGAGTATGATCTTACTGCACGGATAATTTAAATGAATATTAACGTAATTTATTGATAAGTGATGAAATTACTTGAAGGAAAGGTAGCCCTTATTACTGGAGCTGCAAGAGGAATCGGAAAAGCTATAGCTCTAAAATATGCCTCCGAGGGTGCAAATATTGCATTCACAGATCTTACAATTGATGAAAATGCTGAAAAGACAAAGTCTGAGATTGAATCATTTGGTGTTAAGGCTCTCGCAATTGCCTCAAACGCTGCAAATTTTGAAGAGTCACACGCTGTTGTTGAGCAGGTTGTAAAGGAATTTGGAAAACTTGATATATTAGTCAATAATGCAGGCATAACAAAAGATGGTCTGATGATGAGGATGAGTGAGCAGCAGTGGGATGCAGTTATCAATGTTAACCTTAAGAGTGCTTTTAACTTTATCCATGCTGTTACTCCGGTAATGATGCGTCAGAGAGGTGGAAGTATTATTAATATGAGCTCTGTAGTTGGAGTTGGAGGAAACGCAGGACAGGCAAACTACTCGGCCTCTAAAGCCGGTATGATTGGATTGACAAAATCCATAGCTCAGGAGCTTGGGTCAAGGGGAGTAAGAGCTAACGCCGTTGCTCCGGGGTTTATTATTACCGAGATGACAGGCAAATTGCCTGATGATGTTAAGAAGCAATGGGCAGATCAGATTCCACTTAGAAGAGGAGGAAAGCCGGAAGATGTGGCAGATGTTTGTACATTCCTTGCCTCTGATCTATCCTCTTATGTAACAGGTCAGGTTATCTCCGTTTGCGGGGGTATGAAAATGTAATTTTAATAATAAATAAACCGGAATCATGAGTACTTCAAAAGAATTTCTAAATCGCGGAAAAAGCGGAAATGGTCTTAAAATAATGATTCAGGTAGACTTTGAGGGTGTCACGAATGTTGTAAACTGGGATGAGATATACCCCGGGCACCCTCATTTTGACAGAAATTGTGATATCCTTACCGGTGAGATAAATTCGGCAATTGAGGGTGCAGTAGCGGCAGGAGCAACTGAGATTATTGTCAGGGACGGACATTCTGGAAATATAAATGTTAATCCACTGTTACTTGATCCAAGAGCCAGGCTAACCAAGGGCCGTGTACCCGGTACACCTCACACAATGGTACTAGGAATTGACTCAACATTTGACGCTCTTCTGTTCATTGGTGCTCATGCAAGGGCAGGTGAGATGATGGGAACTCTCTCTCATACAATGTCTTTAAAAGTAATAGATTTTAAAATCAACGGGAAACCTCTCTTTGAACCGGCCTTTAATGCTTTGTATGCTTCTCAGTTTGGAGTTCCTGTTGTTTTTGTTGCAGGTGACAATATGGCCTGTAAGGAGGCACATGAGAATTTCGGAGCAATTGAGACTGTTGAGACTAAGTTTGCGTATGGGAGAAACTGCGCTATGAGTAAATCTCCTCAGGTTGTATATGGAGAGATAAGGGAGAGCGTAGAGCGCGCCCTTAATAATCTTCAGAATGGCTGTGTATTCAGCATGAAGGGGCCATATAAAATGGAGCTGATTGTTACTCAGGAGGATAGTACTGAGCCTCTGTTCGTAGAATATGAGTCAGATGTGCTTTACGATGTAATGAAAAAATTCTGGGAATATTTGTAGGTTATGAAAAGAAAATTAATCCTATTTGCCGTATCCGGCTTAATGGCTGCTTTATTGCTTAACTCCTGCGGCCCGGTAATCCAGTATTTTAACATAGATCAGCGTGTACCTGCTGAGTTTCCGGTAGATTTGACAGACAAGAGTATATCTGTTTTCTCTTCTACTGATGCAATTAAGGATTCAGCCAGTCTGGACAAAGAGAGATTTACAACAGACTCTCTTCTGATGCTTAATATGGCTTTAGGACTTGCCGAGGGACTTGAGTCAAATTTGTCGCTTGATACCGGAGCAATTATGGTATTTAATCAAACAGGTACTCAGAGATCTCAACTCGATAATCCTGAATATGTCAGGGGACTAGCGCTCAACTCTTCAGCAGATATGTTGTTTGTCATTGAGTATCTGGATATGGGCACAATGACTCTGTATAAGGTGGCCAGTGACGGCCTTCCCGCAAGTGCCGATATCTCATATGTCTCTCTCCCTTTCACAATGGAGGTTGGTCTTTATAACGGAATTACAGGATTACCTGAGTTCAGAAGGGAGGTAGCTGATACTATCTACTGGGAGGTTATCAGCAGAATGGATATGAAAGATGAGATAATAGCCTCAAGACTCTACTCCTCAATGTATGAGATTTCAAAAAAACTAGGAGCTTCATTCTCTTCAAGATTCTTTGATAATTGGGAGCCGATTGAGCGATATCTCTATAACTATGAATCCAGACCATGGCTGGAGGCATACAGACTTTCTCAGGAGTTCAAATGGAAAGAGGCAATGGATATTTGGATGACTCTTACAAATGAAGCTACCCCTGTAAAGAGGGCATCGGCTGCATTCAATGTTGCTGTTGCTTTGGAGATGATGGATGAGTATAAACTTGCTCTGGAGTGGATAGATTATGCAGCAAAGAATTATCCTTTGGAGGGTATACCGGGGTATAAATCACTACTTGAGACCAGAGTTGAAAAAAGATAGACAAAAGGCTGTAAGACGCCATAGGAAAACTATATTGTTTAACGATAAGGAGTTAGAGGCGATACAGCTCTATTGTAAACGCTATAAAGTAAGCTCTCATGCAAAATTCTGCAGAGAGGCAATAATCTCTACTATACTTAAAAGATTCGACGAGGATCATCCGACACTATTCTAAAAAAAAGGTGGGTCTGTAAGCCGGATTCTGTACCTCTCAAAGAGAGGCCTCTGTCATTTATCTGATGCAGCCTACCCCCCGGCAACGAGCGAGCAGCTCTTGACTGCCGGTATACTTGGCCTTGCAGGAGACTGGTCGTACCCAAATTATGTCGCCATAATCTGTTGTGGGCTCTTACCCCGCATTTTCACCCTTACCCCCTAAAGGGCGGTTATTTTCTGTTACGATTTACCTGAAGTTACCCCCAGCTGTGATTTCCACAGAGTCTTGCTCTGCCCTGTCCGGACTTTCCTCCCCTCAAAAAGAAGAGCGACAAAGCGACCCACCGGGTGCAAATGTACGAATATTTGCTCCACAGGCAGAATTTTATTTATATTTGCAATGCATTAACAAATGCTTGGGGGTGCCCTTTACGGGCTGAGATCACACCCTTTTCACCTGATCCGGATAATGCCGGCGTAGGGAAAGCGCTTCTTCTGTGTCTCTGTATCCCCCTGCATATAAAATAACTTTTAAATGAAAAGATTAGCTTTATTGTGCGGGGTATTATTTTCACCATTTATCGCACTTGCCCAGCAAGAGGGGCAAAAAGAGAAGACAGTTTTCAATAAACTGGACAGTATTGTTGTTGAGGCCTGGCGTGCAGGTAAGAATACTCCTGTAAGCCATTCAGAACTCACCCCATTGGAGATT
Organism: Bacteroidales bacterium; assembly: GCA_018053445.1. Classification (GTDB taxonomy): domain Bacteria; phylum Bacteroidota; class Bacteroidia; order Bacteroidales; family UBA932; genus Bact-08. The sequence goes on along the minus strand of JAGPLK010000013.1, from coordinate 6,881 downwards.
AAAAGGCTCTCTCCTGTTCAGTCAATTCCAATGGCTCTCTCCCTGATGCCTTCTGTTGTCTCTACTACGGAAGGAGGAAATGGACTGGGGTATTCATCAATGCGAGTAAGAGGCAGTGATGGATCAAGAACAAATGTTACAGTAAATGGAATTGCAATCAACGATGCAGAATCACAGGAGGTATTTTGGGTTAATATACCTGCATTTTCTGCTTTTGTTCAGGATATTCAGTTGCAAAGAGGGGTGGGAACATCTACAAATGGACCGGGTGCTTTTGGAGCGAGTTTAAATATGCGAACACTCTTTACATCTCCGGAGGCTTATGGAATGGCGGAGATGGGAGTGGGGAGTTACAGCAGTTTTACTACAACCGCCGGTGCCGGAACAGGGCTAACTTCAAAAGGATTCTCCTTTGATATCAGGTATTCAAAAAATATGGGAAAGGGTTACATAAGGAATGCAAAGAGTGACCTAACCTCTCTTTTTGCTACTGCCGGATGGTATCACGGGAAGAGTGCAATTAGAGTAAACTACATTTATGGAGACCAAAAAACTGGTATTACCTGGGAGGGTGTCTCAAGGGAGATGATGGAGATTGACAGAAGGTACAACCCTGCAGGTCTCTACTATGACGAGGCCGGTAACGAGAGGTACTATGATAATGAAACCGATAACTACACTCAGCATCATATTCAGGCTCTTTTTTCCAGAGAGCTTGCAGATGGCCTTACATGGAATAGTGTGCTTCACTATACAGCCGGCGAGGGCTATTATGAAAATTATAAAATGAACAGGAAATTTTCTGAGTATGGATTACCTCTCCAGATAATAGATTCAAAAGAGTATAAAAGATCAGATGTGATAATAAGACAGGCGCTGGCAAATGATTATTATGCCGCATCATCTACACTGCAATTAAACAGGAAGCGTCTGAAGGCAACCGGAGGTATATCATATTCATATTATGACGGATCTCATTTTGGAAATCTGATATGGTCAAAATGGAGAGAAAATATCCCGGAGAATTACCAGTGGTATCTGAATGACGGATATAAAGGAGATCTCTCTCTGTTTGCAAGGGCGGAGCTGAATATATCTGAGAAGATAACAGCCTTTGCGGATCTTCAGTACAGAAACATATCATATAGCCTCAGAGGGGAGGACAAGGATTTTATAAAGTTAAACAATGACAACAAATACAACTTCTTTAATCCTAAGGCTGGAATAACATATAATTCAGGCAGCAGCAGAGTGTTTGCATCGGCCTCAGTAGGAAGAAAGGAGCCGGGGAGGGCCGATATAAAAGAGTCAATAAAGGCTGGTAAAGCTGACCTTATTAAGCCGGAGAGGTTGATTGACATTGAGGCTGGGTATACTTTTACAGGAAAAAGTGTTGCTCTTTCTGCAAATTTTTATTTCATGGAGTATAAGGACCAGCTTGTTCCCACAGGAAGATTGAGTGAAACCGGGTATGTTATAAAGGAGAATGTTCCCCTCTCTTTCAGAAGAGGGATAGAACTGATTGCCTCCTGGTCTCCTGTTTCATTTATTAAACTGGACGGGAATCTGTCATTAAGTATTAACAGAATTAAAGACTACACTCACTGGACAGATTTGTATGACAATCAGGATGACTGGACTCCTCTTCCTCAAATGAGTGAGTTCTACAAAATCACCAATCTTCCGTACTCACCGTCTACTGTTGGAATGGGTATGGTTACATTTATGCCATCTCTGTCGTCATCAGTATCGGTTTATGGTAAACATGTAGGCAGGCAGTATTATGACAATACATCCAGTGTTGAAAGATCTGTCCCGGCCTATTTTATAATGGGTTTAAAAGGGATAAAGAGTTTTAAAATAAAAGATATTTCTGAGCTGGAACTTGGTCTGTTTATTGATAATATTCTTAACAGAAAATATTTTTCAAATGCCTGGGTGTATATGGCTAAATTTGCAGATGGCTCATCTCCCTATATTGAGGAGGGGTTATATCCTCAGGCAGGTATTAATTTTATGTTAAAAGCATCATTCAGATTTTAATGAACTGGATTGAAATAGTTGGGGCAATTACAGGATTTGCTTACGTAATTCTTGAAATCAGGCAGAAGAGGGCAATGTGGATAGTTGGTGCTCTCTCTGCCTTGATGTATATTATCGTTTTTTACATGGCCTCACTTAATGCTGCAGCTTTGCTGCAGCTATATTACCTGATTGTTAGTTTTTACGGATGGAGAAAATGGGGAGGGGAGAGCGCTTCAAATATTAAGAGTATTGGAGGAGAGGTAACAGTAAAGCTGGATTTCAGGAAGGGTGTTGTATCCTCAATTGCTTCACTGGGTGGTTTTTTCATTGTTTATTATATTCTTTCAAATTATAGTGAAGATCCATATCCGGCTATGGATGCCTTTGTCGCAATTATAAGTATGCTGGCAACCTGGTGGGTATCAGGTAAGCATATTGAAAACTGGATACTCTGGATTATAGCAGACCTTGCTGCTGCCTTACTCTTTTTCTGGCAAGGTCTTTATGTTACTGCATTGCTTTATCTTGTATATCTGATAGCTGCTGTGGCGGGTTATATGCATTGGAGAAAGTTCCCTGTGGTGTTGAAATAGTCTGGCAAAATAGTTACCTTTGCCAATTATATAAACCCCATTCATATGCGTTTAATTGCAGACAGCGGCTCAACCAAAGTAGATTGGAGAGCTATTCACAGCGACGGTTCGGTCCAGAAAATCACAACAGCAGGTATTAATCCTTTTTTTCAAACCGAAGAGCAGATAATTTATGAACTGGAGCAACATCTTCTTCCTGATATAAGTGCTACTGTTACCGAGATTCATTTCTACGGTGCTGGTGTGGCCTCTCCTGAAAAAATTCAGGTGCTCCAAAATTGTTTTAGAAAGGTTTTCCCAAAATCTCGTGCAAACGCCTACACTGATCTTCTTGCTGCAGCAAGGGCTCTTTGCGGACGCAAGCCGGGAATTGCTGCCATATTGGGTACCGGTGCAAACTCCTGTTATTATGATGGTGAGAATATTGCAGACAATGTTCCGGCGTGCGGTTATATTCTTGGTGACGAGGGGAGTGGTGCAGTCCTTGGAAGAAAGTTTATCTCAGATTATTTAAAGAGGCAATTGCCAAAGGATCTTAATGATATCTTTGATCAAAAATATGGCCTTACTTATGGTTCTGTAATTGAACGAGTTTATCGCCAGCCTTTTCCAAACAGATACCTTGCAACCTTCTCTGTATTTCTAAATGACAATAAGAATAATCCACATATTGACAAACTCCTGAGAGATAGTTTTGAGGAGTTTTTTACCAGAAATATTATGCAGTATGACTATAAAAAGTATAAGGTAAATCTTGTAGGGTCAGTTGCATACTACTATCAGGATATTATATCTGAGGTGGCAGAAAAGCTTGGAGTCAAACTTGGCACAATACTTAAGTCTCCTATTGAGGGGCTTGTTCAATATCATAAATCACTGTAAAAGTATTTAATATTCTCTATAATGAAGATTACAGAACAACCATCAAGGTATAGCGACCTTGACAAGATGTCTACCCTGGATTTGCTCCAGAATATGAACAGAGAGGATAAAACAGTTCCTGTAGCAGTTGAAAAGTGCATCCCTCAAATTGAAAAGATAGTTGACGGAATTGTAGAAAGGATGAAAAAGGGTGGAAGGCTCTTTTACCTGGGAGCCGGTACAAGCGGCAGGCTGGGTATATTGGATGCATCTGAAATTCCGCCAACATACGGAGCTCCTTATGATCTGGTAATAGGTCTGATAGCCGGCGGTGATTCTGCAATAAGAAGAGCTGTTGAGGCTGCTGAGGATAACTGGGATATGGGATGGAGCGATATGCAGCAATTTGGGATTGATAAAAACGATGTGGTAATTGGCATAGCAGCTTCCGGAACTACTCCCTATGTCATTGGAGCAGTAAGAGAGGCCAGAAAGAGAGGTCTTCTTACTGGCTGTATAACCTGTAACCCAAACTCTCCACTTGCAGCAGAGGTTGAGATTCCAATTGAGGTTGTTGTGGGGCCGGAGTTTGTAACAGGCAGCACAAGAATGAAATCAGGAACTGCTCAAAAACTGGTGTTGAATATGATATCTACAACCTCTATGATTAAGCTTGGTCGTGTTAAGGGGAATAAAATGGTGGATATGCAGCTTACAAATGCCAAACTTGTTGACAGAGGAACCCTGATGATTATGGAGGAGGCCGGCATAACAGACTACGAGCTGGCTAACTCGCTTTTGCTTGAACACGGATCTGTGAGAAAGGCAGTTGACTTTCATCTTGGAAAGACTCAATCAAAAAATTAATGTACAGAAGTAACCTTACATCTACACTTTTACAGGATGCTGTTGATGAACTCTCTTCTCTTCCCGGAATAGGGAAGAAGAGTGCGCTGAGATTTGCGCTACATCTTATGAGGCAGCCGGGAGAGAATGTGGAGCGATTCAGTAAATCAATTCTCAGAATGAGGAGTGAGATTAAATATTGCAAAGAGTGTAATATGATCTCAGATTCGGATATTTGTCCGGTATGCTCTTCTCCATCACGGGAGAGGACTCTTGTGTGTGTTGTTGAGAGCATCAGAGATGTTATAAGTATTGAAAACACAGGTCAGTACAATGGGTTGTACCATGTTCTGGGAGGAATAATATCACCTATGGATGGTACAGGACCCTCAGATTTATCGATTGATCATCTGATTTCCAGAGTTTCAGCCGGAGTGGTTAATGAGGTTTTTCTTGCCCTTAGTACAACTATGGAGGGAGAGACAACTGCATACTATCTGTTCAAGAAACTTAACAATTTTGATATTAAAATAAGTACAATAGCAAGGGGTGTTGGTTTTGGTGATGATCTTGAGTACACTGACGAAGTGACTCTGGGGCGTTCAATCCAGAACAGGCAGCCTTTTGTGCCATTAAGCAAATAATCTAACATTAAATCATATGCAACATGACTTTCCACTTTCGTGGCTTCTGATAGCCTTTACGCTCTACACGGCTCTTCTTTTCTTTATATCCTGGCTGACATCCAGAAAGGCCGACAGCGGTTCCTATTTTCTCGGAAATAAGAAATCTCCATGGTATATCGTTGCCTACGGAATGGTTGGAACATCAATTTCCGGTGTGACTTTTATCTCTGTACCGGGAAATGTTCTTAATCAAAATTTCTACTATATGCCGCTTGTATTAGGATTTGTAGTTGGTTACCTTGTTATTGCCAAGGTGCTGATCCCTCTCTATTACAAGATGAATCTTACCTCAATTTACGGATACCTTGAAAGCAGGTTTGGCTTCTTTACATATAAGACCGGGGCCTCTGTCTTTATGGTATCAAGAATATTAGGGGCGGCTGTAAGAATATTTGTTGTGGTTTTAGTGCTTCATACATTTCTGCCTCAGGATTCTGTCCCATTTTGGTTAGTTGCATTTATATTTATGTTTCTGATATTTCTCTACACTTTTAAAGGTGGAGTCAAGACAATCATATGGACAGATGTTCTTCAGACAACCTTTATGTTACTGGCAGTAGGACTGACTATATATTTTGTTGCCAAAGAGATGCAGTGGGGGATTGGTGATATGGCAAGAGCAGTTGCAGGCACAGATTATGCTCAGTGGCTTGACTGGGAGTGGAGCAACTCTACTAATGCCATCAAACAGTTTGTAGCCGGTATTTTTATCACCATTGTAATGACAGGACTTGATCAGGAGATGATGCAAAAGAACCTTACCTGCAAAAATATTGGTGAGGCACAAAAAAATATATATACAACCAGTATAACAATAGTTGTCGTAAACTTCTTCTTCCTTTTGATGGGAGCAGTACTCGCCATTTTTGTAAGCTCAAAGCTAGGCGGAATGGAGGGTATCGGACTTGCAAATGAGTTAGGTGAATTTACGAAAGCTCAGACAGATAAATTGTTTCCAACAATTGCCAGCCAGTACCTTGGACTTGGTGTTGGTCTCTTCTTTATTATTGGATTGATCTCTGCCTCATACCCAAGTGCAGGAGGTGCTTTAACATCGTTGACAACCTCTTTTTGTATTGACTTTATTGGGTTTGGTAAAAGAACGGATTTGTCTGAAGAGAGAAAAAAGAGCATCAGACAAAAGGCTCATGCTGGATTTGCAATACTCTTCTTTTTGATAATTTTGATACTGTATAAAGTAAATAATCAGGCGGTTATTGACTTGGTATATATGCTTGCAGCATACACTTATGGTCCGCTTCTGGGCTTCTTCTTCTTTGGAATTCTTACAAATTATACTGTTAAGGATAGATATATGCCACTAGTAGCAATAGCATCACCAATTCTTTGCTTTGTACTGGATTATGTTGGTAAGGAGTTTCTTGGCTTTGGTTTTGGCTTTACGATACTAATAGCTAATGGTCTCTTTACATTCATTGGAATGTATCTTCTGAGAGAGGGTAAGAGAGCCTGACAATGTCCTGGGCGGAACTTATACTTCTGGCCTTAGGTCTCTGTTTCGACACATTTGCCGTGTCGTTGTCTTCAGGAATGTGCCTTCCTCAAATTCCAAGACTCTCTTTTATCAGAATAGTATCCACATTTGCTGTGGTTCAGTCTCTTTTTATATTTGCCGGTTGGCTGGCCGGTATAGGGCTACAGTCACTTATTGTATCTGTTGATCATTGGATTGCTTTTGTTATACTTGTATACACAGGAGTTAAAATGATAAAGGATAGTCTGGCAAATCCGGAGGAGGTGTGTCTTGATATAAGAAAACCAAAAGTATTAATTACAGCAGCAGTTGCTACAAGTATTGATGCACTTGCAGTGGGTGTGGGGCTTGCAATGGCAACCCTTAGCTTAAAGG